>CAXTJS010000008.1:16196-31541 GCA_964244605.1 uncultured Terriglobus sp. | reverse complement strand
CCGAGAGGCCGATGACCACCCAGAAGCCCTGCTTGGCCGCGTCGGAAACCTGCTGCTCGATCCCGACCGGACCGCTCATGTTCTTGACCGAAACGTGACGGGTGAACAGACCCTTTACGATCTGCACAAAGAGCAGTGAGTTGTGCGCGAACTGCTGCGACGCATCTTTCACGGCATCGCCGAAGGAGAGCTGAACGACCTGCGCGGGCACCGGTTCCGGCTTGAAGCCAAGCCGATACTGCTTGCGGTCGCCACCTGGAACAAGGTCGAGTTTGGGCGTCGCCGTGATGGTGCGCGTGGTTTCGTGGCGCTGCAGGGTCAGCACTGCCGGTTTGCCGCCCTGGTCGCGCAGGTAGCTCAGCAGCGACTCGACGGAGTGCAACTGCTTACCATCCACGGCGACGATCTGATCGCCCGCGAGCAGGCCTGCGCTGGCTGCCGGTGTTCCCGGCTGCACCTCATGCACGCCAATCGGCTGCTCCTGTTCGCGCGGAACAAGTCCTGCCTTGTCCAGCATCTCGACCGGGTCGTCGGCTGCGTCGATGTAGAGCGTGCCGCTCTGCCGGACGCCGTTGTGCAGCGCCTCATAGCTGATAGACCGGCGCATGTTCAGCATGCCGCGCTCCACGACGTTCTGCCAAGTCGGGTTCGCAACGCCATCAATGCTGAGCACCGTGTCGCCGGACTGAAGCCCGGCCTTTGCCGCCGGTGTTCCCGCTGGCACGTAGTCGAGCACGGCCGCGCCCTGCAGATACTCAGCGCGCTCGTAGTGGAAGAGGCCGATGCCGAGCAGCAGCAGAAAGGTAAGCACGAAGTTGGCAAACGGCCCGGCAACGGCGATGAGCATGCGCCGCCAGCGCGTAACGGCCGTGAAGTCGACGCCGTTTCCGAGTTGGCTGCTCAGGGTGTGATCTGTGCGCCCGTCATCGCCGAGCGCGGTCTCGATCTCGTCGTTATAAGGCTCCAGCCCTGCGGGCACGCCTGCGGTGGTGCTCTGTTCCAGGCTCGACGGCATCTCGTCCTGCCCGGCCATCTTGACGTAGCCGCCGAGCGGCAACGCGTTGATGCGGTAGTCCGTGCCCTTGTGCACTACGCCAAACAGCCGCTTGCCGAAGCCGATGGCAAATGCCTCCACGCGCACGCCGCACAGCTTGGCCGCGAAGAAATGACCCGCTTCGTGGATGAGCACCATGAAGCCGAGCACCAGCAGGAAGACAAGGATGCCGACGACGTTCTCACGGAGGTGGCTGAGCGTCGAAGGCGCGGCAGCGGAGGCGTTCTGGATGAGACCGAAGAGTACGTTCAAAGTTCCCCAATGCGGCGGCGCGGCGATCTTCCAGCGCTCGCAATCACTTCATTCATTAGACGCCCGTTTGCCCGATTCTACTTGCGCCCGTCTACGCCGCTGTGAGCCTGCCCGCAAGAACCTCGCGAGCCTGTTTGCGCGCCGCCTCGTCTGCGGCGAGCACCTCGGCGATGCTTGCTGGTCGCGTTGCGGGAGTCTCCGCGAGAACCCGCTCGATCGTTTGCGGAATGCCAGTGAACGGCAGATCACCATGGAGAAAGGCTTCGACGGCGATCTCGTCCGCCGCGTTGAGCGCGATGCAGTGCGCTCCGCCGATGCGTGCCGCCTCGTACGAGAGCCGCAGGCAAGGGAAGCGCTCAAAGTCAGGCTGCTGGAAGTCGAGGTGCGAGAGAGCGGCGAGGTCGAAGGTGAGGTCCGACGGCACGCGCTCCGGATACGCCATCGCGTAAAGGATGGGCAGCCGCATGTCCGTGACCGAAAGCTGCGCGAGGATGGAGCCGTCGACGTACTCGACGAGCGAATGGATGGTTGACTGCGGATGCACGGTCACGCGTACCTTGTCTGCGGGGACATCGAACAAGCGGCAGGCCTCGATGATCTCCAGACCTTTGTTCAGCATCGTCGCAGAGTCGATAGTGATGCGCTGGCCCATGACCCAAGTGGGATGCTTGAGCGCCTGTTGCGGCGTGATGTGCGCGAAGTCCGCAAGCGGTGTGTTGCGGAAGGGACCGCCGCTGGCCGTAAGCCAGATCTGCTTCACCTCAGCCGCGGTGCCGCCGCGCATGCACTGGTGGATCGCGTTGTGCTCCGAGTCGATGGGCAGGATCGTTGCGCCGGTCTCGCGCGCTTTGGCGATGATCAGCTCGCCTGCGGCGACCATCGCTTCCTTGTTGGCGAGCCCGACGGATTTACCAAGCGCGACAGCAGCGTACGTCGCTTCAAGCCCCGCAACGCCGACGATGGCGCTGACCACGAAGTCGACCTCGGGCAGCGATGCGACACGCACTGTTCCCGCGGTTCCGTGAACCACCTCGATGCCGGTGACGCCGCTCTGATGCAGGGCGAGCTTGAGCGCGTCGGCCGTTTGCTCGTCGGCCATGCTGATGATTGCCGGTCGCCATCGAGCGCACTGTGCCAGCGAGGTCTCGATATTGTGGCCCGCCGCGAACGCAACAACGCGGTAACGTTCCGGGTAGCGCTCGCAGATGTCGAGGGTTGAGGTGCCGATAGAGCCGGTCGACCCTAGAATGGCGATGTTCTTCACGCGGTCTATTTTCGCAGACTGCTACTGCGTCCGCGGCAGACGCGCTTCTAGCTGCACGAGGCGTTCGCGAATGTCGATGGCAAAGTCGAGCTTTTCAGAAAGATTCTTGATTGAGCCTGCAAGCTTCTCGTCTCGCACTCGAATTTCTTCGCGCAGCGTCGTATCGCGGAACCGCATTTCTTCTTGCAGCTGATCCGCTCTTTGCCTAAGCTCCTGCTGCAGGCTCTCTGTACGTAGTCGTAACTCCTGCGCAAGCTGTTCATTGCGCAGACGCATTTCCTGCGTGAGCGCCTCGATGGTCGCCTTCATGGAGCGTATCTCTGGAACAACAAAGTCCTGGATAGCTTCGCGGAAGCCACCTACGGCCTTAGCGGCGCTGCTCGAGATCTCTTTGACAGAACCGGCCATGCGAGAAGCTTATCTCAAAAGCCGCCCAGTCCTGCCGACTCCTTCAACAGCAGCAGATACCAGAGCACCGGTGCAGCAACCAGCAGCGCGTCGATGCGGTCGAGGATACCGCCGTGCCCCGGCAGCATCGCGCCGGAGTCTTTTACCTTAACGCCACGCTTGATCGCCGACTCAACCAGATCGCCAACCTGAGCGGCGACATTGACCAGCGCAGCCAGCAAGAGTGTCTGCCACCACGGCTCACTGATGTGCAGCACTGTGGTGCCGCGTGCGCCGACAACCTCGCAGACGAGCATCAGGACGGCGGCAATCAGCACGCTTCCAAAAAGCGAAGCCGCTGAGCCTTCCCATGTCTTGTTCGGACTAAGCGCTGGTGCGAGTTTGCGCCGGCCAAAGACCTTGCCGACGTAAAGCGCGGCGATGTCACCGGTCCACACTACGAGCATGAGGAAAATCAGTAGTGTCTTGCCATTCTCCTTCGCGAAGAAGAGCGGCAACAACGTAAGCGGGTAGCCAACGTAGATGAGCCCGAACAGGCCCTCTGCCGCGATGGGCAGCGTCCGTTCGAGCCGTCCTGAGCGCGCTTCATAGAATGCGGCAAAGGTCAGCAGGCTGAGCCCGAGAAAGCTGAGCAGTGGCAGCGGACCCTCCAGCGGCAGAAACTGGCTCTGCGCAAAGAGCAGGGCAACAGCAGGCAGCAGCCACCAGACAGGCACGCCCGCGTTGCCGGCCTGCGTCAGCGCCGCGTACTCATACGCGGCGAGCAAGGCAACGATGCAGGCAACGATCGCCAGTGCAAGACCGTTGCCGAAGAAGATGATTCCGAAGACGATGGCGATCAGAACGACCGCAGTGAGCACTCTCTTCATAGGCCAGTGAAGAGGATATCGCTATCGGTAGGTCATGCCGCTACGAACGAACCAGTTCCGGCATGAGCGGGTCGGGCAGCTCTTCGTCGCTGGATTCGCCGTCAAGCCCGCCGAAGCGGCGATTGCGCCGCTGGAATGCAGCGATGCCTTCCAGCAGATGAAGGCCGGTGAAGTCTGGCCAGAGTCGCTCTGTCACGAAGATCTCGGCGTACGCAATCTGCCATAAGAGGTAGTTGGAGATGCGCATTTCGCCCGAAGTGCGGATGAGCAGGTCCGGGTCGGGCATGTCGTGCGTGTACATCTGGCGGGCGACGGCTTCCTCGTCGATGCTCTCAAGCCCGCTTACGCTGATCAGGTCGTCTACGGAGCAGCCGCGGCGATGCGCTTCGGCAAGCAGATCACGCAGGATGCCGCGAGTCGCATCGACGATCTCGGCGCGTGAGCCGTAGTTGAGGGCAAGCGTGAGTGTCGTACCGGTGTTCTTCGCCGTCTCTGCTTCGGCCCAGTGCATGGTTTCCTGCACGTCGGGCGGCAGCTCGTGCGTGCGGCCGATGTAGCGCATGCGCACGTTGTTGTCGTTCATGCGGCGTACGTTGCCGACCAGGTAATTGCGCAAGAGCTTCATCAGAAAGCCAACTTCCGACTTGGGACGGCGCAGGTTGTTCTCAAGGGAGAACGCGTAGAGCGTGAGGTAGGGCAGATTGATGCGGCTGGCTGTTTCGGTAACGAACTGCACGCTTTCGGCACCTTGCTGATGGCCCAGGAAGCGCTTCATGGCGCGATTGCCGGCCCAGCGGCCGTTGCCATCCATGATGATGGCCACGTGCTCGGGCATGCGGCCCGGGTCGAGCATGCCGTACACCGCCGTCTCGTCTGGCGAGAGCTCGTGGATACGAAGCGGCTGGCTCAGCGGCAAGGTGTTTCTCCGCAATTGAACGTAGCACGTCCCGCAGAGCCGGTGCAAAGCATCTGCACCGGTCTCCGCGGTCTG
This sequence comes from uncultured Terriglobus sp., assembly GCA_964244605.1. Classification (GTDB taxonomy): domain Bacteria; phylum Acidobacteriota; class Terriglobia; order Terriglobales; family Acidobacteriaceae; genus Terriglobus. The sequence goes on along the minus strand of CAXTJS010000008.1, from coordinate 26,703 downwards.
CAAGGAGAGGAGGTCGTTTAGATTGTTCGCGCCTAAGCGATGCGGCGGCGGCCTGAGGCCAACTCGCGCACATGGTTCAGGAAGATGGACTTCTGCACCGCATCGAGCTTGTTGCAGAAGCCGGCGATTTCCGCCAGGAACGGGTCGGTCATCAAGAGCGCGGCCTCGTTGCTGTGCCGGGACTTGGCATTCTGCAGCATGGCGCTGATGTCGACCTGCAGCGCACGGGCGAGGCGCTCCAGGCTGCCAAGTGTCGGCATCGCCTTGCCGTTCTCGATTTTTGAGATGTAGGTGCGGGGCACGTTCATGCGCGTGGCGAGCTGGCGCTGGCTCAGGTTGCGAACACGGCGCAGATCGCGCACCGCCTTGGCTACCTGCAGACCGCTTTCCTCTGCTGCCGCGGGTGGTGGAACCAGCGTGAGCGCGGGAGCAGCCGGTTTGGGCTCTTCCACGTCCAGCGGCTTCTTGCACTTCCGGCACAGGCTGCTTGCCGTGCGGAACTGCACAAGGGCACAGTAGTCGCAGCGCAGTACCTCACGCTGTTCCACGGGAGCCATCATTGTTGCCATGTTGTGTGTAGCGGATGGGTACCAGAGCAAGGCCCATACCGTGCATGTCCGATAACGCGACAACCACGATGTGCCTAGAATGCAACCGGGTAACTGCCTCGTCAAGAGGAATCCCGCTGATTATTAGTGAACTGCAGAAGAAATCTGGAAAAGAACCAAAATAGTAACAGGCAGCAGCGGGAAGCTAAGCAAGCAGCGCCGAGCTCAACACACGCTTCACGCCTGCACTCTGCCAGCGGACTGACATCACGTCCATCGCTTCAGGGCTGATAGCGCGCACAGCATCGTCGATCACCGTCACATCGAAGCCGAGCTGCACGCCATCCAGTGCGGAATTGCCGACACAGTAGTCCCACGCGAGACCGCAGAGGAATAGGCGTGAAAGGCCAAGTTCGCGGAGATAGCCGCCGAGGCCTGTCGGCGTGCGATGGTCGTTTTCGAGGAAAGCCGAGTAGGAGTCCACATCCTTGCGGAAGCCTTTGCGTACGATGAGGCCAACGTGCGGCAGATCGAGTAAGGGACTGAGCGCCGCACCGGATGAACCCTGCAGCGTGTGGTCCGGCCACAAGGATTGTGTTCCGTAGCTGGCTTCAACCGTGTCTGTGAAGGGCTGTTTGCCATGTGTACTCGCGAAGGAGATGTGCATGGGAGGGTGCCAGTCCTGCGTAAGCACCACGTTGCTGAAGCGGCTGCCGAGCTGGTTGATGAGCGGAATGATTTCGTCCCCCGCGTTCACGGCGAGGCTGCCGCCGGGCAAGAAGTCCTGTTGCACATCCACCACGATCAGTACGTCATTTCGTTCCACCATCGCTGCGACCTCTAAGCTGATTCTAGGCTGGGGAGCAGCGCCCTATGTCCAGTTGCGCATCTGTTCTCGCATGCGCTCCCGCCTGCTGTCGTTGCTGCTGTTGGCCAGCCTTCTTGGAACACCTGTGCTTCTGCATCGCGCGAACGTGGCCGACCGCTGTGCCACTCTCGCCAACGACGCCCTGTGCACGGCCGTCCAACCCGATCCGCTGTGGGTGCGGCCCTTCGGCCTGCTGTCTGCGACGTTGCTGGTGCTGGCCGCAGGCCTGTTTGCGAGGGCCTGGTCTGAGCGCCGGCGCGAGCGCCTCTTGCTTGAAGGTGTGGGCGTGCGCGTACGCGAGCAGGACCTGCCACTGGAAGAGTAGTGCCTTCCGTACACTGGGCACATGCCACACCACAGTGAAGCCCGTCTGCGTGTCCGCTACGCCGAAACCGACCAGATGGGCGTGGTCTACCACGCCAACTACCTGGTGTGGTTTGAGGTAGGGCGTGTCGAGCTAATGCGTTCGCTCGGGCTCGAATACAAGCGATTGGAAGAGGAGTACGGCTGCCTAATCGCCGTCGTCGAAGCCTGTGCTCGGTTCCGTGCCCCGGCTCGCTATGACGATGAGATCCTGGTGCGCACGAGCATCGTGGCTCTGCGCGGCTCATTGATCAAGATGGGTTACGAGGTGGTTCGCGCAACTGACGGGCAACTGCTCTGCACAGGAGAGACGACGCACATCGTGGTCGGGCGCGACATGGTCCGCAAGTCGCTGCCGGTGTCCTACGCCGAGGCCTTCCGGACACTTCTGGGCACATCTGTACCGGAAAGCTAGCCGGCGGCGTTGACGGAGTCGCGAAGATCCTTAGAGGGCTTGAAGTAGGGCACGCGTTTCGCTGGGACGTCGACGCTGTCGCCTGTCTTTGGATTGCGGCCGGTGCGCGGCTTGCGCTGCCGCGTGCGAAAGGAGCCGAAGCCGCGGATCTCGATCTTGTCGTCCTCGCGCAGGGCACCGATCATTGCGTCGAAGATAGTCTCTACGATCACGTCGGCATCGCGGCGCGTCAGATCGCCAAGCCCGGTCACCTGGTCTACCAACTCCGCTTTCGTCATGACACTCTCCGGCTCAACCCAGCTCTGTACTGTATCGAACGCAGGATACTGCCACGCGCCGTCCTGCTGCGGACGATTTGCGCAATCATCTTTACTTCCAAAGGAAGTAGAAGCCCGGCGACTGATTCAGGATTTTCGCGGGTGTCGGCAGAAGGCTGTCCGCATCACTGCTGGTGAGCGCGGAGATCAGGCCGGAGCGCTTCTTCGCCGGCTTCTTGATGCTTGGCTCGCCCTTGATGCCCAGGTCTCGCGCGGTGTCGACCAGGGCGACGCGGAAGCCGCCTTCCTTGTCGATCAGGCCGAGCGCCTTCGCCTGCTGGCCGGTCCAAACTTGGCCGGTCGCCAGTGGCTTGATGCGGTCATCGCTCACACCGCGGCCCGCTGCTACGTCATGCACAAACTGGCCGTACATGTTGTCGATCAGTCCCTGAAAGTACGCCTCTTCTTTCGGGGTGAGGTCGTGCGTTGGGTCGCCTGCGTCTTTCAGGTCGCCGGCGTGCAATACAACCGGCTTTAGCTTGGCCCAGCGTAGGAGGTCGCCGTACTGCGTCCACTCCATGATGACACCGATAGAACCCACGACGGACGCGTCGTTGGCGTAGATCTTGTCGCAAGCCGACGCGATGTAATAGGCGCCGCTCGCGCCGACCGTTTCGATGGAGGCGACGATCTTCTTGTGCTTCTCGCGCCGAATGCGCAGCACTTCGTTGTAGAGCTCCTGCGATACAGCCGCGCCGCCGCCCGGCGAGTTGATGTGCAGGATGATGGCTTTCACGTCGTCATCGTCGCCGAACTTGCGCAGTTGCTGATCGAGCTGTTCCGTTGTGAGCAAGACTCCGTCGACATCGATGACGCCAATCTGGTCGGAGCCGCCAATGGAACTGCTGCTACTGCTGTCGTTGCCGATGCTCTTGACTGCGGCCCACGTCAGCAAGCCGAGTACCAGCACCACCGCGAGCAGTGAGCCGCCAATGACCAGCGCCCAGAAGCCGCCCGACCGCTTCTTTCGAGGTGAAGGTGGTGGCGGCGGCGGTGGATAACCGTAGGAGGGGAACGGCGAAGATACTGGCTGGGGAGTGCCTGTGGGGTCCTGCATCGAGCCTGAGTTTAGCACCCGTGCTCCCGCGAATCGTTTCACCGTATCACCACATCCGAAGATTCGGATAGAATCGACGCTCCGCATGCAACGCCCTATGGACGCTGCCTCTGCCGGGGGAAGAAAGCCGTGACGTGTCGAACCCGGATGTAAGCATCGTCATCCCTGCCTACAACGAAGCGCTGCGCATCGAGCAGACGCTGGATCGTGTGCTGGAGTGCGTGCGTGCGCGGCAGTGGGACGCCGAGGTTCTGGTCGTGGATGACGGCTCGTCCGACAGCACCGTTGCGATTGTGCACCGGTACATGCGGAGCTACCCCGAACTGCACCTGATTCAGAACCCGGGCAATCGTGGCAAGGGCTACTCCGTGCGCAATGGATTGCTGCAGGCGCGTGGCGACCTGGTCATGTTTACAGACGCTGATCTGTCCGCACCGATTGAGGAAGCGGACCTGCTCTTCGACGCGCTACGTGGCGGTGCCGATGTCGCCATCGGATCACGATGGCTCGACCGGACGCGGCAAACGCAGCATCAGCCGTTCTATCGCAGGTTTTTCGGCAGGTGCTTCAACGGCGTGACTCGCATGGTTATGAACCTGCCTTATGCTGACACGCAATGCGGTTTTAAGGCGTTCCGGCGAAACGCGGCACAGATTATCTTTCGCCTGCAGCGGGTGGAGCGGTGGGGCTTTGACCCGGAGATACTCTTTATCGCGCGGCGGCTTGGCTTCAAGATCCGTGAGGTTGCGGTCTCCTGGGGTCACGATGAGCGATCAAAGATCAGCTACCTGCGTGATGGCTCAAAGATGCTGGAAGAGATGGCCATCATCCGCACCAACAGCCTGCTCGGGCGCTATGAAGAGGCGATTGCCGCCATGGCCGACACCAGCCGCATGACCACGCCTGAGGTACAGAGCAGCGCCGTGGCGTTGCAGGATCCGGCGCAGTAGCTCGTTTCAGCGTGAGCCGAGCTTCCGCACGAGCGGGTTCAGGTCAAGTTGTGCGGTCAACTCACGGATAAGATCCTTGGCTCGCTGCTGGGTCGCCTCATCCTCGCGCGTGCCGGGTCTTGCCTGCACGCGGTAGAGCAAGGGTAACCGGCGACCGCTTGCCGCCGGCGTCACGCCAACAAGCCAACCCTGACGGTTGAAACCGAACTCCTGTTGGCTGCAGAGCTTCGGTGTGCAGGTCGTCTCGGCGAAAAACGTGGGTGTCGGCGGACTGCCGTAGACCAGGTCGTCGTTCAGCGTGAAGCTTGAGAGCTCCATCGGCATGCCGTCTGCGGTGTGTGCGTTGAACGAGCCGGAGACGATCGGCTTGCTGCCGTTCATCATGCGGCTCTGGATCGCGAAGTGCCGGTTCGGCGAGAGCCACATCGCCATGGCGACGTGAACGCCGTCAGCACGCTGGTACTCCGTCCAGGCCCAGACCGGCCGGTCGTAGTACACCTCAAGCCAGCTGCTCGTTCGCTTCCACGAACCGGTCTGCGCGGGCAGGCAGGAAAGTGCGTACTCCGGGGCGATGTAGCCCGGCGGGCTGAGTAGCAACGCAGCGGCAGGCCGAACCTGCGCGCCCGCGCACAGCAGAAAGAGACATGCCGCGCAAAGCCACCTCCACCTGGCAAACACATCGCGCCACAACAAGCGCGCCGGAGCAGGAACTTGCGCCGGTGCTGCGGGGCTGGCTGAAGCCGGGCGCAGAAAGAAGTAGCCGTTCAGCAGGGTGACGGCAAAGAAGAGCAGGGCACCGATGAGGTAGTCTGCCATCTCGCCATGCGGTTGCAGGCGCGGCAGGCGCGTCGCGACCAGGTAATAGACCACCAGAAGGCAGAGCCGGACGAAGTTCAACAGGTACCCCAACAGCATCGCCGCGGCCATGAACAACGCGGTTCGCCGCCACGGGTAGCGCTTCAGGTAGCCAAGCACCAGTGCGAGGTACACCATTGTGACGGAGCCACGCACGCCGTTGCAGCCGGGCACAATCACCATGCCGAACCGCGGCGCAAACATCATCTGCAACTGCTCGCCCGTTGGATGCACGCCAAGCAGGTGAGCAAAGCCACGCGCCACGTTGGCGGAAACTTCCTGCAACGGGAAGTCCAGCCGGTCAAACAGATGCGGTACGGGGTTGGCGCATAGCAGCAGAAACAGCGGGAAGAGCACCGCCCAAAACAGCCGCCGCCCACCAAGCAGCAGCGCGACGCCGCTCATGAACCCGAACAGAAGCAGGCCGGGCTGCACCGGCGCTACCTGTATGTCGTTGAAGCGATAGGCGATCAACGAAGCGCCGTACGTCCGTGCGATGACGATGGCCAGGGTAACAGGCAGCAGACCCCACCATGTGCCCTGGTGCGTCCACTGCATCGTGCGCCAGACACGCACCCAAAGCACAATACTGAGCACGGGCAAAATCGCGCCAAAGCTGCGCAGCGGATCGTCTCGCCAGAGACGAATGAGGTCGGCAGTGACCGGCAGCATCGCCAGCATGCCGAGCAGCAACAGCACGGTCAGCAGCCCGAGCGCCACTGCCTCGTTGGTGAAGTCTTTGCGCCTGATTTGTCTGAGAAGGACGGGCACCGCCCTACCTTAACGCAGCCGGGGAGGATGCGACTAAATTGCTACGGGGATCTGCGTCGAAGCGGTGTTCCGCCGGGTACGCAGACGGCTGTAGCCGAATCGCCCTAGCAACAGGCCGCTCAAGCCGATGGCAGCCAGCAGCGCTGTCGGGTTCTCCGGCGAGCCCACACACGGACCTATCGGAACAGGAGTACCGCCGCAGTTCCCGAACACACAGGTGTCAGCCGGCTTTGCCCGTGGCGGCGCACTGCCGCCGGATGCGCCAAAAACCGCCCCGCTCGCTACACCAAAATTCTTATTCAGCTTAACAACAGCTGCACTCAGATTGGTGCTGACGATCGCGCCGCTTGCCGCGTAAGCCGGTGTCGCCGCCAACGCGCGCGTGGGCGAGGCGAGGACCATCAGCAAGGTTGCGGTTGTAAAAAGCGCCAAGGGGATGGACTTTCTCAAAGAAAACACCTATCGCGAGAATTCGGACGTAGAAGCCGACCGGCGAACCCAAGTGGCTGTAGGCGAATGGCTACACCCTGTCACTAAGATACACCCCGGAACCTGGGCGAAGTCGCGGAAAGTGCCGCATTTTGGATCACCAGAGTGGCTCTACGGCTTCGGCATACACTGGGGCGATATGATGCGTTCGTCCCTGATTGCCCTCTCCCGGAATGCCACCATGCGGAATCTTCTGGAAGGGACCGGGCCGGGCCGCAAGCTCTCAGGCCGCTTTGTGGCGGGGACGACGCTGGACGACGCCGTGAACGTGACCGCCGCTCTGAACGCGGAAGGGTTCAGCGTCTCCCTGGATTTGCTCGGCGAGAGCGTCCGCACCGAAGAGGGCGCACGCGCTGCTGCGGAGATCTACCATCTGCTGCTCGACCGGATTGCCGCGGCAAAGCTCAATGCGAATGTGTCGGTGAAGCTCACCGGCGTGGGCATGGACGTGTCCCCCGCGCTGGGAGAGGCCGTGACCGGAGAGATTGTGGCGCACGCGGCGCGGTTGGGCAACTTCGTTCGCCTTGACATGGAGGGTACGCCCTACACTGAGCAGACCCTGCGCCTTACTGAGGACCTGCACCGGCAGCACCCGGGTGCGGTCGGCACCGTGTTGCAGTCGTATCTTTTTCGTACCGCTACGGACGCCGAACGCCTGCTTGGCGAGAAGATTCGCATCCGCCTCTGCAAAGGTGCTTACAAAGAGAGCCCGGAGCATGCCTTCCCGAAGAAGGAAGACGTCGATGCAAACTACGTCAGGCTCGCCGAGCGCATGGTGTCCTCCGGTGTCTACTGCGGCATCGCGACGCACGACGAAAAAATGATCGCGGCAACCGAGGCGTTTGTCACTAGGCAGGGCATTGCGCGGCAGGTCTTTGAGTTCCAGATGCTTTTCGGCGTGCGGCGCGATCTGCAACGCGACCTGCTGCGCCGGGGTTACCGTGTCCGCGTCTACCTGCCCTTCGGCACGGACTGGTACCCCTACTTCATGCGCAGGCTGGCGGAGCGGCCCGCGAACGTAATCTTTATTCTGAAGAATCTCTTCAAGAGTTGAAGGTGACGTAGTCGCGCTTCGCAGCATTGACGATGTCGTAACAGGCGTGGCGCAGTATGTTTGTGACGTGGTTGCCAAACCACTGACTTGGACAAACTGAGGCCCCGTGAACCGTAGACACTTCCTGCACTCCACCGCCGCGCTGCTCGCGTTGCAGGCCTCGCGCAGCTTCGCCTTGCAGCCCGTTCTGCAGAAGGGCTTCGCCGACGACCCATTCCGGCTAGGTGTGGCCTCCGGCGATCCCACACCCACGGGCGTCGTGCTCTGGACACGGCTCGCGACGCATCCCGACCAGGTAGCAGGGGGCATGGGTCTGGACCCGGTGCCGGTGCGCTGGGAGATTGCAGAGACGCCGGCAATGACACGCGTTCTGCAGAGCGGCACGGTCGCCGCAGTGCCTGAGCTTGGCCACTCCGTGCACGTGGAGGTGGAAGGTCTGCGGCCCGGCCGCGTCTACTTCTACCGCTTTCATGCGGGAAGCGCGACGAGCACCATCGGCAAGACCAAGACCGCGCCCGCGCCGGGCACCCTGCAGGACCGCACCCGCTTCGCTTTTGCATCCTGCCAGCACTATGAGTACGGCCACTTCACGGCGCATCGCGATATGGCCGCGCAGGACCTGGATGCCGTCTTCTTTCTTGGCGATTACATCTACGAGTACCACCTGAAGCATGACCAGGTGCGCAAGCATGACCTGGCGGAGCTCATCACGCTTGAGGACTACCGCCACCAGCACGCGCAGTACAGGACGGATCCGGACCTGCAGGCGAACCACGCCGCGCATCCGTGGATCGTGACCTTTGACGACCACGAAGTCGAGAACAACTGGGCCGGTATCTACCCGGAGTGGAGCCACCCGCAACCGGACTTTCGTGCGCGCCGCTCCAGTGCGTTTCAGGCGTACTACGAGAACATGCCGCTGCGCCGCTCGTCGCTGCCGCTAGGCGATGGTATCAGCGTCTATCGCAACCTGCCGTACGGCCGCTTGATGAACTTTACCGTGCTTGACACGCGTCAGTTTCGCACCCGGCAGCCATGTGGTGACGACTTCAAGCCGAGCTGTGACGAACGCCTAAAGCCTGAAGCGACCATGATGGGCGCCGATCAGGAGCAGTGGTTCCAGAAGACCCTGGATAAGTCGACCGCCACCTGGAATGTGGTGGCGAACCAGGTGATGATTGCGCAATTGAGATTGTCGCAGGACAAGGCGCCCGCGCAATACAATATGGACCAGTGGGATGGCTATCCCGCGGCCCGCAAGCGGCTCACCGATTTTCTTGCCGAGCGCAAGCCGAATAATCCTGTCTTCATCACAGGCGACTTCCATCAGACATGGGTTGGCGACCTGAAGCAGGATTTCGATCGCCCGGAGTCAGCCACGGTAGCGAGTGAGCTTGTCGGCACTTCCATCACGTCTGGTGGTAATGGCACGGTTGCCGGGCCGCACGCGGCAGAAATTCTGCAGGTAAATCCGCACCTCGCCTACAACAATGCCAAACGGGGTTACTTCCTCTGCGAAGCCACACCGGCCCGCATGACAAGCCAGTTACGCGTGGTGGATCGCGTCACGGTGAACGACGCCTCAGTGAGCAACGCAGCGGCTTTCGCTATCGACGCGGGGCGACCGGGCGTGCAGAAGATCACATAGGCAACGTCATACGTGCCGCAGTTCGCCTCATTACCGAGATTGCGATAGCATTAAGCATGCTTGGCACCACCCCTGCACTCTGGTCACGAACGCACTGGCGCATGCCTGTGCGCCGCCGGGTGCCGGGCATGAGTGTGCGTGAAGGTGGAAGCCGAGGTCCTGCTCGAAGATCGGGCGAGTTTCAGGGCAGCGCCGCTTCCTGGCTGCTTGTGGGCCTTTGCATCGCGCTGCTCCTTCTTCTTGGCACGGCGCGTGCACTGCACACACATGGCAGCCATCACACCTCGCAGGAAAGCGGCGAGTCATCGGGCACCTGCTCGATCTGCTTCCTTGCGCAGCTTGAGGTACACCCGGCAGTCCTGCCGGCCCTTGCTCTCGTCTTCATGCTTGCGGAGAGCCTTGCTCCCTGCGAATCAGTGGCACGGCCCTGTCTCTCTGCGCGCCACCGGCACTACATCCGTCCTCCTCCTGTTGCTGTTGTTTCGTTCGCTTGATCGCCGTTTATCCAGGCTCGACAACACGCAACCAGGAGTACTCCATGTTTATGCCGCCTCGCCGTGCAGGCCTGTTCGCCTGCATCACCTCACTTTCCGCACTTTCACTTTCCGCCGTCGGGCAGACCGCAGGCAATGCCGGTACGCTCGTGGGCGTGGTCAAAGACCCGTCAGGCGCGGTCGTTGCCGGCGCAATCGTGACCTTGTCCAACCCCGTGAGTGGCTTCACGCGTAATGCCACCACCGACGCAGGTGGCCGATACCAATTCACGAACGTGCCGCTGAACCCGTACCACGTCACCGTTCAAGGCTCCGGCTTCTCCTCACTTGCTGAGGACGTTGACCTCTCCTCGAACGTGCCGGTGACGCTGAACGAGTCGCTCAAGATCGGTACGTCTTCGACATCGATTGACGTACAAGCCTCTGACCTGCTCGAAAATAGCTCGGTCTTTCACACGGACGTGGACCGCGGCCTCTTTGACAAGCTGCCGCTTGAGACGCCCTCATCGACGCTGAGTTCGCTTGTCACGCTCGCATCGCCGGGTGTTGCTGCCGACTCGAATGGCCTGTTCCACGGTCTCGGCGACCACGCCTCGAACTCCTTCTCGCTCGACGGGCAGCCCATCACGGACCAGCAGAGCAAGGTCTTCTCCAACCAGATTCCCTCGAACTCGATCC
>CAXTJS010000008.1:1925-16186 GCA_964244605.1 uncultured Terriglobus sp. | reverse complement strand
CGAGGTCATTTCCGGCGCGCCGCCGGCGGAGTACGGCGGCAAAACGAGCCTGATCATCAACGTCACCACGCGCTCGGGCGAAGGTGTGACCAAGCCCACGGGCAGCTTCACTGGCTCCTACGGCACCTTCGGCACGTCGACCGGTTCGTTCGATGTGTCCTACGGCGGTGACCGCTTTGGAAACTTCTTTGAAGCCGATGGCCTCAACACCGGACGCTTTCTCGATCCGGCAGAGTTCGCGGTCTTCCATGCCAAGGGCAACGAGCAGAACGTGTTCGACCGCATCGACCGTCAGTTCTCCGAGAAGAGCTCGGCGCACCTGAACCTTACTTACAGCCGCTCATGGTTTCAGACACCGAACACCTATGACAATCTGCAGGTGCAGAACGTAGTTGCCGGTGGAACCACCGCAAACCCCATCTTCGGCAATGTCGGCAACACCGACCAGAAGAGCAAGATTGAGACCTTCAACATCTCGCCGACTTACACGCATGTGTTTGGTGCGAATGCGGTTTTTAACTTTGCGCCGTACGTTCGTCATGACCAGTACAACTACTACCCGAGCAAGAACCTGCTGGCGGACCTCGGCCCGGTGGGCACCGAGTCGATCACGCAGCAACGCCAGCTGACCAACGCCGGCGTGCATACCGATCTTTCCTACGTGAAAGGCGTGAATACAGTGAAACTGGGAGCGGTCTACTCGCATACCTTTCTGCGTGAGCATGACCAGATCGGTCTTGTGGACTCCACCTTCAACGCGCCGTGCACCGATGCAAACGGCGCGCCACAGAGCGGCTTTGGCGATCCTAGCCAATGTGCGACGGCCGGCCTCGTTGCCAATGATGGCTCGTTGGGCAGCACAGCCTTTGATCCGAACCTGCTTTTCTACGACTTGACCCGGGGCGGCAGGCAGTTCGCCTTCTTCGGGCATGCCGATGTCAAAGAGATTGCGCTCTACGTACAGGACCAGATCAAGGCGGGGAACTGGAACTTCAATCTTGGCGTCCGCGGTGACTTCTATAACGGTCTTAGCAAGGATCGTCAGGCCGAGCCGCGTGTCGGTGCGGCTTACAACGTGAAGCGGACCGGAACCGTGCTGCGCGCTTCCTACGCGAGAACGTTGGAAACACCCTTCAACGAGAACCTGGTTATCTCCAGCATCGGCTGCGGCGATCCCGTTCTAAACCCGTTGCTCGCCTGCCAGGGTGGCAATGCGGTGCTGACCCCCGGTTATCGCAATGAGTTCCATGCCGGGCTGCAGCAGGCCTTCGGCAAGAACCTGGTGGTAAGTGCCGACTACATCTGGAAGTACACGCACAGCGCGTTTGACTTTAGCGTTGTGGGTAACACGCCGATCACCTTTCCCATCAACTGGCACAACTCGAAGATTCCCGGCTTCGCACTCCGAGCCGATGTGCCGAACTTCCATCACCTGACCGCGTTCGCTGTCATGTCCGGCGTTGCAGCCCGCTTCTTCCCACCCCAGAGTGCCGGAGCAGGCGCAACCGTCGGCCAGAGCGGCTTTCCGTTCCGCATCGACCACGACGAGCGCTTCAACCAGACCACGCATGTGCAGTACCAGGTGCCCTTCAAGCGCAGCCCGTACATCGGCTTCAACTGGCGTTTTGACAGCGGTCTTACCGGGGTGCGGTGCCGTGCTTCAACACGACCGGTGCGAATAGCTCATGTGGCGGTGTGACGATCGGCAACGTCAACTACATCGACCTGAGCGGTCTATCGGCGGACCAGCAGGCACAAGCCGGTCTGGCCTGCAACGGCGTGAAGGCCACACCGTCTGCCGGGCTTCCGGGCCTCTGCCAGGCCAATCTGCTTACCTCAAATCTCGTCTCGATTCCTGCGCCGAGCACGGAAGATGACGACAAGAATCCGCCCCGCATTGCGCACCGCAACCTGTTTGATCTGTCTATCGGCCAGGACAACCTGTTTGGCACGGAAAACCACCACTTCAGCGCAAGGCTGACGGCGGTGAACCTTACCAATAAGGTGGCGCTGTATAACTTCCTCTCTACCTTTAGCGGCACGCACTATGTAACACCGCGTTCGCTGACGGCAGAGATCGGGTACCACTTCTAACGACGACCGTCTCGCGTCTACGATGTCATTCGACCGGAGCGATGCTCCGGTCGAATGACGTTTAGACCATCTTCCTTCCAGCCGTAGTTCCTGAAAGTGTTCCTAAACGAAGTAGAGGATGATAGTCCGATCAATAGCTACATCTGGAAGGCAAACTTAACTATAGGCGGCAAGCACCAGTGAGCCAGCCAGCAGAAGTCCCCCGCCCACCACGGCAGGCTTGGTGATTCGTTCGCGAAAGACCATCCATGCTGTACCTTGCCCAAGGAAGCACATGCCGAACAGGACCAGCCCAAGGCGCTGGTTTGTTCTGATCGGCATTGCGATCAGCAGATTCGCCGCGGCGCAGGCAAGCAGGCTGCCCCATGCGATCAATAACAGCCGGTTCCTCCGGCGTTTCGCCCTCAGACCCGCGTAGAAGCACACCACGACTGCGGTAAGTAACAACAGGTCTAGGAGAAGATCGGCCGAGACAGAATGCATACTCATCAATGTTAGGTCCGGCACCCTAAGGAAGAAGCAAGTGGCATCCTTATGCCTTCCTGATGCTGTTCTGCTCCACTCAGGTGAGGAAACCGACGATGCTCAAGGCGTGGGCGCACGAAGGCGCTTACACTTGCACCTACTTCTGCTCTGTCCGGAAGCGATAGCCGAGATAGGCTTCGGTTGTTAGATACACCGGCTCCGCGGGGTTCTCTTCAAGCTTTCGGCGCAGTTGGCTCATGTAAGTGCGAAGGTACTCACGCTCGTTGCCGTACTCTTCACCCCAAACGGCAGTGAGCAAGCGGTGGTGCGTGAGCGGCTTGCCCGCATGTTGCATGAGCATGTGGAGCAACTCAAACTCTTTCGGCGTCAGGTGAACCTCTGCGTCGCCTTTGAAGACGCGATGCTGCTCCACCAGAAGCCGGATCGGACCGATCTCCAGCGTCTTTGCCGTGTTCGCTTCAGGCGTTCGTGCGCGGCGAACCGCAGAGCGAATGCGGGCTAGAAGCTCCATCAGGTGGAAAGGTTTGGTCATGTAGTCGTCTGCTCCGGCATCGAGCGCGACGACCTTATCCTCTTCGCTGTCCCGAACCGTAAGAACGATAATCTGGAGCTTGGGGTGTAACTGGCGGATGCGTCTGCAAGCGGCAACGCCGCCCATGCCGGGCATGTTGAGGTCAAGCAGCAAGACTTCCGTATGCTCCTGGCGAAGATCAAGGATCGCGTACTCCCCGGTAGACACCTCACGAACCGCAAAATTGAGTGTTTGAAGCGTGCTGCTCAGGCTGTGCCGAAGCGCCGCGTCGTCTTCAGCAATAAGGATGGTGCCGTCGCTCATCAGCAGGGTTCTCCGATCGGTAAAGAAATCTGGAAGGTCGTACCGCCATCGTGGGAGCTCTCAACTTCAAGGCGGCCATGATGCATCTCAACCGCACGTTTCGCAATTGACAGACCCAGCCCCGTTCCGGTGGCGGTATGTTCGGTAGCTTTGCCGCGGTAATAGCGTTCGAACACGAGCGATCTTTCCGCAAGCGGTATAAACGAGCCGGTATTGTGCACGCGAAGATGGACCTCACCTACATCGCAGCGAACGGCCATACACACCGCAGAGCCCGGCGGGCTGTACTTCAATCCGTTCTCAAGAAGCTGCACAAGCGCCATCCGCATGATCTCAGGGTCGATATGGACGGTGAGATCACGAACCGTAAACTTCATTGCAAGACGGTTTGAGCGTAGTTCCTCCGGCAGTTCGGTGACTGCCGCTTCCAAAAGCTCCCGCAAGTTTACCGGGCGCTTACGAACCGTCATTTCATGGCTGTCGAGCTTTGCCGTACGAAGCAGTTTGGTCGTCAACTCCGAAATGGATAGGGCTTGTTCCTCAATCGTATTGGCGAACTGCCGCTGCATCGGCGTGAGCTCACCCAGCTCAAGCAAGCCTGAAGCGGAGATGGCGATTGTGGTCAGTGGCGTCTTCACGGAGTGTGCCAAGCCGTCGAGCACGGCTGTCCGCAACTGCTCAGAGAGGACGACAGATTCTGCAACAACCTCCGCGCGCATCGCCCTGAGCCGTTCCAGACTGCTGGCGACCAGTGCGCAGACCGCATCCAGAAAGATGGGCCTGGCGCGTGTACCCCGAAACATCAAGGCACCGATTGGCCGCGTGCCGAAGCGGAGCACGCGGATGTGCTCTTCGCGAGCGAGCAAATCATAATTCGTTTGCGCGCGGAACGATGCCCTTAAGCCCTCTTCGGTGTCCGCTGCATCTCCCGCATACCAGAAGCGGCAAGACCTCTCATCCCAAAGGGACACACCGCGCAAAAGCAGTTGCTCGCGCAGGGTGCGGCAGAGTTGCTCCTCAGGGCCGCCCTTCCAGTCAGAGATGAGTATGTTTTGGGATAGTTGAAAGAGCTCTCGCTGCTCCTGTTCCTTGGCTTCCAGGCGCTGGCTGGCGCTGCGGATCCGCTGCACCATATGGCTGATCAGCACCGAGACGGCGGCGAACGAACTAAGCGCAAGCAGTTCCTGGTAAGAGTCGATGGACAGGCTGAACTTTGGCTCAATGAAGAAGTAATCGAGGCAGACACCTGAGACCGTGGTCACCAGGACAGCAGCCCAGAAGCCCGACTGCCACGAGGCGATGAGCGCCAGCAGCATGAAGCCTGGAATGGCCGCTGCCACGCCAATGTTCAGGTGCATCGCCGCTTCACTGCTCAGAAAGGAAAAGATGCTCACCAGCAGGGCTACCGCCCACGCCCGCTGTTGTGTTCGAAGCTGCACAGCTCAAGACTAATAAAAAAGCTGTAAGATTGCCGTAAGGATCGATCTCTCACGGCCGGATCTGGATGTTCTATGACGGAATCGTCACGACATTCCGCTGAATAAAGGCGGACCAACAGAGGGCTTTATGCCTTCCTGATAACGGCCACGCTCCACTGCTCCTATGACCCGAAAGGGCATTTAGGAGTGATCCATGCGTTACCTTCGAGGCCGTTCTTCTACTTATCCGTGGCAGCCGAGGCTTTGCGCTTCCGCTGTGCTCATTGCGCTCGCCTCCGCTTCGGCCGGCTCCGCGCAATCCACCTTTGGCACGATTGTGGGTACGGTTCAGGACCCCACAGGCGCGGTGATCCCTGGGGCGATTGTGCATGCGCGCAATCTGAACGACAACTCAGTCCGGAATATCACCGCAAACGAAAGCGGCGAGTACCAGGTGCTCAACCTGAACCCGGGCAAGTACGCCATCACAGCTACGGCACCGGGCTTTGCGGACACGACTCTCACCGGGATCACACTTGACGCAAGACAGCAGCTTCGTGCCGATGTGAAGCTGCCCATCAGTGATACGCAGCAGACGGTATCGGTGCAGGCCGACTCCACCAATGTAAATACAGAGAACGGTACGCTCGGCGATACAAAGGTGTTCGCGCAAGTGACGCAGCTGCCCGTGAATTATCGTGGCGGCAATGATAGTCCGCTGGCTGCGCTTGTCACTGTGCCCGGTGTTCAGCAGGACAGCGGTGGCAATGTCTCAATTGGCGGTGGTACCTCAGCCCAGATTCAGTACTCGGTGGACGGCACGTCCACGGTGAACATCCGTCAAAATGGCGCTCTCGCCAACATGAACCCGTCGTCTGAACTCATCAGCGAATTCAAGGTGACGCAGAACAACAACAACGCTGAGTTTTCACAACTTGCGGATGTCACGATCATCACCAAGAGCGGCACAAATAACTTCCATGGCAGCGCATTTGAATATTTACAGAACAGCGCGCTCGATGCACATGTGTGGAGCTTCGATACAAAGCCGCACAAGGCTTACAACACGTTTGGTGGCAGTTTTAGCGGACCACTGCACGTCCTTCCCGCGATCACCGGCGGCAACAGAACTTTCTTCTTCGGCGACTATGAAGGTAATCGCCGGCGCTTTACCACGCCTCTCATTCTGAATGTACCGACCGCGAGTATGCGGGCGGGGAACCTTAACGACGTTCCAGGGTCGCCTGCAGTCGATCCTACGACCGGCCAGCCGTTTGCGGGTAACACCATCTCCTCAATGCGTCTGAGCGCTGTGTCACAGTCGTTGCTCAGTCGCTATATACCGCTTCCGAACTATCAGACAGGCGACACAACAGGGAACTACCGGGTGCTTGCGCCTACACCCGCCAACATCAATGGGTACGACGTTCGCGTCGATCGAACCCTCTCCGACAAGCAACAACTGTATGGGCGCTGGAGCTGGAAGAATGTAGACTCCACCTTCACCAACAACCTGTTGCCGACCGAAACGCACCGCGAGACAAACCGGAACCTGGTGCTCTCGCATAATTACGCGCTAACATCACACCTGCTGAATGAGGCCCGTGTCGGTGTCACTTACTACACCGCTGGCGTGGCTTTCCCTATCTCAGGTGCGTCTGCCGTGCAGAACTTGGGCCTGCAAGGACTCGACTTAGGTGACGTGCCCAACGTGAATGCGTTCCCAACCTTTGACTTTAGTGATAGCACCAGCTTTACGCCCATCGGACGCGACAAGACCGGCACAACACGCTCACAGACGCTGCAGTTTACCGATAACTTGTCATGGGTCAAAGGAAATCACACCATGAAGTTTGGTGTGGACTTCCGCCGCGTGCGCTATACCGATCTGGAGAGTTTCGGCGGCTCGGATGATTTTGGTGCGTTTACCTTTAACGCCGCAACATCCAGCGGCAATGCCTTTGCGGACCTCTTGCTCGGCCTGCCGTCGAAGAGTTACGTCGCGCGCTCCGGACCGGACACCGATCTACACGCCTACCAGACGGGCGTGTATGCACAGGACGAGTGGCACATGAACCGCTATCTCACCCTAAGTGCAGGCTTGCGCTGGCAGGCTCTTCCGCCATTTATCAGTGCAAACAACAACCTCGGTGCCTTCGATCCACGCAATGGCGGCTTCATCCTTACGAAGACTGGAACAGCGCGGCAGGACATGCTGAACACGATCAACGCCTGCCCAGGAGTGAACCCGGGTTTGCCGTGCGCGCCGCTTGAGAATGCTGGCGATCTTGGCGTGGGCGGCGGTCTGCGTACTTTCTACAAGGGCAACTACCAGCCGCGCCTCGGGATAGCGTATCGGCCCTTTGCGAACAACCGGACGGTCGTCCGCGCGGGCTTTGGCATCTTCACCATGACCAGCCTGGGCCAGCTCTCCTTCAACACCACCAACATCAACGTGGGTGTGGTGCAGACAACAGCGAACCTGCAGTCGAACGGTCAGGCAGCGTTCACTTTTCCGAATGCGAAGGCAGCGCTGACGCCGTCACAGGTTGCTGGTACCGGCGACTTCTACCAGAACACGAACCTGCACTTTCGTGATCCGCAGGCGGCACAGTGGAACCTTACTGTGGAGCGCAGTCTGACCAACACCTTAAACCTGCAGGTAAGTTACGTCGGCATGAACTCTTACCGGCTTGGACAAACGGTCGACCTGAATCAGCAGCGCGCAAGCACTACGCCGAATGATTACGCAAAGCGGCCATACCCAAACTGGGGCCGCATCCTCTCCAGCGAAAACGCCGGCAACGCGAACTACCAGGCGCTTGAAACGGAGTTCAACCAGCAGACGAACCGAGGCTTGCTCTTCCAGTTCAGCCACACCTATGCCAAAAATCTAAGTAACGCCGCGGGTGACAATCCCACCATCTTTGCACCGGAGGTGAACTACGGCATCCCGGTTGCGGATCGCTTCAATTTGCGTGCGAACCGCGGCAACGTGGTTGGGACTCGTCGTCATCGCATCGTGGCCTCTGCGATCTATCAGCTGCCGGTAGGCAAGGGGCGTCGCTTTCTCGCGAACAGCAATGCCCTGGTCAACAACGTGCTTGGTGGCTGGGAGGTGAGTACCGTCTCGCTCTGGCAGACGGGACCCTATCTCACACCGATCACAAGCCCAAGCTACGATCAGGCAAATCTGAACCTGGTCTTTCGCGGAGCGGCGCTTCGGCCCGACTGCATCGGCAACCCGGTCCCCGCAAGCCGTTCCCTCGATAACTACTTCAACGTAGCGGCATATAACTCAATCCCGGCGGCTGGGCGCATCGGTAATTGCTCGGTCGGCAGCCTGGTTGGCCCGGGGACGACTGCCGTGGCCGGTGGACTTGCAAAGACCTTTCCACTTCGCGAATCGCTTCGCTTGCGCTTTGAGGCGACCTTCACGAACCTGCCAAACCATCCGAACTTCGCGCCTCCTGCGCTCGACGTTTCCGCGCCGGATTCATTCGGCCAGATCACATCGACCCAGACTGCGGAGAACGCCGGCAATCGCACGGGGCAGCTCGCTTTACGACTGGATTTCTAACATCGGGTACTTGTGCAAAGAGCGAGGCCTCGCTCTTTTGTTGTCGATCAACAGAAAAGCCGACCCTCGCGGGCCGGCTTCTCTGTATTTACATGGTGATTACTGCACAGTAATCGCGAGTGACACCTGTGATGTGGTGCCATTCACGGTTGCGATGACCGGCACCGTGTAGCTGCCGGATGCGGTTGTGGTGGTGCTGCCACCGCAACCGCTCATGCCCGCGACACCCAACGAGGCGGCAAGCAGCAGCATCCAGAGTCCGGCATTTGCGATGGCAGACTTGTTGCGGCGGCGTGCAGCCACACCAAGCAGGCCGATGGGAAGGAAGAGCACCGCGGCGACGATGCCCCGTGCCGTAAAGCCGCCGTCACGGTGAAGCATGGCAGTGGTGCCATCTTTCGTGGTGACGGTAAGGGTGGAAGTTTGCGGCGTGGTTCCCTGGGTAAAGGTGAGCGTGGCCGGTGCGAATAGGCATGCCGTGTGAGCAGGCAGGTTGCCGCAGCTGAAGGTGAGCGTCCCGGAGTAGGCGCCCATGGGCGTGGCGGTGAGGGTAACGGTGCCACTGTTACCGCGAGTTATGGTGAGTGAACTTACCGAAGCGGTGAGCGCCACAGTGGGCGCCGCCTCCGTCTCAGTCAGTGCAGCAGAGGTGGAGCCGAGGTAGAGCGCATCACCGCTATAGACCGCCGTGATGCTGTGCGTGCCGGCAGCGAGTGCGCTGGTGGTGAAGGTAGCGGTGCCAGTTGCGGAGATGGTGCCGGTACCAAGGCTGGTGGTGCCGTCATTAAAGGTGACGGTGCCCGTCGCCATGCCGCTGGTGGCGGTGGACGACAGCGTTGCGGTGAAGGTAACCGGCAGGCCGACAGAGGTGCTGGCCGCCGAGCTGGCAAGCGTGATGGTGGTGGCTGCCGGCGGGCGCACGACGACTACTTGCGCTCCGGAAGTAGCAGCGGCGTAGTTAGCATCGCCGCTGTAGACGGCGGTCAGGCTGTCGGTACCGGCCGGAAGCGTGGTGACGGAAAGGCTGGCTGCGTTGTTGGCCAGCGTTGCGCTGCCGAGCATGGCGGTGCCGTTGTAGAAGGTGATTTTGCCGGTAGGCGCGGCCGTTCCGGTTGCGCCGGAGAGCGTCGCGTTAAGGGTCACGGTGCCGCCCGTGGGACTTACCGAAGGCGACGCGGTGAGCGAGGCGGTGACGGTGTAGGCCGTAACGGTCACGGTCTGCACGGCGGAGGTGCTCTTGGCAAAGGTCGCATCACCGCTGTAGACGGCAGTGATGTTGTGGCTGGCGACGCTGAGCGTGCTGGTGGAGTAGCTCGCCGCACCGCTGGCCAGGTTCACGGTGGAGAGAATGGTGCTGCCATCCATGAAGGTAATGGTGCCGGTGGGTGTGCCGTTGGCGCCGGCAACCGTGGCGTTCAGCGTCACGTTGCCGCCGACCTTTGCGGCGGTGGGTGTTGCGGTGAGGGTGGTCGTGGTGGCGACCGCGTCCTTTACGGTCAGCGTGGCTGAGGCAGAGGTGCTCACGTCGTAAACCGTGTCTGCGCCGTAGCTGGCCACCACGGTGTAGGTGCCTGCCGCGGGTGCGGTGGTGGTGAGTGTTGCGGTGCCGGTGCCGTCCAGCATCGCGGTACCGAGCACGGCGGCCGGCGTGGTGTTGGTGGCAGTGAAGGTGATGGTGCCGGTGGGCGCGGGTGTGTTCTGGTAGGTGCCGGTGACCACGGCCTTGTAGGTGACGGTGTTACCCGTCGCCACGGTCGCGGGCGCAAGAGTAAGTGCGGTGGAATCCGGCTGCAGCACCTTGCTGAGCTTCGCGAAGAAGGCATGCGCATCGCCGGTCGGCCCTGGCGTTGTATACGTGCCGGTCGTGGTGCCGAAGGTCGCATCGGTGGTGCTGCCAGCGAAGTAGATGGCATCGTTCGCGTCAAGCGCCATGCCGCCAGCCACGGTAACGCTGTGGTCGGGATACGACGGGTTGCCGAATCGTGTGCTGAACAGCAGCTTGCTCAGGTCAGCCGTGAAGGTTGAGACAAACAGCTGGTTGCCGCCCTTGTAGGGCTGCAGCGGATTCACCTGCGGGAAGTCGCCGCCACCATCGTTGGAGCGACCGTACAGGTAGACACGGCCTTTGCTGTCAAGCCGAACGTTGTAACCGGCAGACTCTGCCGAGCGCAAAGTAGGTCCGCCGAGGAAGGTACCCGCCAGCAGCTTTGTGCCTGTGGGGTTCACTTTGAGGAGGAACGCCGAATCGCACCGGTCGATGTAGTTCGGATCAGTGGTGGCAGTGTTGCCGGTGTTGTTGGGGCAGCTGGTCTGGAAGCCACCGGTGCCGACCGGAAAGGTGCTATCGGTGGTGTAGCCCGTGACATACGCATTGTTGCTGCTGTCTGCTGTTAGGCCGTAGATGTACTGCTGCGGAGAGTTGTTCCCTTGCGCTATCGAGCTTCCACCGATGCGTGTCGAGTAGACCAGCGACGCTGCACCTGCTTTGGTCGTGTCGATTGCGGCCAAGTAGCCGTCGTCCGTGTTGCAAGAGACGCCGTTGTATCCGCTCTGCTTCTGTGTGCAGGCTGCTTTGATCGCACCCGCAGTCGTGGGAAAGTTGGAAGATGAGGTGTAGCCGCCCAGGAACGCAATGCCGTTTGCGCCTACTGCCATCGTTGTCGGACTCAGGTCGACTCCGTTGACCGAGTCGTAGAAGAAGGTGCCGTAGAGCAGCGTGCGCCCATCGTTGCTGAACTTGCTTAAGAAGGCGCCGGCATTGGCATTTGTCTGCGAACTACCATCGTAGCGTTGCGCGGTAGAGATTGTTTGATACCCGCTGCTGGTGATGCCGTCGAACTGAATGTCCGGCTGGCAACGGGGCTGGTAGCCGTCAGCGCAGGGCGCGAGAGTGGCAGCATCCAGCACGGCGACTTGGCCGGACAGATAGATGTTGCCAGTAGCGTCAAGCGCGATGGTGTTCGGGTACACCGGTAGAGTACCCGCCAGAAAGCTGGAGTAGAGCAGCGAACTGCCATCTGCGCTCAACTTGGCGAAGAAGGCGTTCTGGTTCTGGATGGTGTATTCCGTGCCACCACCGTTGTAGTTGCCATCGCAGGGCACGATGTTTGGGCCGCCAAAGACGCCGTAACGAGCGCTGCACTTCTTTTGGAACGCATCCGCCGTGACGGGGAAGTCATCGGATCCCGTGGTGCCCAGCAGATACGCCACACCCGCGGCATCGACCGTGATGGACGTACCCTGCTCCGTGCCCGACTGGCCGGACAGGTAGGTCGCGTACACCAGCTTGGTGCCGTCGGCGCTTAGCTTGGCAATAAACGCCGCCTGCTCGCCGCCACCGCCGCTGGGGCAATAGCCGCCGTAGTAAGTCACCTGCCCGCTGTTGCCCTTGGTCGGGCCGCAAACCTTCTGGTACGCGCCCGTGGTCACGGGAAAGTTGGCATCGTTCGTGGTGCCGATGAAGAACATCTCGCCGGCGCTGTCCACCGTGATCTGGCTCAGGTTCGTGTGTGCGGGATAGGTGCCTGTGCCCAGCGTGCCCAAAAAGACGAGTGTCGGATCGATCACAAGCTGGTGGCTGTGGTCATAGGTGCCGAGACGAAAGCGGACGCTGTGGTCTGCTGCCACTTGGAAGTCTGCCGCGACGGCGACATGCTTACCGCCGATCTGCTGGTACGCAACCGGCTTGGCAAAGCGCAGCGTCTTGCCGCTGGGCTGCGGCAACAGCAGGTCACCATTGCTGGCAACGCGTGCCGCCGTGCCCTGGAAGTCCAGGGCGATCTGCTGCGGGTCAGCATTGGCAGCCACGATGAAGTCGTACTCAAGTGTGCTGCCGCTGCCGTAGTACTTCAGGTCGATGCCGGGGTACACCGCGGCAAGCTGCACGCCGCCGTAACCGGGCAGGTCCGTGTGCCACTTAGCACGGTCGTTGCCGCCGAAATAATTTGTGGTGCCGCTGAGCGGACCCTGCGTAGAGGCAGCAGGTGCAGCTGCGGCACCGGCCAGGTGCATGCGAACGGCTTCCGTGCCCGCGATGGACACGCGGCCATGCGCGTCTTTCTTCATGTCCACGGTTTGCAGAACGGCGTCCGCGCCGCTCAGGTAGACGGTGGCTTCGGGCGTACGCGCCAGAAACTGCACCTGTGCGTCCGTCTGGCCGCGGTTCGGCTCAAAGCGAAGCGGCAGCTTCGCGAGGGCCGATTGCAGGCGGGTATCGCCGGAGGCGGGGGAAGGCTTGGTTTGTGCAACGGCGCACACACCACTCAACAGCGTCAGGCAGGCCAATGCCGAGGCAAAGGCTCGTTTTACAGACATCGAGCGCATGGGAGGACTCCTGCACCCATAGGCGATAGAAGCTATGAAACTGCGTCACATGTCTTTTGCACGGCTATCTTCCAAGCGACGAATGCGCTTTGCAAGACGTGCCGTTCTGAAGCTATCGAGGGTCGCCGGTTTACCGTGTGGCGGGCTGCCGCCACTGCGCAAGTCCGGCCGTGTTGGCTGCCATGATCTGTCGGCTGGTCGGCGACACAGTAGGTAGCGACCGGAAGATAGCGTCTGCTTTCTGCGCCGCTTCTAAGGCATCGTGCGTGTTGCCCACCGCTTGCAGCGCCTGCGCGGAAACGGCGTAAGCCTGCCCCATGCCCGCGCTCTTCGCTACGATCTTGCCGGACAGTGCCGCCAGAGCCTGCCGGGCCAGCGCGGCCGCCTGTGCGCTGTCGCCTGTCTGCAAGTGTGCCTGGGATAAGGTCGTGAGCAGGTAACCGACCTCAGGGTTGCCGGGCAGCAATTTGTGCCAGGTCGGGATGGCGGGCTCCAGCAGAGCCGCGGCCTCCGCGCCACGATGTTGCAGCACCAGCACCCGTGCCACAGGGATCTGCAGTTCCAGGGTCCCCAGGTCCTCGGGGCCCTTGCAACTCAGAATGCGCGAATAGCCCTCCTGGTAGTGTTTGAGTGCTGAGGCATAGTCGTCGTGGTACAGATCCAGATCGCCCAGCAGCGTTGTAACGAAAGACTGATCGCACTCGGTGTAAGGCTGGCGCTGCAGCACGGTAAGCGCGGCAACGGCTTCAGTTCTTGCCGCGTCCAGCTGGTTTTCCCGCGAGTACAGCGTTGCCAGGTTGCCGTGAGACCAACCCAGTTCACGGTCGGGAATGTCGGCGCCGCTGCCTGCGTCGATAGTCTGCTTCAGGAGTGCAGCGTCGGCAGCCGACCGCAAACCGTTATTGAAACGGTTGCTCACATAAAATCCCACGATCCACAGTCGCTGGCTCGGTGTAATCCCTTTGTGGTGCTGCAGGTCCATCGCCTTGTCCAGCAGTTGCGAAGCCTGATCGTAGCGGCCCAGCTCTGAGAGCGTCATGCCCGCAAACCCCATCGCCTCTGCCTCGGCAGGGACGTCCGCTGCCTTGTGCGCCTCATGGCGTACGGCGAGTAGCACCGGCAGCGCATGCTCATAGTCGGAGTTGTCGAACATCGACTCGCCCAGGCTTAACTGCGCGTAGCGCTGATCGACAGGGTTGTGGATGAACCGTGGCAGCGCCTGCACGCCGAGTTGCAGGAAATCCGCAATCGTGGTGGTTGGGCGGCCGGTGTAGTTGGTATTGGCGAGCCGTAGCACCGTATAAAGAAAGCTCTGCATGCGCTCGGCTCGCTCGCCTTCGCGCAGGGCTGCTTGCTGCCGCTCAAACGCGAAGCCGAAGGCTGCAAGCAGCAGCATCATGGCCGCCAATGTGGCTGCCACCACCCTGCCGTGCCGCCGCAAGAATTTCGCGGTAAGGTATAGGCGCGTCTGCCGGCGCGCCAGCACGGGGTGGCCTGCCAGGTAGCGCTCCAGGTCTTCCGAGAA
>CAXTJS010000008.1:0-1915 GCA_964244605.1 uncultured Terriglobus sp. | reverse complement strand
CACAGAGGCGTAGCGATCCTGTGCCTTGCTGCGCAGACAGCGCGCGACGATCAGGCTAAGCTCGCCGCGCAGGGTGGCCTGCAACTTTGCAGATGTGGTGCCGCGGTGTTCCGCCGCGTCCGGCGCGACTGCGGAGCTTACGAGCGACGGCTCCTGCTCGCGCAAGGCGTGGTCCAGCAGGGCGGCGACGGAGCTCTCCTGGTACGGCCGTTTGCCGGCGAGCAGCTCAAACAGCATGGCACCCAGCGCATACACATCGCACGCGGTCGTCACCGGCTCGTGACGCATCTGTTCGGGGCTGGCGTAGGCCGGCGTGGCCAATACGGTGGTGGTGTGCGCACCGTCATCCACAATCAGCTTGGAGGTGCCGAAATCCAGCAGCTTCACCTTCCCGTCTGCCGTCACGAGCACGTTGGAAGGCTTCAGATCCAGGTGCACCACGAGACTGCGGTGCGCATAGGCCACGGCTTGGCACACCTGTAGAAACAAGCGAAGCCGCTCGCGCACGCTCAGGCTGTGCTCGTCGCAGAACCGCACGATGTCCACGCCGTTCACGTACTCCATGGCCAGGTAGGGCTGCGCTGTTTCGCTCACGCCTGCATCGAGCATGCGGGTGATGTGGGGATGGTTCAAGCCGTACAGGATCTGCTGTTCCCGTTGGAAGCGGGCCTCAAACGCCGGCCCTGCCGCGTGCATGCTCAAGACCTTCACGGCGCATTGGCTGATCGCGCCGCCCATCACCCGCTCCGCCAGATATACCGAGCCAAGGCCGCCTGTACCGAGATGCCGCAACAGGGCATACGGGCCGATGCGGCCGGCAAGCGGTACATCCGTGCGGGTTGCCACCATTTCTGATGTGGCCTCAGCGGCGGAGAGCAGATGCAGCACGCGGTCGATCAGCGCGGGGTCGCAGCTGGCCTCAGTAAGAATACGTGTCCGCTCACCCGGAGGCGCGGTCTCGGCCAGGTGAAACATCTCCTGCAGGCGCGTCCAGTTTGCGGAGTCCCAAGCGGCAGCGTCCTGTGTTTCCGTAGCACTTGCCAGAGCGGATGGGGCCTCGTCTTGCATGCATGTCCTCTATAGGGAAGGCGTGATCTGTGCTCGCGGTGTGTCATGCCTTGGCCGGATGCAACCGATGCTGAAGCCACCCGCGCACAAAGCGCAGGTCACGATCCACGCTCGCCTTTGAGAGCTGCATCAGCTGCGCCGTTTCCTCCGCGGTGAAACCCAGCAGAAAGCGCATTTCCACCATGCGGCACTTGCGCGGGTCCAGCGCGTCCAGCGCGTTTAATGCATTGTCCAGGTCCAGCGCCTCTTCCGCGCTTACTTCGACCCACAGCGTGCTTTCTGTAAGTTCCACGGGTGTGCCGCCGTCCCGCTTCTGACGGTGTTCTGAGCGGGCATGGTCCACAAGCACACGGCGCATCACGCGAGCCGCAAAGCTATAAAAGTGCTGCCGGTCTTCAAACTGCAGGCGACGCTGCGTGATGAGCCGAAGAAAGAGCTCATTGACCACGCTGGTCGGCTGAAGCAGGTGGTCCGGACGCTCCCTGCGAATACGGCCCCCGCGATTGATCGCAGATGCGGATAGACGAGCGCAAACAGTTCCTCTTCGCCCGTGCGCCGGCCCCGGCTCCAGTCGTGCAACATGGCGGTGATGTCGCCGTCCTGCGACGGTGGCGAGGCGCGTTCTGTGGTGGGCGGATTCATGCTGCTGCATAGGCATGATGCCCGTTAAATCTGCAAGGAACAAGACACAAACTACTCTTACGGCCCTGCTGCCCGAGATTTCACTACCATGCAAAGTTTCCCGGCGTTGCTTACGCCAAATCTTCACTTCTTCATGGCGGAGCAAGCGGTAGCTGTTTACAAGAGGGAGCAGCGGCTGGGTGGTCGCGAGTCGTTCTTTATTGAA
>CAXTJS010000007.1:19987-33692 GCA_964244605.1 uncultured Terriglobus sp. | reverse complement strand
TGGCACCCGAGTACGGCGCGACCTGCGGCATCTTCCCCGTGGATGCGGAGACGCTGAACTATCTGCGCCTGACCGGCCGCAGCGAGGCGCAGATTCAGTTGGCCGAGGACTACTACCGCGCACAGGGCATGTTCTACACCGCCGACAGCACGGACGCGGAGTACACCAGCACGCTCGAACTCGACCTGAGCACGGTGGAGCCAAGCATCGCCGGTCCCAAGCGCCCGCAGGACCGCATCGCGCTTTCCGCCGCGACCGAGTCGTTCAACAAGGCGCTGCCCAGCCTCTACGGCGCGAACAGCAACCTAAAGGGCGACCGCCAGATCACGCGCTGGCAGGGCGAGGGCGGCCACTCGTCGGTGGACGGTTCGGTTGAATCGAACGTCGCCATGCCCGAGCCGGGCAAGGACGGCCACCTTGCCACCGGCATGGAGCCGATCCCCAGCGTCCAGGCGCGCTTCGGTGTGGACGTGGACCCCTACCTGCACCACGGCAGCATCGTGATCGCGGCCATCACGTCGTGCACCAACACCTCGAACCCCTTTGTTATGATGGCCGCCGGCCTGCTTGCCAAGAAAGCCGTCGACAAGGGCCTGCGGACGCCGCCGTGGGTGAAGACGTCGCTCGCGCCGGGCTCGCGCGTGGTGAGCGACTATTACGACAAGGCGGGTCTCTCGCCCTACCTAGACAAGCTGCGTTTTCACACCGTCGGCTACGGCTGCACCACATGCATCGGCAACAGCGGCGCGCTGCCCACTGACGTTTCGAAGAGTATCGAAGAGAACGGCCTGGTGGCCGTTTCCGTGCTCAGCGGCAATCGTAACTTCGAGGGGCGCATCAACTCCGACGTGCGTGCCAACTACCTGATGAGCCCGCCGCTCGTGGTCGCCTACGCGCTTGCCGGCCGCATCGACTTCGATTTCGATGCTGAAGCGATCGGCGTCGGCAAAGACGGCGGCCCGGTCTTTCTGCGCGACATCTGGCCGAGCCAGCAGGAGGTGAACGAGGCGGTCAGCAGCTCCATCGATGCGGACATGTTCCGCAAACAGTACGCCACCGTTTCGGACGGCGACACCAACTGGCGCAATCTCAAGTTCCCGCTGGGCGACACCTACGGCTGGGAGCCCGACTCCACCTACATCCGCAAGGCGCCGTACTTCGACGGCATGCCCGCGACGCCTGCGCCCGTTGAGGACATTGCGAACGCATGCGTGCTCGCCGTGCTTGGCGACTCCGTCACGACCGACCACATCTCGCCCGCCGGCTCCATCAAGATCAACGGCCCCGCAGGCCGCTACCTGAGCGAGCACGGCGTGAAGGCGACCGACTTCAACAGCTACGGCTCGCGCCGCGGCAACCACGAGGTGATGGTGCGCGGCACCTTTGCCAACGTGCGGCTCAAGAACAAGCTCGCGCCGGGCACCGAGGGCGGCGTCACGCGCCTTCTACCCGAGGGCACGGGGATGAGCATCTATGACGCGTCGGTGGAGTACGCCAAGCGCGGCACGCCGCTCGCCATCCTTGCCGGCAAGGAGTACGGCTCCGGCTCGTCGCGCGACTGGGCGGCCAAGGGCCCGCGCCTGCTCGGCATCCGCTTTGTGCTGGCGGAAAGCTACGAGCGCATTCACCGCTCCAACCTGGTCGGCATGGGCATCTTGCCGCTGCAGTTCCAGACCGGCGAAGACGTGAAGTCCTACGGCCTCACGGGTGAAGAAACCTATAGCGTGCCCGGCCTGGCCGCCATGCTCGAGAGCCGGTTTGCCAATGGCAAACAGATCACAGTGGAAGCGACCGCGGCCGACGGCGAGGTCATCTCAATTCCTGCAACGGTACGCATCGACACCCCGCAGGAGATCCTCTACTACCAGCACGGCGGCATTCTGCAGTATGTGCTGCGCACGCTGGCAGGCAAGGCGTAGGGGAACACGACCTGAGTGCATGCACTTGAAGGCATGCACTCAGGAGAGGTATTCGGAGAGGCGCGGCGTTAACCAATGAAGAACGCACGGTCACTTACTCCGGGCCGTCAGCGAGCCGGACCTGGACATCACCATCCGGGAACACTGCGCGGAGCTCAAGCTGGCCGCCGGCCGCCTCGATGTACTCGCGCAGAGTGCCGACGTACATATCGGCTCTGCGCTCAATCTTGGAAACAGCGCCCTGGTCGACCTGCAGCTTCTCAGCGATCGCAACCTGCGTAAGATTCCGGGCGCGCCGTAGCTTGCCGAGCGGCATGGCCGTAATCGCCTCACGCACACGCGCATCGACGCGCGCCCGGCTCTCCGGAGACATCTTGCTGCGAACTTCTGTCCACTTCTTCATGAGTAGCTCTGCTCCTTGCCCTTGCGGGCGTCGTTTCACTGCAGCCGTTTCAGGTGTGCGGCATAGAGCAAGTCCGCCACGGGAATCATCTTGTCGTACCAGCGAGCATCGCCCGTCTTGTCGCCACCCAGAAGCACGATGCCAACGCGGCGCGGGTCGAAGGCGTACAACACGCGGTATGGCTTGCCTTCATGCTGCACGCGCAATTCCTTCATGTTGGCGAAGCGGGAGCCTTTCAGCGTGTCTGCATGCGGCCGCGACAGCGCTGGGCCGAACTCCACCAACAGCTCGACTCCGAACGCAACCGATTCCTGCTCAGATTCGGTGAGGGAATCCCACCAAGCCACACACTCTTCGGTCAGTTCAAGATCCCAGGCCACGAGCTAAATATACTCTCAGGTACATATTGCGCAGATGCATCCAGCATCCTTTCCCGACTGCCAGACGGCTGCAAGCGAAAGGTGCTGAGGAACTGCCGACGCCCTTACGCAAGCGCTTGCCATCACCGTTTACCGTAGCCGTGCCCCTCCGAGTACAGGCTTCCTTAGATTTCGGGTTGTGCGCAGCAACGAGATATCCTCGCGCTCAGCCAAAGATGCCGGGATCATCTGCTTTGCAGCCCGTCCCACACGCCTGCGGCGCGCGCGCCCGCAGCACGGCCGCGAGCACCTGCGGCTGCTCCTTTGATACCTCAAAGCTGGCGGTCTGCTTCGTGCCCTGCGCATCCGTGTAGGCGATGTCGAAGAAGTGCTTCCGCTCACGCTTGCGGATGAGCGACACGACCGTTCCGGCAACGACGCCGAGATGGCGGGCAAGCTGGCGACGGTACGCCACGCTTGTGATGGCGCTGTACGGAATCACGATGTCGGTCGCGGCAGCCTGCGAGCGGAAGACCAGCGCATCCGGGCGCTGCATGTCCAGCGTGCCGATCGAGTCCACGGCGATCGTGCTCGTGCCGCCGGCGTAGGCCACCTCACGCCCGTTTACTTCCGCGCAGCAGCAGGCCGTTACCAGCAGTGCCACCATCAACATCCATGCAAGCCGCATCGTCTTCATAGCTCCTCCGTCGCCGGCGTACCGGGCTTACTTCGGAGAGTAAGGAGCATGTATGCGGCACGGACGGCCCGATGTGACACTTTGTGCGAGTGTCTGGCGACTAAAAGCCGAGCCTCTTCTCAGGCGAGGACTCCGCAGATTCTTCCCCCGCAAACACCTCATGTACAACGAGGCCTCTCTCACGAGAGGCCCTCGTTGTCGCGAAACAGCAAATGCTACTGGGGCGTAACGCCGTTCGTCAGATTTGTCGCACTCGGGTACCAGATCACCAGGCCGCCGTGGCCGCTGCATGCGCCCTGCTGCTTGCCGGCCTTGGTGTAGGTGCCGTCCTTGCACTTGCCCGTGGCATTGTTGGGCAGCTTGCCTGCTGGCAGCGAGTCGCTGGTGCTGCCCGCCGGAGTCTCTTGTATCGGGTCCACGCCGTTGGTCAGATTGGTCGCGCTCGGATACCAAATCTTCAGGCCGCCGTGGCCGCTGCACGCGCCCTCCTTCTGCCCAGCGGAAGTGTATGTGCCGTCACCACACTTTCCCGTGGCATTCGAGGGAATGCGTTGCGCCTTTGCACCAACTGCCACCAACAGTAAACCAGCCGCCAACATTGACAAGCAACGCATCGTTTTCTCCTGAGATGGAATCTGTAACGGTCGATTATGACGCGCGACGATGCAACAGGGCAGCTTGTGTGCCGATGAAAAGTCACGGCATTCTGCTTGCGGCAACTCGTCCGAGCTGTTCGTCATCTCTTATTTCTGTATATACTGAAATAACAGTTTGGAGAGACCGTATGACGCTCACACCTTCCATGAATGACTTCATCCTGCACTGGGGCGAGATGGGCAGCCGCTGGGGCGTCAATCGTACGGTGGCGCAGGTGCATGCGCTGCTCTATCTTTCCGCCGATCCGCTCACCGCGGAGGAAATTGCAGACACGCTTTCCATTGCGCGCTCGAACGTGAGCACGAGCCTGCGCGAGCTGCAGAACTGGAACCTGGCGCAGAGCTCGCACCAGATGGGCGATCGCCGCGACTACTTTCACACCACCAAGGATGTGTGGTCGCTCTTTCTAACGGTCATCGAGCAGCGCATCGACCGCGAGATTGTGCCGACCATCGCGGTGCTTGACCGGCTCGCCGCCGAAGCACGCAAGGAGCGACCGCAACAAACTGAGGTCACCGAGCGCATTACGGCGCTGCAAGGTTTTCTGAACGAGGTACATGGCTGGTACGAGCAGGTAAAGACGCTGCCGCCCGGCACCCTGCGTAATCTCATCCAGCTTGGCACCGGCGTAACACGCTGGCTGCCCACGAGCAAGAAGGTGAAAGGAGCAGCCGCATGACGACACACGCGAACACCATGCCGCAGGCAGATGCCACACCGGTTACGACGGCTCAAGAGAGCGCGACGATCGGCCTGGAGCAGTACTACAGCGAGGCCGGCCCGGACTACGCCGCGTGGAGCAGCGAGTTCAACATGCATTTCGGCTACTTCCGCCTGGGTGCAAACCCCTTTGCGCGCGAGAGCATGCTTGAGGTGATGAATGCCGTGGTGCTCGACCGGCTGCAGATTCCGCAAGAACAAGCGGCGACACTGCTGGATCTGGGCTGCGGTCTGGGAGCGACGCTGCGCAGCTTTGCGCGGCGTCTGCCGGCAGCAAAGCTCACCGGCGTGACGCGCGTGCCGTGGCAGGTGGAGCAGGCACGCGAGCGCAATCTCCTTGCCGGTGCAGCCGACCGAATCGAGGTGCTGCAGGGCGACTACGAGAGCACGCCGCTGGTGAGCGCCACCCACGATGGCGTCTACGCGCTTGAGAGTAGCTGCCACGCGCACGGCACTGACAAGGGCCGGCTGCTTACCGAGGCGCACCGCCTGCTGCGGCCCGGCGGCCGCCTGGTCATGGCCGACGGCTTTCTCGCGACAGGGCGCTTCGCTACCAGGATGCAACGGCGCATCTACCGCAAGCTATGCGAGTGCTGGGTCATCGAAAATCTTGGAGAGCTGGACAGCTTTACCGCACGCCTCACGCAGCTCGGCTTTAATGACATTCGCGTAGAGAACCTGCAGATGCGCGTTGCGCCTTCCGTCGCGCACATCCCTTGGGTGACCCTCAAGTTTTTGCTGACCGATGTCGTCTTCGGCGACCGCAAGATGACTCGCGCCCGCTGGAACAACGTGCTCGCCCCGCTGCTCTTGCCGATGGTCAGCGCGCCGCTCGGTCCGATGACATACTGCATGATCTCGGCGACGAAGTCTTAGCCGAGAAGATCGAGCCTTGGTGATCGTGCCGCGAAAGCATGGGGCACCCCTCCTTTCGTAGAATGGAATCGTGGATGGCAGCGCACAGTTCGACGTCCTGGTTGTCGGTGGCGGGCACGCCGGCTGCGAGGCTGCTGCTGCCGCAGCCCGTATGGGCCTGCGCACCGCCATGTGCACGCTGAGGCTCGACCTGATTGCGCAGATGAGCTGCAATCCCGCCATTGGCGGCATCGCCAAGGGCCATCTCGTCCGCGAGGTCGACGCGCTGGGCGGTATCATGGGTGAGGTGGCAGACGCTTGCGGCATCCAGTTTCGCCTCCTGAATACTTCGCGCGGCCCTGCGGTGTGGTCACCCCGTGCGCAGTGCGACAAGGCGCTTTACCGCGTAAAGATGCGCGCGCTGCTTGAGAGTGTGCCGAACCTTACGCTGCTTGAGACTGAGGTCGTCGATGTGCTGCTGGAGAGCAGCGAGTCAGCGGGTCGACGCTGCGTTGGATTGAAGCTGCGGGATGGGTCTGAGTTGCGCGCGAAGGCTGTCGTCATCACGACGGGCACCTTCTTGAATGGTCTGATCCACTGCGGGGAAAAGCAATGGACCGCCGGCCGCCGCGGCGAGCCCGCCAGCATCATGCTGGGGGAGTCGCTCAAGCGGCTTGGTTTGCGCGAGTGCCGGCTGAAGACAGGCACACCTCCCCGGCTCGACGGTCGCACCATCGACTGGAGCCGCTTCGCGGAGCAGCCCGGTGACGCCGACCCGACGCCTTTCTCGTTCCGCTCGAAGCAGGTGCCTGCGTTACCGCAGATCAGCTGCCACGTGGCGCATACGACTCCCGAAACGCTGCAGCTCATCCGCGACAACGTGCATCGGTCGCCCATGTACTCCGGTGCGATTGAGGCCATTGGGCCGCGCTATTGTCCATCGATTGAAGACAAGATCGTGCGCTTCCCGGACAAGGAGCAGCACCAGTTCTTCCTGGAACCGGAAGGCCTCGACACGGACGAGGTCTACATCAATGGCATGAGCACCAGCCTGCCGGAGGAAGTGCAGCTCGCGATGGTGCACTCCATCCCGGGCCTTGAGAACACGGTCATGTTGCGGCCGGGCTACGCCATCGAGTATGACGCGATCGACCCTACAGAGCTCGACCGCTCGCTGCAGGTCAAGTCCATCCCGGGGCTGTTTCTCGCGGGGCAGATCAACGGCACCAGCGGTTACGAGGAGGCGGCATGCCAAGGCCTCATGGCCGGCATCAACGCAGCGTGCGCGGTGCAGGGCAGGCCGGCATTTACGCTCGACCGCAGCGAGGGCTATACCGGCATCCTGATCGACGATCTCATCAGCAAGGGCACCAACGAGCCCTACCGCATGTTCACTTCACGTGCGGAGTTCCGCCTGCACCTGCGCATCGACAACGCAGACCGCCGGCTTACGCCCCACGGCCGGGAGCTCGGCCTGATTGACGACGCCGCATGGGCAGACTACGAGCAGCGGCAGTCGCGTATGGCTGCCTTAAGCGCTCTGCTGGACAGCACCCGAGTCGATACTTCGATGGCGGTCGAACTTGGACATTCTCCTGACCTTGGCTCAGACGGAGAGAGCGTGAAGGGTTCGACGTTTTCACAACTGTTGAAACGTCCGGCGCTGCGCATCGAAACGCTGCTACCTCTACTTCGATCAAAGCTGGCGGTTGACCCGGTGCTGTCGTCCTACGCTCTCGACCCGCTGCCAGCATCGGTTCGCAACGAAGTGCGCGCGGTGGAAACAGAGATCAAGTACAGCGGCTACCTCGACCAGCAGAAGCGATCCATCGCGAAGCTGAAGCGCGCCGAGGAGCGGCACATCCCGACCACCTTCCGGTACAAGGGGCTAAGCGGCTTGTCACGCGAGATGCAGGAGAAGCTGGAACGCGTGCGGCCGCAGACGGTGGGACAAGCAAGCCGCATTCCCGGCGTCACGCCGGCAGCGCTGACGTTGATCAACGTGCTTGTGGAAGTGCATACTCGCGAAACAGCCAAGCTGACTTAAGCATCGGGTGACCATACTTTCGCGGCTTGATCGCGAAAGGGTGGGGTGGATTGTGGCTACGCTGCTTCTGTCGGCACGAAGCAGTGGCGCTGCTCTACCCCACCCTTCGCGCAAAGAGCGCGAAGAATGGGGCACCCTCTTCTGCGGCCGTGTCATTATGGTCGGCTAGGCAGGAGCCCCTCTTCCACCAACACCGGCGGTCTGCGTGCGTGCGTCGCTTGCTCGTAAGCGTAGGCCCACCCGAGCAGGTCGCCATCGCGCCATGGTCGTGCGCTCAGCTCAAGGCCGAAGGGCAGGCCGCTCGGGTAGAAGCCTGCGGGCACCACGGCTGCAGGCACGCCAATGCGGTTCACCCAGCCGGTGTTGCTGTGCGGGCCGCTGGAGAGCTCGCCGTTCTGCGGCATCGTCTCGTCCGGCGGGGGCATCTGCGCGCTGGGGTAGAGCAGGCCGTCCAGGTGAAAGCGGTCGAGCGCTTCCAGGTAGGCGGCTAGGGCTTCGCGTTGCGGCGCAAAGTAATTCTTCTCCGCATCGGCATCGTGCGCGAGCTCTTTCTGCGGAACGGGCGGCCGCTGAGGCCTGCCTGGCGAGGCGGGCGCGTTCGGGTGGGGGATGCCGGTGAGCGTTGCGGGTAGCGGTGAGCCTACGGCCTTCGCGTACTCCGCCGCGGACCGGTACTGTGCCGGACCGAAGCTTGCGAGCCACTGGTTGGTTCCATCAAGCCGGTACGGCGCGGTGTTGCTCTTGCGGACGAGCTGCGCGAAGCTGTCGGGCAGGAGCGCGTCGTCGATCACGACCTGGGCACCTGCGGCGCGCACCTGCGCGATGGCCTGCATGAGCATCGCGCGGGTCTCCGGGCGCATGCCGTTGGTGGTCGCGGAGGGCTGGCTAACGCCAAAGCCAGTGGAGCCGTTGAGGATGAAGGCGGGTACGCCGAAGCGCTTGCCCTTGAGCGCGTCCTTCTTTAGGTAGGGCAGATATGGCCCAAGCTGCGCCTGCTCAAAGCCTGCTGTGCGACCGCTCGCGGTAGTGCGCAAGTCCAGCGTGTCCGCAGGCTTGGCTGGGCTGTGCCCATCGCCACCGGCCATTACATCCAGCGCGATTGCAGCATCGGTAACGTTGCGCGCAATCGGTCCGGTGTTGTCCAGCAGCCAGTCAAGGGGTGCGATGCCGGCAATGCTGACAAGGCCGCGCGTCGGCAGCACGCCGACCACGGAACTGGTGCCAGCGGGCATGCGGATGGAGTTTGCCGTGTCAGTACCCGTGCCGAGCATCGCCTCGTTGCTGGTGACGGCCGTGACGGTGCCGCCCGACGAGCCGCCTGGCGAGAAGCGTACGTCATAGGCGTTGCCGGTACGACCAAAGGCGGTGGAGCGATTGGTGTCACTCGCAGCGAAGTCCGGCATGTTGGTAATGCCGAGGATGATGGCACCGGCGGCGCGCAGCCTTGCTACCACGGTCGCATCCTTCGGTGCGACGAACTCGTGTCCGGGTAGAGCGAAGCCTTGCCAGCCGTCCGTGTCTGGCAGACCCTGCACGGCTGTGTTCGCCTTGATCATGATGGGCACACCCCAGAGCGGGCCGTGTGCCGTACGCTTCGCGCTCGCGTCTTCCTGCTTCGCCGTTGCAAGAGCACCGGCAGCATCCACCGTCTGTACCGCGCGGTAGATGCCGTTGTAACGGGTGATGCGGCCCATGTACCAGCGCGTCACGTCCTCTACCGAGTAGCGATGCGCGGCGTAGAGCGTTTGCAGGTGCGGGATGTCGATCTCGAGCAGGTCGCGATCCATGCGCGCCTGCTGCTTTGCCGACAGGGTGGGCAGATTGGTTGGCAGCGGAAGTGTGCCTTGGCCCTGCAGTGCTGAAGCGGCTGCGAAAACGGCTGCGGCGATGGCAAGGCGAAGGTCTGCGGACAAGCGCGGCTCCAATTGTGCTGGGATGCTCCCTTGTAGCACGAGCCCGGCAGGCCACCGCAGACAGCTACTGCACGGTGCCGCTCACTTCGTCGGTCGGGCCATCCATCTCGGCTTCGAAGCCGGCGCGAATCTCTTCGAGGAAGTCCTCGGCAGAGACGGCGTCATCCTGCTGCGCATGCGCCTCGGCGATGTGGCGGGCCAGGTCGGCCAGCAGCAGGCCCCACGCGGCGGGGTCTTCCCACATGCCGAAGGCGAGCGCCACGTGCTGCTCGCCGTTGGCGATCCAAACGCGCAGCACTTCCAGCGAGCGCGGATCTTTAAGGGCGCTGGCTGGGATGGGTAGCTGGTCTTTCTGCGACATCGTTACTCCTTTGGGAAGTTCTCTGGCGGACGGTCCACGTTTGGCAGCAACGTGGACGCTGTCGCCAACTCCGCGATTCGGGCAAGGCGATGGCCCAAGAGGTCTGCCGTCATCGCCATGATGAGGGCATCCTTGTGTCTGCGCAGAAGCTTGTCGATCAGGTCTTCTTTGGAGAGAAGTTCCAGCTCCGCCCGTCTTGCGGCTGTATCGAAGTCGGGAAGGTAGCCCTTCATGTAATCGTCAGCTTCCATCGGACCTATTATCCACTGCTTCCGCAACCTGCTCGCTCAGGGCATTTCAGGGTGGCGGTAGTCTAACCGTGAGGGTTGCCTTGGCTACATATCTTCAGATCGTAGAGCGCGAAGGCCTACCAGCTTCCGTCCACACGGAACAGGTCATTTTAGGCTCGATGTTGTCTGACCCAGTTGCCGTAGTGGACGCGACTGCGAGGCTGCTGCCGGAAGACTTCTCACTTGATTCGAATCGCCGTATTTATAGTGCCATGCTGGAACTTGCGGAACTCGGTCACGCGATCGATGCGACGACCGTAATGAACGTGCTGATTCGCAGAAAAGAACTCGAAGCCGTCGGCAGCCGCGCCTACATTTTCTCGCTCACCGACAACCTGCCCCGCCACTTGTCCGTCGAGCGCTACGTCCAGATCGTGAAGGACAAGTCGATCCTGCGCCAACTCATGCAGGTCTGCGAGATGGGCCTGAATGAGGCGGCGGACCAGTCGCAGGAGTCGCTGGACGTGCTCGGCAAGGTGGAGACCCGGCTGCTTGAGATCAGCGAGAACGCCATCAAGCGTGGCTTCAGTGACATCGGCCAGATTGTGCAGGAGAGCTTCGGCTCCATCGACCAGCTCTACGAGCAGGGCCGCGAAATCACGGGGCTTGAGACCCACTACACCGAGTTCGACCGCATGACCAGCGGCCTGCAGAAGAGCGACCTGATGATCATCGCGGCGCGCCCGTCCATGGGCAAGACGGCGTGGGCCATCAACATCGCGCAAAACTGCTCGGTGCGTGACGGTAAGGTGGTCGCCGTCTTTTCGCTGGAAATGTCGAAGGAGTCGCTCTTGCGCCGCATGCTAGCCAGCGAAGCACTGGTGAACAGCCGCAAGATTCAGACCGGTTTCTTGCCGCGGGAGGACAAGCAGAAGCTCATCAACGCACTTGACCGGCTGATGAGTTCGAAGATGTTCATCGATGACACACCGGGCATCACGTTAACCGAGATGCGCGCGAAAGTGCGGCGATTGCGCCAGCAGGAAGGCCAGCTCGACCTCATCCTGATTGACTACCTGCAGCTGATGACCATGGCCGCGGGCCCAGGTGGCCGCAGGCCTGAGAACCGCAACCAGGAGGTTTCCGCCATCAGCCGCGGCCTGAAGGCGCTGGCAAAGGAGATGGGCGTGCCCGTAGTCGCACTGTCACAGCTGTCGCGTGGGTCGGAGCAGCGCCAGGGCGATAAGAAGCCGTTGCTTAGCGACCTGCGCGAATCAGGCTCCATTGAGCAGGACGCTGACGTGGTCTGCTTTATCCACCGCGAGGAGTACTACGACCGCGAGAACGAAGACATTAAGGGCCAGGCGGAGATCATCATCGCCAAGCAGCGTAACGGGCCAACGGGTTCCATCAAAATGGCCTACCTGGCGGACTACACGCGCTTTGAGAACCTGCAGGCGGGCGGCGCGGACTACTAACCATTTCCCCTAGGTGTTTAGCTCTCCTGTGAGTGTCATCCTGAGCAGAGCGAAGGATCTCGCGTTTTCCTGATCGATCCCGTTAAGGAAAAGGTGAGAATCTTCACTTCGTTCAGGATGACACTGCATCGAGCAGTGCAGCCTAAACCGATGCGTGCTCCGGGATCGTCATGGCTTCTTGGCCGTTCCACTGCAGACGATCCAGATCGATCTTGCGTCCGTCACCGGCCTTGTATTGGCGGTCGAGCGCGTCCGCCGCAATCCAGCCGGACTGCATCACCATCGGCATGCCCGGGCCGGGGTGCGATGCGCCGCCGCAGAGAAAGAGACCGTCGATGCCGCGCACCACGTTGCTCGGCTTGAAGGCGCCGTTGAAGCGGCCGTGAGAGCTGAGGCCGTAAATGGCACCATTCAGCACGCGGTAGCGCTCATGGATATCCTGCGGGGTGAGTGCGCGTTCGAAGACGATGCGGTCTTCGATGTCGGGCATCTGGCCGGTGGTCTTCAGCTTGTCGAGGATCACCTGGCGGTAGCCCGGGAACATCTCGCGCCAGTCGTGGTTTGGCCGCAGGTAGGGGGTGTGCACGAGCACGTAGAGTGCATCGCCACCCTCGGGCGCGGTCGCCGGTTCTGTGCGGCTGGTGGAAGCCAGATAGCACGTGGGGTCGGGCGCGGGCATACCGAGGGTGTAGATGGCGTTGAACTCCTCATGCGGGTCGCGTGAGAAGACGAAGTCGTGGTGCGCCAGGTGGTCGTAGCGCTTGTTCAGGCCGAGGTAGAGCACCACACCGGAGCATGCGGGCTCGTAGTTGCTCTTGCGATCAAACGCCGCCGTCGCGCTGGAGCCTTCCAGCAGCTCGCGGTAGGTACGCACACTGTCTTCGTTTGAGACGATGGCGTCGAACTTGTACTTTTGCCCCGTCGTAAGCGTCACGCCGTCCGCCACCGGCAGGCCGGAGACGAGGCGCGTATCGATCTTCGCGACGTCGGCGCTCGTGTGGTAACGCACGCCGAGCTCCGTGCCCAGCTTCACCAGGGCCTCCGGTACGGCGCGCGTGCCGCCCATCGGGTACCAGATGCCCTGCTCCGTTTGCATGTGGCCGATGGCGCACAGGATTGCCGGCGAGGCGTCGGGCGACGAGCCAACGTACTGCACAAAGTGGTCGAGCATCTGCGCCGTGTTGTCATCACTGATG
Source organism: uncultured Terriglobus sp. (assembly GCA_964244605.1). Taxonomy (GTDB): domain Bacteria; phylum Acidobacteriota; class Terriglobia; order Terriglobales; family Acidobacteriaceae; genus Terriglobus. Next base: position 20,857 of record CAXTJS010000007.1, on the reverse strand, counting down.
TACTCGCGGATGACGCCGGCGACGGTCTTGCCGAGGCGCATCTTCATCACGTCTTTGAGCACGGCGGGGTCAAACATGCCGCGCATCTCGAGCGTGTCAAGCATGGAGCCGATCGGCTTCCAGAAGAAGAACTTGTCTGAGATGTGGTGCAGCTGCTCGCTCACGCCGAGGAACTCGCGGTACTTCTCACCCAGACCCGGCTTGACCCTGTTCAGCTCGGCAACCATGTCGGGTGTCTGATCCTTCAGGTCGATCGTCGTGCCGTCCTGGAAGAAGCAGCGCCACGACGGGTCGAGCCGCACCATCTTCAGGTAGTCGTCAAGATTGCGGTCGGCCTCCGCAAAGATCTTGCGCAGCGTCGACGGCTGGATGAGGATCGTCGGCCCCATGTCGAATCGGAAGCCCTCTTCCTCAAGCACAGCCGCTTTGCCGCCCAGCCACGGATTTTTTTCGAAAACTTCAACTTCGTAGCCGCGGGCGGCCAGCACTGCTGCGGAGGAGAGACCGGCAAGGCCGGAACCAATAACTGCGACGCGCATGAAAGCTCCTATGGTGCGTGGTGCTGGGTGCCGCTGTGCGGCAGAGTACTGCAAACTGCTGCGGGCCGTGTGGCTCGCCCGCGTAGATGAGTTACTGCAGCTTCACGGGCTGCTGGTTCACCCGGATGCGAAAGAGCTGGTACGGCTTTACCCGAAGGTCTTGCCCGTTGTGCATGTTGGGCTGGCGGTGAAGCTGGTTGGCCGTAACGTAAAGATAACCGTTGGACGCAAGCGACAGGGTGTCGGGCCACAGAAGGCGCGGATCGTGCACCAGTGTTTCGGTCAGGCCCGTCCCCGGGTTCCAGCGGTGAATCGAGTTGGTGACCGGATC
>CAXTJS010000007.1:12610-19977 GCA_964244605.1 uncultured Terriglobus sp. | reverse complement strand
CGGCCTTGGGGAAGCACAGCCGCAGGACGGAGGTGACCGGATCGGTCTCGTAGACGTTGCCGGCCGCGTCAGACTCGAGTCCGTCTGACGGCATTTTGCCGGCCACGGCGCGGACCGTCGCACCTACCTGCGCATCGCTCATCGTCTTGTCGCGCAACGCGTCAGTTGAGACCGCATAGAGCTTCGTCGAGTTGATCGGGCAGTAGTAGAGCAGCTTGCCGTCATTCGAAATGGCGATGCCGTCCGCCGCAAACTTTACGGGTTCCGGTGGATACCCGGGCAGCGTCTGGTAGACGGGCTGGCCTTCGGCGAACATCAGGAAGCCGTCTTCGGCGAGCACGCTGGAGTGCTGGTTCAGGCGGCGCATGCTCTTGCCGGTGGCGAGATCGACGACAATGATGGCGTTCGGGCCTTCGGAAGAGGAATCAGTGATGTAGGCCGTGCCGTGAATCGGCGCACCAAGTCGGATGATGTTGTCGACGCTTACCTTCGCCGTCTGCCCGGGCGGTAAGAGGATGGTGGCCCCTGTAGCTCCGCCCGAACGGCGGGCCAGCGGGTGCTTTGGATCGCTTGGCGGTGAGTCGGGCCTCGCTGCGGGGGCGCTTCCTACCGCCGTCTGTGGGTCCTGCTCACCGTTGTTGCCGACGCGCAGGTCGAAACGAACGTCATTCATATAGCTGTCCGGGCCAGCGGTCTCCGGTGGCAGCAGGATGGTGTTGATGATTGCATTCGTCTTCAGATCGACGCAGACCAGCTTGGCCCCGCCAGGCACCACGTTCTTCAGCATGGGCGCGCCGGTATCCAGGATCCAGAGCCGGTCTGCTGGGTCGACCACGACCGACTGCACGCTGACGAAGTGCGTCTGGTTTACGGCCTCGTCCTTGAAGGCATTTGGATTCGGCTTGGTACGGCCAGCCCAGTCATTCACCTCGGCATTCGGGTAGGCGACGGCCTTGCCATTGACGATCTCCGCCACGGTAAATGGCACGTCATCGCCCCAGCGCGGAAAGTTTACGAAGATGCGTCCACTCTGCGAGACCGTAACTCCCGTCGGCATGGGGCCGTTGAAGGTGGCAACGCTCTCAAGCTGGCCGACGGTACGGTCGGTCGCCGCTGCGCTCGACTTCTGCGCGATCGAAGAAAGAGGCAAGGCCAGCGCGGCACACAGCAGACATGCAGGTGCAAGGAAAGAGCGCTTCATGCCGTTTGTGTATGCGGTGCGCGCCATGGCTACTGCACCGCCAGATCGCGGTCCTGCAGGTGCGACTGATCAAAGGCCGAGCCCTCGAAGTTCCAAGCCGGCTTCACGCCCAGATCGTCCAGCAACAGCTTTGAGGAGATGCGCGCCGACTCAAAGATCACGGGCAGGCCTGAGCCGGGGTGCGTGCCGCCGCCCGCCAGGTAGACGCCCTCTGTCTCTTCGAAGCGATTGTGCGGGCGCAGGTGCAGCATCTGCTTGAGCGAGTGCGCCATGGAGAAGGTGGAGCCCTTGTGCAGCGCGAACTCCGCCGCCCAGTTTGCCGGGGTCAGCACGCGCTCGGTGCGGATGCGGCTGCGCACATCACCCATGCCGATGTTTGCCATCTGGTTGAGCACGCGCTCGCGAAAGGGTGCGACATCGCGCGCCCAATCCACTCCGTCGCAGCCGTGGGTTACCGGCGCGAGCACATAGAGCGAGCTCATACCCTTCGGCGCGAGCGAGCTGTCACTCACGGACGCATTCTGCACGTAGATGGACGGGTCATCGGAGAGAGTATGGCCCTTCTCAATATCGTGCAGGTTGCCTTTGTAATCCTTAGCGAGATAGATGGTGTGGTGCGCCACATCGTCGTACCGGCCCTCAACACCCATGTAGAGCATGAAGGTCGAGCAGCTATGATCCTTCTTCTCGATGCTGTCATCGGACCAGCGCGATCGCAGGTGCCTGGGGATCATGGTGCGCGCGGCTTCGGCGAACTCCGCGTTCATTACCACGCTGTCGGCCTCGATGTGCCGCTGAGAGGTGCGCACGCCCGTGGTCTTGCGGCCGCTGAAGCAGATCTCCTCAACGCCCTCGTTCTTGAGGATGGTGACGCCCATCTCTTCACAGATGCGGGCCATGGCGCGGGTCACGGCACCGCAGCCTCCCACCGGGTGGAAGACGCCGTACTCATACTCTAGGAACGACAGGATGGAGAAGAGGCCTGGGCAGCGGAAGGGCGACATGCCCAGATACTTGGACTGGAATGAGAAGCCGAGCCGGATGCGCTCGTCGGAGAAGTACTGCTTCAGCTCGTCGTCAAGCGAACGCCAGGGTGCCAGGATCGGCAAGAGCTTCAGCATCTCCGGCTTGGCCAGGTCGCGCCAGCTTTCAAAAGGCGACTCGAGGAACGGCAGAAACTTCTGCAGCTTGTCGCGGTTGTCGCGCATGAAGTTCTGGAAGTTTTTCGCGTCTGCCGGGCAGAGCTTGGCGATGGCGGCTTCCATGCGGTCGTGGTCGCCGGTGGCAAGCAACTCGCCACCAGTACCGAAGACCAGCCGGTACTGCGGGTCAAGCCGCACCATCGGTACCTCGCGGTCAAGCGAGTAGCCGGCAGCGGTAAAGATCTCGCGCAGCACGCGCGGGTACAGGAAAAATGTGGGACCGTAGTCGAAGCGAAAGCCGTCCTGCTGAAACGTGGAGGTACGCCCGCCTACATGGTCGCGCTTCTCAACGACTGTGACATCCACGCCCGACGCAGCCAGCAGCATGGCACTTGCCAAACCGCCCGGCCCGGAACCTACAACCACAACACGCTTCTGCATGGAACCCATTCACTAGGTATAGATGCCGCGACCCGCGAAGCAACGGTAAGCAGCCAAAGCCGCCTCACCGCCGATGGAAAAACCTACGTGGTTTGTACCACGCCGCCACAAAGAACTTCTATCCCATGCAAGGCAGCACAAAGACTTAGGCGGATGTGCCGCTCAATTCAAGGGCTGCCGCGTTGCGCTGCATAGCGCGTAGGCAGTTGCCGATGTGCTCGTCCACGCTGATGCCGAGCAGCTCTGCGCCAGTCACAATGTCCTCGCGCAAGACGCCTCGGGCGAAGGCCTTGTCTTTCATCTTTTTGCGGATGCCCGCAACCTCCACGTCGTGGATACTCTTGGTCGGCTTGACCAGCGCACACGCGGTCAGGAAGCCGCTGAGCTCGTCGGAGGCGAAGAGGGCGCGGTCAAGATGGCTTTCGCGCGGCGTGTGCGTGTAGTCCGCATGGGCCAGAATGGCGTGGCGGATCGGCTCGGGCCAGCCCTGCTCCGTGAGCACCCTGTTGCCGACCCATACGTGCTCCTCGAGCGACGGGTGCCGGTCGTAGTCGAAGTCATGCAAGAGGCCCGCGATGCGGTAGGGCTCGATGAAAGCTTCGGCATCTTCGCCGGAGAGACCGAGCCGCTCCGCCTCCTGCTCGCCGTAGGCAGCGGTGCAGGTCTCCACGGCGAGCGCGTGCTTCAGCAGGCTGGGCGAGGTCGTCCACTCGGTAAGCAGCTGCCAGGCACGGGCGCGGTCATACATGGGTGGAGGCTCCTCCTATGTTGTCAGCTTCGTGCAAACGTTGCAGATCGTCCGGCGTATCGATGTCGAACTCGCCGCCTTCCAGTGGGATGGCCAGTATGTCCTCTTGCGCGAGCAGGTCGCGTGCGCCGCGGTCGCCCGTGAGCTGCTGCAGTGCGTGGAAGCTGAACTCCGGAAAGAGCGCCGGGATGCCACGCCTGTCCGCATACGCTGAAGCGACGACGTGCTCGCGCCGCGACGCCGCCCGCAATGCGAGCAGATGATGCGCCGAGACGTGGACCTGGTCGCATGCAAGCACCAGCAGGTCATGCGCCCCCCCGCGCTCGGCGGCGTGTGCACCCATTGCAATGGAGGTCGACATGCCCTTATGCCAGCGCCGGTTGAGCAGGACGCGTACCGCCGGCTGCAGCAGCGAAAGTGCATCCACCACAGGCTGAAAGCTCGCGCCCACGACGACGAACACGGTCTCCGCACCGGCCTCGCGCGCTAGGCGTACTGTTCTGCCCACAAGCGTCTCGCCATGGAGGGTGACCAGCTGCTTCGGCTGACCGAGCCGCGTGGAGGCGCCTGCCGCCAGCACCAGCGCCGCCAGATGGCGGTTTGCGCTGCGGTCGATCACCGCGCGACCTCAACGGCTTGCGCCTTGCGGATGCTTGCCGTCGCATCGATGCCGGAGGGCGCGTCAATGCCGGAGGGCGTGTCGATGCCGAAGGGCATGTCGAGCGCGCAAGTCGTATCGAACGCCGCAGAGTCTCTTGCAGAGCCGAACTGCTGCAAACACGCCTCCGCGACCGCGAGCGACATGCTGCGCTGCCTTGCACCCTGACGCGCGGACCGCGAGTGCAGAGCAAGCTGAACCTCTGTCACGATGGCGAGGGCGATGCTCTCAGGGCCTTCGCCGCCGAGTTCAAGCCCCACGGGTGCATGCACCCGCTCCATCGCCTCAACGAAAGACAAACCCGCACTTTGACCTGCCTGTTGCAGCAGCAGCGCAGACCTGTGCCGCGCACCCAGCATGCCCAGAAATCGCGGCGCGAGCGGCAGCAATTCTGTAAGCAGCCTGCGGTCCTGCTCAAAAGAGTGCGTCATCAGGATGACGGCGTCGCTCGCGACTACACCTGCGCCCGCCAGATCATGGGCGACGGCGACATGGTGCGCTTCAGGAAAGCGCTCCGCCCGTGCCTGTTGAACCCGGCCGTCGGCAACGATCACGGTCCAGCCAACCTCCGCCGCGATGCGCACCAGAGGTTTGGCGTCTTCTCCCGCACCTAGGATGACCAGGCGTTGCGCGGGCGTGAGCCTCTCGACAAATACATCCGGTGAAGCCTCCTGCGGAGACCCGCTCCGTGCAGTTTGTCGTAACGAGACGACGGTTTCTGTCGGCGTGTGCTCGCTGGCGAAGACCACATCCCCACGGCTGTCCAACACGATGCGGTGCAGACTACGGGGCGTGTCACCGGAAGGCAGCAGGGTCACGACGGTACGTTCCTCCCCGGCAAGCGACGCCTCAAACGCAGCATGCGCGGCGCGAGCCTCGGGCGTGTCGAAGCTCTCAAGCAGGAGGTCGACGGCACCGCCGCAGCCAAGGCCGAAGGGGATCTCCGCGATGTCGTCAAAGCCGGTGTCATAGCTCTGGATGACAGCACCGTCGCGCACACGCCACTGCGCCTTGCGCAGGAGGTCGGCTTCCAGGCAGCCGCCGGAGATGGTGCCCGCGGTGCGTCCGTCCGGCAGTGCAAGCAGGTGTGCGCCCGGCTGCCGGTACGACGAGCCCGCCGCACGCACCAGCGTCACCAAAACGCCGGCAGAGGCGCTCTTTGCAAGCGCAAGGATCTCGCGGCGTTCCTTCAGGCTCATAGCGCCATGCTACGGGAGAGCTCACATGCGGGTCACGTCTTGCTAGCGACTGTGTAGAACTCGATCTTCTTCGCGATGCCAAGCGCTCCCTCTATGGTGTCATTTCGACCGGAGCGACGGTTCTATCGTCCCGGAGCGGAGAAACCTGCTGTTTGCCCGGAGCGGCAACGGCTCTCAAAAGAACAGCAGGTTTCTCCACTACGCTGCGCTTCGGTCGAAATGACGCTTCTAAAGAGAAGTCGATCGATATCTGAGGAAATCCTCTATCTAGACAAGAGTCTTACTGCAGCCCGCCGTGGCCTCCAAAGCGGTAGATCAGGCTGATGGCCGGTTCGCTGGTGACGGTGAAGAACTTGCTCGTAGGCACGGCGGTCAGCACGGAGCCGAAGTCGGGGTACTTGTAGAGCAGGCCGCGGTACTCCGCGCGCAGGCCCAGGTGGTAGCCCATGCGGTATTCCACGCCCGCGCCGAAGACGAAGCTGGCGCGGTAGCTGCTGAAGCCCTTGTAGGGCGGGTTGGTCGGCGCAAAGATCACCACGCCGCCGCCCGCCTCGGCAAAGGGCTGGTACTGCCGCCCGAGTTGCGGCCGCTTCACCACGTAGGTGCCGCTAACCTCGTACATGTCTGCCGGGATGGACCCACGCGTGAAGGTGCCGCTGGTCACACCGGTGCTTGGGCTCACGTTGCCGTCGTTGCGCTCATAGTTCTGTGTGAGCCGCGTGTAGCCGAAGTTCACGTGGTATCCGGCAAGCGGCCGGAACTGCTGGTGCAACCCCACCAGAAGACCGATGGTGGGCGTGGTGCCCGAGAGGAACTGGCTGCCGTACTGGCTCGACGTGCGCGTCGCCGTTAACTGGGCGGAGCCGCCAACGGTCAGGTTATTCTCGTGCACATAGATGTACTTGCGCTTCGGCGTGGCAGGCTGGCCGCCGCTACTGTCGGCGCTGCTGTCATAACCGGGTGCATCCACCAGCGCCGCATCGGACGAGCTCGACACGTCCTGCGTTGACGCAGCCTGTGCACGTGCGTACTGTCCGCACCCGAGAGCCAGAACGAACGCGGCCGACCGGCACCCTACCCTGCAAATCCACCTACGCTGCATGCACTGCTCCCCCGACAAACCCTGCCGGCCCGCCGTTGTGCGACGCCGTCTGGAACCCAATGCTCGTTCTCCAGGGTTTTGCGATGAGACGAACGGCGCTCCGCTTTCGTGAGAACAGAAGCTTCAAAATTTCGGAACCGCCACACCCTTCCCGTGCGTATGGTGATGCAGAGGACACCACCCATGCGCCTGCTCGCCGTGCCGCTCTTCGCCCTTTCGCTCTCCACGCTCGCCGCCCAGTCGGGCAAGCTCTTCGACAAGAGCTACCCCGTAAACGGCCGGCCCACGCTGCAGGTGGAGGTAGACGACACCAGCATCCATGCGGAGAGCTGCGGTGGCTGCCGCGCCATTCACATCCACGTGGACATGCGCGATGCCGACCTCTCTGACTTTCGCCTGCAAGAGAGCCAGAGTGGCAACCTCTTGCGCTTTTCGCTCAAGCGGCGCGAGCACTTTGGCTTTCACATCGGCATACGCCGCAGCCCCGAGATGAAGATTGAGGTGCCCACCCAGAGCGACCTGGCGCTGCGGTCGGGCGACGGTGCGCTGCAGATCACGGGCGTTCAAGGCAACGTGGAACTCCGCACCGGCGACGGCAGCATCACGGCTGCAAACACCTCAGGCCCGCTACGCCTCAGCACGGGCGACGGCTCCATCACACTGCGGCAGGTGGAAGGCGCGCTAACCGCGACTACCGGTGACGGCAGCATCCAGGGCGAAGGCCGCTTCGCGCAGCTGGACGCCCGCACCGGCGACGGCAGCATCCACGTCGCAGCGCTTGAGGGCTCGCCGCTCACCGGCGGCGCGCACATCACTACGGGTGACGGCTCAGTGGAGTTGCGGCTGCCCCGCTCGGTGCATGCGGATCTGCAACTG
>CAXTJS010000007.1:0-12600 GCA_964244605.1 uncultured Terriglobus sp. | reverse complement strand
TGCAGGCGACGGCTCGGTCAGCTGCGACCTGCCGCTGCAGAGCCAAAACAGCTCCGGCGACCGGCACAACCTGCGTGGCGCCATCAACGGCGGTGGCGCGGTGCTGCATATCACCACGGGGGACGGCAGCGTGTCCGTGCGGCCGCTGTAGTTTCCGTCTGAAACAGCGAAGCAATTACATCGGGGAGGGAGTGGTGGCCTTTAGGCCACCAAAACTGTTGTGGAAGGAAGAGGGCTTCAGCCCCGGATGACTTTCTCCAGGGCTAAAGCCCCCCGAGTCCCGATGCTTTTCCGTAGCCTAAAGGCCACTACTCCCTCCCACTAAGATTCGTCAGAAGTATCCACAAAGCTAGCGGTTACGAAGCGCGCGTCTGCGGCATTGACGCAAGCTTGGGACGAAGTCCAGTAACACCCGGTGCCGGTACCTGCGCAGGGGTCGTGCCGTTGAGCTTGGGCCGGTTCAGGCCGTTGCCGTTGCCGGTATTCGCAACGTTTACGCCCGAGCCATTGCCCTGCAGCGTGACCAGCAACGTCTTGGCCGGCGCTGTGCCGGTGCAGATGTAGCTGTGCGCAACGTTGGCGTCAAAGTAGGCGGCGTCGCCCGGCAGCAGGTGGTGGGTCTGCGCCCCGTGCTGGATGTCGAGCTCGCCCTCAAGCAAGTACAGAAACTCGTGCCCCGGATGCTGGTGCGCGCGGCGCGGCTTTACGCCCGGCAGAAACTCAATGTAGTAGGGGTCAAGCTGGCGGTCCGGCACCATATAGCCGAGCGACTCAAAGAAGTAGGAGGGCTCGTCCGTGCCGGTCTGCGGCAGGCGTACGCGCTCGTTGCTCCGATGTACGCGAAAGAGCGTCTTCGGCTCCGGCTCAAAGAAGTAGTTCAGATCCTTTGAGAACACGATTGCGATGCGCGCCAGGTTGCGCAGCGTGGGTACGACGCGACCGGTTTCAAGCTGCGAGAGGAAGCTCGCGGAAAGACCGGTGTGCCGGCCCAGTTCGACCAGGCCCATCGACTTTTTCAGGCGCAGCGCCTTGATGCGCTCACCGAGCCGCTTCTCCGAGATGAATGCCTCGGCAGCCTCGCCTGCGATGCGGGTCTGCGGCTCCGCCGGAATTTCCACTTCGATCGACATATCTGCATCGGGAACCAGAGAGATTGCTTCAGTGATCGCCATACGGTTTCGCTCCTGAGGGTTCGCGCTGATGCAAAAAATGTGCAGCAGCCGAACAGACGTTTCTACTCCGTCGAAAGATGTACGAGCGGTCGGCGGTATTCGGATTGCGCTTCCGGCGCGCGAAGTGTAGCGCTTGACGCGCCACATTCCGCCAAAGTGGCAGAACGCGCAATGCTAGGCTTTTCAGGTGACGCGATCCCAGAAGAAGCGCTGCGAGCTGCCTCTGCCCGGCATTCCGGGCCTGCGTCCGCGAGGCATTAACGGCTTCGAAGATGGCCTTGCTATCGGAGCCCTTTCGCTCGCAGGCATGCTCGCGGGCTGCGCCAGCACGGGTGCGCCGCGAGCCCCTTCATTGCTGCTGCCGCAAGTTGTACGGGGCGTGCAGGCGGCACGGGTGGGCAGCCACGTGGACCTGCAGTGGACGACGCCCACCCTCTCCACAGACCGGCAGCCGCTGGTGCGGCGCAAGCACGGCGCGGGGCAGCTTTCCGCGGAGGTCTGCAGGGCTGAGAACATGGAGTGCAAGGTGGTTCGCCGCCTGAACGTGACGGCAGGCCAGCCTGTACAGGTACGTGACGATCTGCCACCGGCCCTGCTGACCGGAGCGGCGCAGCCACTGCGCTACGAGGTGCGCACCTTCAACGGCGCCGGCCACACCGCCGGATGGTCGCGCGACGCCGTCACGGTAAGCGGGCCCGCACCCGAGCCCCTCACCGGCCTAACGGCAGCCACAACCGACGCCGGCGTACAGCTCGCCTGGAAGCGGACCCCGCCCGCGAGCGGTGAACACATCGTCATAGAGGCCGAGACCACCTCAAGACCCGACGCTGCCGGCCGCTCGCTCGGCGTGCGCACGGGCTCTGGTGGCGCGATCGACACGGCACCGCACGTTGGCGATCACGTTCGCTACACCGTCACGCGTACCCGCGCCGCTCCGTCGAAAAGCGTCGAGATAGCAGTAAGCGGAGAGCCTGCGGCCATCGAGATCACGCGAGCCGCCGACACCTTCGCGCCGGCACAGCCAAAGGGCTTGATCGCTGTAGCCGTGCAGCTGCAGAACACGCCCGCGGAGATCGATCTCTCATGGGAGCCGAACGGCGAGGCAGATCTGCAGGGCTACCTTCTTTATCGGACGGAAGCGCAGTCGAGCGTAAAGCTGACGCCGAAGCCGATTGAGAGTGTCAGCTTTCGGGACAGCACCGCACAGCCGGGGCACGCATACCGCTACACCGTGACGGCGATCGACCGCAGCGGCAATGAGAGTGCGCGCAGTGAAGCGGCCGAGGAGCGACTGCAGTAGCGCATCCCCTTTTCGGAGTGTCATCGCTCACCTTCTTTGAAGTGTCATCCTGAGGAGCGCAGCGAGGAAGGATCTGCTTTCCCTTCCAAGCCGTGGCGGTGAAAGGAAAGCAGATCCTTCGCTTTGCTCAGGATGACACTCTGGAGGGCCGCGAAAGCATGGCCCTCCTGTACCCCTTCCAGCGCGGCAGCATCCAAGGACCGAGCGCTAAGATAAAAGGCGAGCAGTTTGCAAGGGAGAACAAGCGATGGCAACACTTCTGGATCAGCTGAAGCAGTACACCACCGTGGTTGCCGACACCGGCGACATGAAGTCGATGGAGAAGTTCAAGCCGACTGACGCAACGACAAATCCGTCGCTGATCACGGCCGCCGCGCAGATGCCGGACTACAGCAGCATCGTGGACGACGTGCTGAATGAGGCCAAGGACAAGGCCGGCCCGAACTCCGACGATAAGGCCGTAGCCGCTGCCGCGTTCAAGACGCTCGCCGTCGCCTTCGGCCGCAAAATCCTCGACATCGTGCCGGGCCGCGTCTCGACCGAGGTGGATGCGCGCCTCTCCTACGACAGCGAGAAGACCATCGAGATGGCGCACGACATCATCAAGCAGTATGAGGATGCCGGCGTTGACCGCAAGCGCGTGCTGATCAAGATCGCGTCCACCTGGGAGGGCATCAAGGCCGCCGAAAAGCTGGAGCAGGAAGGCATTCACTGCAACCTGACGCTGCTGTTCGGCCTGCACCAGGCCATCGCCTGCGCGGAAGCGAAGGTCACGCTGATCTCGCCGTTTGTTGGCCGCATTCTCGACTGGTACAAGAAGGACACGGGCAAAGACTACGTGGGTGCCGAAGATCCCGGCGTGCAGTCCGTCACGACCATCTACAACTACTACAAAAAGTTTGACTACAAGACGGTCGTCATGGGCGCGTCGTTCCGCAACATCGGCGAGATCAAGGAGCTTGCGGGCTCTGACCTGCTGACCATCAGCCCCAAGCTGCTTGAGGAGTTGAACTCAAGCGAGGGCGACCTGCCCCGCAAGCTCGACCCCGAGAAGGCGAGGACTCTGGACATCCAGAAGATCTCCATCGACAAGGAAACCTTCGAGAAGATGCACGCGGAAGACCGCATGGCGCATGACAAGCTGAAGGAAGGCATCGACGGCTTTTCGAAGGCGCTTGAAGAGCTGGAGGAGTTGCTGGCGAAGCGTGTGAGTGAGCTGAAGGAAAAAGAACCGGCGCACGCGTAGTTCGAGTTTGTTCCGTGTGTATCAAGAGGGCGGCCATTGGCCGCCCTTGCTGTTGCGCAGTCCACCTCTTAAGCATTATTGCGATTTGCGCGATCCTCCCATGAAGTGTCACTTCGACCGGAAGCAGCGCTCTTCGCGGCTGGAGTGGAGGATCTGCTGTTCTTTGAGACCGCAGTGCTCCGGTCGTTGACGATGCTCGATGACAAGCCGAGGCTGGGTGCCCCATTCTTTCGCGGCTTCTCGCGAAAGGGTGGGTTGTTCGTGCGAAGCACGATGCGCTCCTGCCCCGATTTGTCCGGAGGTGGTGTTCCCAGCGGACGTGTTCGTGGCACTACTTTACCCCACCCTTCGCTGCGCGAAGAATGGGGCACCCGGTTTCATCGACGTCTCAGAACTTGGGTGCCCGATTCTCACGAATGAACGGATGAATTATCTCTGGTCGAAGCGTTAGCGGCGCTTACCTACCTCACCCTTCGCTTCGCGAAGAATGGGGCACCCGGTTCTGGGGGTTTGCGTGACGTGCCACTCTTACCCAGGCCAGCGATAGCGGCCGACCGCGTGCTGATCATGGAAGGCGGCGAGCGGTGTCTGCTCGGTGCCCCGGCCGATGTTGTGCACTACCGCGTCTGCGGCGACCAGAACACCGACATGCGGCAACGAACCGCCGATCAGCCAGGTGATGAAGTCGCCGGCCCGTGCACCCGCTCCGAACTCGTCACCTGCGCCGCTGCCCTGCCACACCCGCGCATTCTGCCGTGTCCAGAAGGCTTGCAGGTTCAGCACGCGGCGGTGATCGATATTGCTATCAGGGTGTGCCGCTCCCCAAGCGTGCGGGTAGGCATGGAAGGCGCGTTGCATGTCCGCGTGCACCAGCTGCTGCAGGTCAACGCCAAGCGCATCGCGGCAGGCGCGAACCACCACATCCGCGCAGATGCCGGTGGTGCGCGGCACGTCTCCATTCGGGTACGCAATGGAGCGGTACGCGGGATCATAGCCGGTGGTGATGCCGACCTGTGCTCTCGCCGCGGCGGCCAGTTTCTCACCGGAGGTGGCGGGCATCTGCGCAACCAGGGCCATGCTGCTTGCCTGTTGCAAGAAGGCTCTTCGGCTGAACACATTCTGGTGGCTGATAGAGAAAAGCAGGTCCTTCGCTACGCTCAGGATGACACCTCAAAGAAGCGATCATTTACTTGTCGCTTTTTCTGCATAGACACCCCGCCCTCATGATTTGTGCTTAAGTGAGCATGCAGTTTACGGTAAGCACGGTGAAGGCGGGTGAGCGCACGAGGTCCAGACCTTCTTTCCCTGCAGGTGTAGGCGTGTGCCCCATGTCCCGCGTTTGGGACATGGGACTCTAAGCTCTCCCATGTCCGAGAACCCGGACATGGGGCACACCCTTGAAGGGCCTCGATGTCGTCCCTACACCTGGAAGTAAAACGGTCTAAGCGGCGCTGAGCGCCCCCGCTAATTGGTCAAACGCGACCTTGCGCTGCTCGTTGGTACTGAAGGTCTTCACAGTCGCCGTTGCCTGCGCAACTTCGTCCTCGCCCAGAATGACGATCGCGCGCGCGACCCGGTCGGCTGCTTCGAACGACTTCTTCAAGCGAAAGGTTCCGTCCCCCACCTCGATGCCAAGCCCGGCAGCGCGCAGATCGTGCGCCAGCGCAAGCGCGGCGGCGTTCTGGGCAGGACTAAGCGGGGCGATATAGGCGTGGAGCTTCGGTGCGACCGGTGCCGCTCCGGAGCTTGCGGCTGCGGCCTCTTCCAGCGCCTGCAGTGTGAGGATGAGCCGGTCTTCGCCAATCGCAAAGCCGATGCCCGGCGCACGCGGGCCGCCCAGCATTTCTGACAGGCCATCATAGCGGCCACCGCCGAGCAGCGCGTTTTGCGTGCCCAGCCCGAGGTCGACGGTGAACTCGAAGGTCGTGCGCGTGTAATAGTCCAGCCCGCGGACGAGGCGCGGATTCACCGTGTAGGGCACCTTGCAGGCATCCAGCGCGGCGAGCACCTCTGCGAAGTGGTCCTTTGACGCCTCATCGAGATAGTCGGCGATCTTGGGCAGCGCGTCGATGATGGCCTGGTCCTGCTCGTCTTTCGAGTCGAGCACGCGCAGCGGATTGGTCTCGGCACGGCGCTGGTTGTCGGGGCACATCCGGTCCTTCACCGGTGCGAGCGCCTCGCGCAGTGCGGCGACATAACGCGGCCGGTCGGTGCTGCTGCCCACAGAGTTGAGCTGCAGCTTCCAGCCCTTCCAGTCGTTGGCCTCGCTTGCGCGCGGAATCTCGAGCGCATCCAGCAGCGCCGCCAACATGGCAAGCACTTCGGCATCGCGTAGCGGCGACTCGGCGCCGGACGACGCGGGTCCAATGACTTCGGCACCGATCTGGAAGAACTGGCGATAGCGGCCCTTCTGCGGGCGCTCGCGCCGGAACTGCGGGCCAATGTAGTAGAGCTTCTGCAGCTGCCCCGTGTCGCCCAGCTTGTGCTCGATGTAGGCGCGCACCACGCCGGCGGTGTTCTCAGGCCGCAGCGTGAGCGACTGCGCCTTCTCGCTGGCGGCGCGGGCGCGGTCTTCCCACGTGTACATTTCTTTGGAAACGATGTCGGTCTCTTCGCCGACGCCGCGGGCAAACAGCTCTGTCGCTTCCAGCACGGGCGTGCGGATCTCGCCAAAGTTGTAGCGCTGAAAGACGTCGCGCGCGGTCTGTTCCACGCGGTTCCACAGGGCGGTTTCGGGCGGCAGGAGATCGCGTGTGCCGCGCACCGCTTTGATCGTGCTCATTGCCTCAAGTGTAGCGAAGCGAAGCGCGCCAGCTACTGCAACGTGCCGTACGACGAGTCGAGCACAGCCGTCGTGAAGCGGTGCGCAAACATGCCGCTGCCATGCCGTTTTGCGGGCGCTGCATTGGTCATGGCCGGTGTGACCTCGAAGGAGCAGCGGTGCCGGAAGGCCATAAGCGCGAGCCGCAGGTCGAACTCGATGTCTTCCTGGCTCAGCACGCTGTCTTCACGCAGGTAAAGGCCGCTGGTTGGCTCGGTGGTGCGGTGTCCATCCAGGCCGCGCTGCACAAAGCCAGAATCCTGCAGCAGTGCGTGAAGCTGGCGGTAATCAGGGTTCGCACCGTCGCTCTGGTGCACGGTAATGCTGACGTAGAACTTCATAGGGGTGAATGTCCTCGCTGTGAGATCAAGGCTAGCGCCACTTGGCAATCGCGCAACAGGAAAGTTTTTCAGTTGGGCGGAAATTTTTGCCTCTCTGCTCACATTGCAACGCGTCTGGTGCAGGAATTCACGTGGGAGGTAGGGGGCAGTGTCGCGACCGCTGAATGGGATACGCACACTTCGTCCGGCAAGCGGGAAGCTGCTTTCTGGATGGTTGATCGCCGGGGGCAGAGAGGCGCAACTCTTGGCGCGCTCTTCTCCGCCCCGACTCGTGCCCCAGACCTGGGAGGAGAGGGACACTGCCTTCAGACTACCGGCGTACCCGTTTGTTACGGAACGACAAATTGCCCGCTCCCTTACGGTGGTTACTCATCATGTGTGACACCGAGCGTTACTAAACGAGGCGTTCGGGCCTGGTGAGATGCGCAAAGACACAACCACTTCTGGATGGCTCCGCCGCGCACCTGCCATACTGGGTGCCATGCAAGACCGGCTCTACATCTCACAACGCGTGCTGTTCGGTCTTCTGCTCGGCGTGGCCGGGCTGTATGCCGGGCTGTTGTTGATGTACTCCGCTGGGCTCGCGCCGGTACTGGATTCCTTGCAGGGCGAAGAGTTTCTGCGGCTCTGGCAGACACACGATTACTTCCTGCATATCCGCATCCGCTTTCTGCTTGCGGCGGTGGGCATCATGTATGTGCTCACGATCGGCTCCATGCTGATCCTGTGGCGCAGCAAGACCTTTGCGCTGATCGCCCTTGCGTTTCTTTTGAGCGCTGCCGAGGTAGAGGTCAACCGCACGCTGCAGCGGCCGGTGAACCGCGCCATCCGGCTGGCGGATGTGGGCACCCACTCCCCCAGCTCTGTGTATGAGATGGAGCGGCAGCTCTTCCATGCGCTGCACCTGCGGCAGATGCTCGCAATCGGTGCCTTCGGTGTGCTCTGCATCGCGGCCATGCTGCCGCATGCACCACGTCCGCGCACCCGTTCGTAGGTGCTGCCTGGGATACGATGGACGATAGCGTTTACGCGAACATTTCAGGCAGTTGGCGTGCTATTCCGCGCGCAAGAAGGATCGTTGGAGCATGGCCATGGCATTGGCGACGAAGTTAGCAGAACAGGTAGAAAAGGCGGCGCAGCAGGCGGGCTTGGTGGTCGCGGGCGGCACCGAAGCCTCAGGCTTCAACGGTGTACCCACCGAGCTCTATACCCTTACGCTGCCCGACCAGCCCGCGAAGCGCGACATGCTGGAGCTGAGCGCAAACTTTGATCTGCAGCGCGCGGAGTTCGAAAAGCCGGTGCACGACTACCTTCTGCAGGCGGCCAAGCGCCTGCGCAATCCGAGGCCCGAGGTCTATGTGACCCTGGGTGGGCTGCCTATCAGCTTCAGCGAGTGGAAGTGGCCCTTTCATCTCTCCACTTCAGGCGCGGATACCTACATCGTGCACGGCATGGCGAAGCTCGAGGATGGCGTCACGCCCACCGCGCAGCAGTTGCTGGCAAAGATCTCCGCCAGCATGACCGTGACATTCGCCGACGTTGTGCCCGCACCGGAGCAGCCCTTCGCTGAAGCGTTCATCTATAACGCCGTGCGCAAGATCATGGACCAGGGGCAGATCGAACTGGTAAAGAGCGGCAACCGCCAGCCCGTGCCGGTGACCACGCGCTACTACTCCGCCAAGCAGCAGCGCTTCATCTTCAACGACACGGATGAACAGCAGCGGCAGGACTTCCTTGCCGCCAAGGTCTACTGGCAGAGCGGCGTGCTGGGTGGCGGCGCGCCGGTGTGGGTGCTTGACCCGCGTGACGCGCAGTACCTGAACACCACTGTCGCCGAGCTGAAGAAGAGCCTTGACGCACTCGCCGGCGATGGCGTGATCCAGCTTGAGAGCGACCTTGAGTTCGCGTCGGCGAAGGCGCCCCTGATGGCGCACCACGCAGAGTACGAGCGTGAACTGGCTGAGGCGCTTGCCTTCACCAAGCCGACGTTCAACGAGGCCATGCGTTCGGGGCAGACGAATATGTAGGAGCCTGCATGCGGACTCTTTCCTCTTCGCATAAAAGGCTCATGGAGAAAGCTGAAGCGCAGGTCGTTCTCTGCACGCCTTCTCGGAAGGGCACAGCTTCAGCTGTGCCGAAAGGTTCCAGGAGAAAGCGGCTTCAGCCGCTGAGGTCAGCTTTTTTCCGATGCGGCAGCGAGAGCGCAAAGCGGACCTCAGGGGCTGAAGCCCAGGTCCAACTAGCCTTTATGGCACAGCTAAAGCTGTGCCCTTCCAAACATCCTGCAGATACACACTTACTGCTGAGAGCACTGCGAGAGCCGCGCTTTTCTTTGCGAGAAAAGTACGCTCAGGCCGCAACTTATCTTTTCACCGCATTTGCTGCAGAGGTGGCAACACGCTGCCGCAACCCTCCATCCCAAGGTGTGTTCTCAAGAGTGTTGTATCGCCTGTCAGAAGCTGGGCGGAAAGGAAACACATCATGAAGTTCTCACCACGCATTGCCGCAGTTGTTCTTGCCGGCGGCCTCACCGCTGCGCCCGCCCTCTTCGCACAGTACGGCACACCACAGGGTCCGCCGCCCGCACCGGGTTACGGCCAGGGCTACGGTCAAGGCCAAGGGTATGGTCAGGGCCAGGGTTACGGGCAAGGCCAAGGGTATGGCCAGGGACAGGGTTATGGCCAGGGCGGCTGGGACGCGCCGCCGAGTGAGTTCCGGCAGGACATCCAGCGCCGCGGCTTCCACGACGGCATCGAGGGCGCACGCCACGATGCTGAAAACCGCCGTCAGCCGAATGTGCTAAACCGCGACGAGTTCCGCAACTATCGCGGCCCCGCTCGTCGCGCCTACAAGGATGCTTTCCAGCGCGGCTACAACGTCTTCTGGAGCCACCAGGGCGGCGGACCGCGGCGTCCCTACTAGAAGCACCTATTCTCCGTGCCGAAAGAAGCCGCTCTACGGAGCGGCTTCTTTGCGTCCCTCCACTTACACACTTACTTCGTTGTACCGCCACCGAAGGCGTCATTTCGACCGGAGCGCAGCGAAGCGGAGAAACCTGCTTCTCCTTTACGAACCGTTGCTGCTCCGGGCAAACAGCAGGTTTTCGTTCCGCGATGAAAGGCCGCTGCTCCAGTCGAAGTGTCGCCGCAGTAGCAAGACTGTGACATGACTGCGTATCTTCAACAACCCAATGTCGCGTACACGCAAGACGAAAAGGACCTCCAAGATGGAGGTCCTTTTACTTCGACAGCAAAGCGGTGCTTAGTATTCCTTCACGCCATCCACGAAGGCCTTCAGCTTGCGGCTGCGGCTGGGGTGGCGCAGCTTGCGCAGCGCCTTGGCTTCAATCTGCCGGATGCGCTCGCGGGTGACCTGGAAGCTCTGGCCTACCTCTTCCAGCGTGTGTTCGGAGCCGTCTTCGAGGCCGAAGCGCATCTTGATCACGCGCTCCTCGCGCGGGGTCAGCGTGCGCAGCACCTGTGAGGTGTACTCCTTCAGGTTGACCGAGATCACGGCATCGGACGGGCTGACGGCCATGCGGTCTTCAATGAAGTCGCCTAGGTGCGAGTCTTCCTCTTCACCGATCGGCGTTTCGAGGGAGATTGGCTCCTGCGCGATCTTGAGCACCTTGCGCACCTTGGCCACCGGGATGTCCATGCGCTTGGCGATCTCTTCCGACGACGGCTCGCGCCCAAGCTCCTGCACAAGCTGACGGCTGGTGCGGATGAGCTTGTTGATCGTCTCGATCATGTGCACCGGGATGCGGATGGTGCGGGCCTGATCGGCGATGGCGCGGGTGATGGCCTGGCGAATCCACCACGTGGCGTACGTGGAGAACTTGTAGCCGCGGCGGTACTCAAACTTGTCGACCGCCTTCATCAGGCCGATGTTGCCTTCCTGAATCAGGTCAAGGAACTGCAGTCCCCGATTGGTGTACTTCTTGGCGATGGAGACCACGAGGCGCAGGTTCGCCTCGATGAGCTCGCGCTTGGCGCGCTCGGCGTCCATGTCACCCTGAATCATCTCGCGCTGGGTGTGCTTCAGCTCGGTCGTGGTGATGCCGGCTTCGCTCTCCAGCCGCTCCAAGTCGATGCGGCAGTTTTTCTGCTGGCGGCGGTACTCCTTCTTTAATTCTTCACTGCGGCTAGCGTCGAACTTGGTATCGAGCGCCTTGATCTGCCGCTCGAGCGTGCGCATGCCATCGACGGTCTTGTTGACCTTATCGAGTAGCCGCTTCTTCTCGCCGTTGGTGTACTTCAGCTCGCGGACGATGCGCGTAACGAAGACCATCTCACGGCCCACGCCCATGCGCAGCTTGCGCTCTTCCTTCTTCGTCTTCGCCTTACCGTTGTCGAGCTTTTCCTTGTTCTCCTGCGCGCGCTTCAGGTGGCCATTGAGCAAGTCAATGCGCTTGACGGTCGCCTTCACGCGTGACGTCACCACCTCTTCGGTGAGCTCTTCCTCGTCGAACGTAACCACTTCTTTCACGTTGCGCACGCCGCGCTTCAGGTCTTCGCCGAGGCCGACGATCTCGCGAATGACGATGGTCGAGCGCGAGATGGCCTTCATGACGCGCATCTGCCCGCGCTCAATGCGCTTGGCGATCTCAACTTCGCCCTCGCGGGTGAGCAGCGGCACGGTGCCCATCTCACGCAGGTACATGCGGACGGGGTCGTTGGTCTTTTCAAGCTGGCCCGGCGTCAGGTCGAGTTCAACGTCGTCGTTGTCCTCGGACTCTTCGCCGTACTTATCGTTGCCGCGGCCGCCACCGCCGCCCTCGAACTTGTCCTCGGAGTTGAGAACGTCGATGCCCTGCGTGTTCACCGCCATGAGCAGGTCGTCAAGCTCATCGGCGGAAGTGATGCCTTCGGGGATCAGGTCGTTCACCTCGCCATAGGTGAGGTAACCCTTCTCCTTGCCGGTGTCGATCATCCGGTCTACGTCTTCTTCGTACTTGTCGATCTCGTCAGCCATGGTGCATGGACTCCCAAACAGAATTCGCAAAGAACGCGGTGCGCCAGATTGCAGGCACAGCGATGTGAACTTCACACGCGCAGACACGTGTCCTGTTGCGTTAGATGTACTTGTGCCAGTTGGCGGGAGGAGCGAGGTGCGGTTCTAATGACCGCGGCGCAAGGTTAACGGCCGTATGAGGACCGGACCATCTGGGCGCACTCCACCAGCGTTGTGTAGAATAGCACACTTCTTTAGACGCCAGGGCATACCAAAGGATGCAATACCAGCGGCTATGGCGAAACTAGGGCGGGCACGCCGACGCAGATGCGGTCTCCGGCTACACCGGAAGAAATTGCGCGCGGCTTACGTGATACACGTCAGTTAGCCCTATGGACTTGCGGCGCCTCTTACAAATACTGCTTACCGGGTTCGTGGGCCAGGCGCTTACGATCCTCACGCAGTTGCTGGTGCCGCCGTTCTTTCTGCGCTTCTATCCCTCGGGGGTTGAGGTCTACGGCGAATGGATCGCGCTCAGCGCCTCCATCAGCTACCTGGGAACGCTGAACTACGGCATCCAGACCTACGCCTCAAACCAGATGACGATCCTCTACGGGGGTGGCGACGAGAGTGGTGCCCGTCGCGTGCAGGCCAGCGCTTTTCGCCTGCTGCTTTCCTTTGGCCTTGTGTTTGCGATCTGCGGCCTGGCTGTCTTTGCGCTGCCGGTGGCAAGCTGGCTGCGGCTGCGGCATGTGGGCGCACATGCC
>CAXTJS010000006.1:0-35791 GCA_964244605.1 uncultured Terriglobus sp. | reverse complement strand
GGCATCCGCCTTGGGCAGCACAAGCGTCTCGAAGGGCCACACCGCCCAATACGGTACGACGACGAGCCAGGTGTCGTTCTCCACCACGACGCGCTCGCGAAGTCGCGTCTCCAACTCGCGATACGCACTCAACAGACCGGTGCCCTTCTCGGCGAAGTGAGCCTCCTGCTGTTTTGTCTCCGTCGCGGACTCGTCCGGCACATGCTCGGTGGCCCAGATTTGGCCGTGCGGATGCGGGTTACTCGCCCCCATCATCGCGCCGCGGTTCTCGAAGATCTGCACGTAGCCGATGTTTTCGAGCCCGCCGAGTTCCACGAACTGCTCCGTCCATACATCGACCACCTTGCGAATGTCGGTGACGGCCATCTTCGCCAGTGTCAGATCGTGCATTGGCGAAAAGCAGATCACGCGGCAGATGCCCTTCTCCGACTCGGCGCGCAGCAGGCCTGCTCCACCCTCGTCGTGGACGAAGCTTTCGCCATCCGGCTTGAGTGCGGCAAAGTCATTGGTAAAGACAAAGGTCGACTCATACTGTGGCGTGCGCACACCCCCCGCGCGCTCATTGCCCGGGCACAGGTAGCATGCGGGATCGTACTGCAGCGCCGTTGGCTGCGCGGTGGTCTCGGTCTGGCCCTGCCAGGGCCGCTGCGTACGCTGCGGGGAGACCAGCACCCACTCACCCTTGAGCGGGTTCCAGCGGCGATGCGGGGTTTGCTTTAGCTGCTGTTGCAGGTCTGTGTCGCTCATGCAGGCTCCTTTGCGCTAAGCCGGGCCACGGCTCCGTCGACAGCGGTGCAGATGTAGCTTTGCGCCTCGATGTTGCAGCGCTGCTTGTAGCCGGCGCGCACCGTCTCGGAGAAGGCCTCGGCTGCATCTTCGTCCACCAGATTCACGGTACAGCCGCCGAAGCCGCCGCCGGTGATCCTCGCTCCAATGCAGCCCGGCGTTGCCACGGCGATCTCAACCAGAGCGTCGGCCTCGGGGCAGCTTGCGGCGAAGTCGTCGCGCATGCTGGCATGGGCGATGGCCAGCAGCTCGCCAATACGGGCGCGGTCGTTCCCGGCAAGCGCCTGCTCCATCTCCGTCACGCGCGCGTTCTCCGTGATGATGTGGCGGCAGCGCAGGAAGGCATCGCCGTCCATCTGGTCGCGCGCGGCTTCCAGGTCGGCCAGCGTCGCGTCCCGGAGCAATTCAATCTTCGGATTCGCAGCATGCAGGGCTGCCTGCCCACGCCGGACTGCTGCGCTGCGCTCGCCGTAGTCGCCCGAGGCGACGGAGTGCTTAACCATGGTGTTCACCACCACGACGGCGGTTCCGTCGGGCAGCGGTGGCAGCTTGTACGTTAGATCACGGCAGTCCAGCAGCAACGCGCGATGTTCGACTGCATTGGCGATCACAAACTGGTCCATGATGCCGCTGGCCGCGCCGACGAACTCGTTCTCAGCGCGCCGGCACAGGGTGGCGATGCGCTCCCCGGGTACGTCCTCGCCCGTGAGTGAGAGCAGCGCCACGGCGGTCGCTACTTCGACCGACGCGGAACTGCTCAGGCCGGAGCCCAGCGGCACATTGCCGTCCAGCGTCAGCGCAAAACCGGGTACCGCGATACCCGCTTGCTGCAGAGCCCACGCCGTACCCAGCGGGTAAGCACTCCAGTGATCGCGCGGCTGTTCCGCAAGTTGAGACAGGTCGACTTCAACCGACTCATCGAACTGCATCGA
Organism: uncultured Terriglobus sp.; assembly: GCA_964244605.1. Lineage (GTDB taxonomy): Bacteria > Acidobacteriota > Terriglobia > Terriglobales > Acidobacteriaceae > Terriglobus. The sequence continues at coordinate 34,073 of CAXTJS010000006.1, read as the reverse complement.
GTAGAGCGACGCCTTCGTTCCAGGCTGCGGTGAGATCACCGCCACGGTGCGGAAGTCGATCGCCATCGGCAGCACAAAGCCGCCGGTGTAATCGGTATGCTCCCCGATAAGGTTGACACGGGCGGGTGCGGTAAACACCCGACCTTCCGTGCCAAAGCGTCTCTGGTGGCCGGACTGGATGCCGCTAAGATCTTCGTTTTGCAAGTCTTGCTCCCGCACGGTGGTGTGATGCCGCGCCTGACAATTCTAGGGGAGCGGATGTCTGAGGAGCAAAGCGCGACGAGGCGAGCGGTCTGCGGGCGCAAAGAAGCAGATCCTCGCACGCTTCGCGGGTTCAGGCAGGAGATGGTGCGCCCGGAAGGATTCGAACCTCCGACCTACTGGTTCGAAGCCAGTTGCTCTATCCAGCTGAGCTACGAGCGCATGTTGTTGCGAGGAAGTAATGCGGAAGGATATGGTGCACCCGGAAGGATTCGAACCTCCGACCTATTGGTTCGTAGCCAATTGCTCTATCCAGCTGAGCTACGGGTGCACATGCTGCGGCGCTTTCCAATGCGCTGCGACTCCTTGAGAGTATCAAGCGTGACTGCACATCGCAAGTCGCTAAGCCTTCAGACCGCCGGCACTTCGTCCGGGACGACCACGCTTCTTTGCTCTTCCAGCACAAGCCCGGCACGTCGCAACAGTTGCCGCAGGATCTGGTCGGTGAGGCGCGTGGCGTCGTACTCAAGATGGATCGTCATGGCGCGCTCATCCAGGTCCACACGCCGGATGCCGTAGACCTCACGCAGGCTGTTCAGCGCAAGCGCGGTCGCCTCACGCGGAGGAACGGTAAAGCGGTAGGTCACGTCCAATTGCGTCATGCGCCGATGATAGCAGCGGCCGCGCCCGGCTTTGGCTAGCGCTGGCCCCACTTCAGCTTGGAGCGCAGCACGTTAAACAGCCCATGCTGGCCCAGCCGTACCAGTTTCACCGTGTACTGCGACCGGCTGCAGTGAACGCGGTCGCCCAGCTTCAACTCGATCGCTTCCTGCCCGTCGATGGTGAGGTATGTCTGATCGGCAATGCCTTCGACGTGGATCTGGATCGTCGAATCACCAGGCACCACAATGGGGCGGATTGTAAGCAGGTGCGGGCAGATGGGCGTGACGATGGTGGCATTCACATTCGCCATCACAATGGGACCATTTGCGGCGAGGTTGTAGGCAGTAGAACCGGTCGGTGTGGAGACGATCACCCCGTCCGCGCGGAAGCGCGCGACCATCTCGCCATCCAGCTCCACCACGTACTCGCCAATGCGGGCGATCGCACCCTTCGAGAGCACCACATCGTTGAGCACGTCCCATTGCTGCGATGGGGCGCTTTCCCGCTGCAGCTCCACCTTGAGCATGCCCCGCACGTCCAGGTCGCAGCAGTCCTCACACCAGGCTTCGAGCGTTCCGTAGAGTTCGGTGAGCGGCACCTCGGTCAGAAAGCCGAGCGAGCCAAGGTTGACGCTAAGCAAAGGTGTGTTTGTTCTCGCGAACGCACGCGCGACGGAGAGCAGCGTTCCGTCGCCGCCAAGCACGATCACCAGGTCCGGGTTTTCCGCAGGCAGCGCGGCACGCTCAACAAAGTTGAGCGAGCTGACGTAACAGGCGCTAGTCTGGTCAAGCACGGCCGTATAGCCGTGGCTGCCCAGCCATTGCAGCAGTTCGGTCAGGATCGCCTGCAGCTCAGGCTTCTGTGGCTTTGAGACGATGGCTACTTTGGGCATTGGCCACAGTGTACTTTGCCGCCGGTTCCGGCTTAGCCTGGGAAGCGCGCGTGAAGCAGGAACTCGCGGTTACCCTCAGCACCGGTGATGGGGGAAGGCACTACCTCCGCATCATTACCGCCAAGGGCAAGCACCGCATCGCGCACGCGGCCAATGGCAAGCGCATGCGCCTCCGGATCACGAACGATGCCACCCTTGCCGATCCACTCACGGCCCGCTTCGAACTGCGGCTTCACAAGAATCACAGCCTCACCGGACCAGCGCTCTCCTACCGGCGCCAGCGAAGCAAGTACCGCAGGCAATAAGAGCGTTGCGGAGATGAACGAAACATCCATGGCGAGAAACGATGCCGATGGCGGTGGCATGTCTTCCGCTTTGAGCCGTGCGGCAAGGGTAAGCACTTCCCTGTGCAACGAAGCGGCCTCAAGATGCCTCGCGTTGCATCGTTCGAGCAGCTTCAGACGCGTGTCGTCGCGCAGCGGCACCGCCATCTGGCCGTAGCCGGTGTCCACGGCGACCACGCCCGCCGCGCCTGCCTGCAGCATGCAGTCAGTGAAGCCGCCTGTGGAGGCGCCCACGTCCACACACCAGCGCTGTGCGAGATCGATCTTCCAGTGCTGCAGCGCGCCTTGTAACTTCAGGCCGCCACGGCTCACGAACGGAATGTCTTCGCCGAGCATGCGTACGGAAGCATCCTCCGCAACGGGCGTGCCTGCCTTGATCGTCTTCTGCTCATTCACCAGAACCCGGCCGGCAAGAATCATGGCGGACGCGCGTTCCCGCGAGCCGACGAGGCCGCGGTCTACCAGAAGCTTGTCGAGACGTATGGGCATGGCTGCATTCATTATGGCCGTCGCAGGATGCCGCAGTCTGTCGTGCTGTAACGGCAGAGCACGTCGTGCCGGGGTACACTTTGGTGCATCGTCGAAGTGCGCCCGCAATGCAGTTCGCCTCGACCGCTGCTGGCTAAAAACGACGACTTTCGACGGTGTCAAACGGTATGGAAGAAGCAGAGAACACATTTCGCAGAAGTTCGCCGATGCCTCATCCAGGCGCCATTTCTTCACGTTCCCTTACCAAAGAGAGCGTAAAGGCTTCTCCGGTGGGTAACATGACCGGCATGGATGATGGCGTGCTTTTAGCGCTTGTGGGGCAAGGTGACGAGAGCGCAATGGCTGCGCTGTTCGATCGCTACTCTCGTGTGGTGTATTCCGTTTCGCTTCGCGTTCTGCGCGATCCCGCGGCGGCTGAGGATGTGTTGCAGGACGTGTTTATGCAGATCTGGCGCAAACCCGATGCATTGGCGGCAAACCGAGGCACCATGGGTGCCTGGCTCGCCGTGGTGTCGCGGAACCGCTCCATTGACGCGATTCGCCGGCGCAGGCCCTCTGACAACGTGGATGATGTGGTGCTGACCGCTTCGACTGACCTCGCCGCCGAAGCCGAGCGCAGCAGCATGATGGAGCGCGCCCGCTACGTCATTGCAACCCTGCCGATCGAGCAACGCAAGACGCTGGAGATGGCCTTCTTCGATGGGCTTACCCACTCGGAAATTGCAGAAAGCACGGGTGACCCGCTGGGCACCGTAAAGACAAGAATCCGCACGGCACTTCTGGTGCTGAGAAAGGCGATGCAATCGTGAGCGAACAGACGATCACCGCCGAAGACCTTTCCCTCTACGCGCTGCACCTGCTCAACGGCGAGCAGACGGTGCAGATCGACCTCCTGCTGCAAAACTCCGCGGAAGCGCGTGAGGAGCTTGCACGCATCCGCGGCGACCTCGCCGTCTTTGCCTTCGGCACGGAGCAGCACACACCGCAAGCCCTGACGCGGCAGCGGCTGCTGAAGCAGGTTGCACGCGAGCGCCGCACCGTACCCATCGCTGTGCCCCTTGCCGACGGCGAGTATGCAAGCATGCAGAACTACGCGGCGCAGCGGCAGAGCACGCCGATACAGGCAGATCGCGCTCCGTCCAACGTCGTCATTCCGCGGGTCGTGGGCAAGCCGCAGCTTGTGGAGACCTTTGACCGTGCCGACGAGAGCCTTGAACTGCCAACGAGAACCTCACGCGTAGAAGGACTTGCAACAGACGCAGTGTTGCGCCCAGAAGACCGCGAAGTTTCAGCAGGCGACACAGCACGGGTCAGAAGGCCACAGCAGACTGCACCTGCCGCCGCGCCCCCTGCAAAGGCGCTATTCCAGGACGATGCGGAAGAGGACCGGTACACACCATCCAGTTCCTTTGCGTTTACCTCGTTCGAGAACGTGCGCCCGCCGAAGGAGCCCTCCGGCGTAAGTAAGTGGTTTGCCTGGACGGGCTGGGCAGCCGCAGGCGCGCTTGCTGCCGCAGGCGTCTTTGCCGTGCGCGACAACCGTATGCTTCGCCAACAGGTGCAGACACAGACCGCAAGTGTGGCGCAGTTGACGGCGAATAACGCCAAGGCGCAGATGGTGATGCAGACGCTGCAGTCCGCTTCCACGCAGCGGTTCGTTCTGGCGCGCACGGACACGGCACCCGTTCCGTCAGCGCGCGTCGCCTACCTGCCGGACCAGGGCACGCTCGTCTTTCAGGGCAGCAATCTGGACGCGCTGCCGCCCTACAAGACGTATGAGCTATGGCTGATCCCAGCCGGCGAAGGCCAGCAGCCGGTCCCCGCGGGTACCTTCAAGCCGGACGCTCGCGGCTATGCGAGCGTCGTGTTGCCGGAGATGCCGAAGGGCACCATCGCCGCAAACTTTGGCGTGACGCTGGAAGACGATGGTGGGTCGAGCGCACCCACGCTACCGATCCTGCTGATCGGCCAGCAATCCTAGCCTGCAAGAGCAAAAAGAGAGAGGGCATCGCAATCGCGATGCCCTCTCCGTTTGCTTAGGTTTGACTTGGGTCTACTACTGAGCGGTCACCTTGATGGACAATCCATTGCCCTGAATCGGAATGGTCGCAACGACCTCGTCGGTGTCGGTGCGGATCGCCGTGGCCACCTGCGTGTTGCTTGCCGTCACGTAAACCTTGCCGGTCGGCGTGCCGCTGGTTGCGGTGATCCAGTTCAGCGTACCGCCCACCGTAATTGTCTTGGTAGCCACCAGCCGCTGCATGTCGATCACCGTCACGGTGCCGTTCGCGTTGGCGACGTAGGCCTTGTTCTGGTCTTGCAGGATGGCGACCTGCACCGGATTCATGCCGACCGGGATCGTCGCGAGCACGGTGCCGAAGCCCACGGCGTCAATTGGATTGGTGAGGTTGCAGTTCGCGTTTGAGGTGGTCGTCAGCGACGAGCACAGCGGAATGTTAATGATGCTCAGGGAACCCGGACCGGTGCCGGTGCCCGCGTTCAGCACGGCAAGTTCGTTGATGGAATCGTCAACGTCAGCCCACAGCGGGTTTGGCCCGACAACGATGCGCGGCGTTGTGTCGAGCGTGTTTGCCTGAATGTTAATCACCGATACAGTGCCGTTCGCGCCGCTCGTCGCATCACCGGCCTTGTTCAGAATGAAGGCGCGCCGCGAGTCGCTGTTTACGACGCCGTACACGGGGTTCCGCCCAACCGGGATGACTCCTGAAATTGCATTGGAAAGCGAGTTTTCAACGCCTGTAGCGCTGCCCGTTGAGGTACCCGGAACCGCACCGGCGCTGAGCACGTACACACGCGCCGATGCCGGTGAGCCGACGACATAGGTCGGGTTTGGATCGACCGGGAACTCCTGCCGAATGCTCGGCGGCGATCCTGCGGACAGCGCCGCGACGCGCGTCGTACCGCCCTCAACCACGTAAAGCGCGCCGGGGGTGCCGGCACCGACTGCGGCCAAGCCGATTGCCGTGGTCGGTTGCGAACTTGCAGGCAGCGTCGTCTGCGTGATGTTGCGCGTAATGAATGTCGGATTCGCAGGCGTGAGCTGCGAGGCGGTGAATGCCTCGATCAGGCCTGTGTCGTTGTGCAAGACATACCCCTCGTTTGCGGTGTCGAGCACTAGGTACGTTGGACGCGCGGCGGTGTTCAGCGTACCAACGACGGTGTCGCCCGAGAAGTTGATCAGGGTCGCTACACCGGGCAAACCATTGCCAGGATCGGCCAGCGCGACGGCATACTTCTCCGGCTGCGCCGATGGGCCGACCGGGTTGATCGCGCTGACGACCGGGCGGTAGTTGTTGCCGCAGCCTGCAACGGATGCAAGCAGTGGCAGAAGAGCCAGGCCCGCCAGCGAGGAACGACGAGAGGACCGAAAAGGCGATGTGGATGCGCCGGTGAGACGAGGCGCGCGCTGAATGACGGGGTGTACTACCGATTGCAAAAGGTGCTCCTGCGACGCAACATGCGTAGGCCAAAAAGCCGACGGCAACAGCCTCGATTGTATAGGAGCAAGGGAGGCTAGAGCTCCTCGTGGCCCTCTATCCAACGGTGGACGAAGCTGGCCTGCAAATGTAAGCGAAGCGCAGTGTAGCTGAGCATCTCGTGCAGAAGCCGCCCTGCCCGGTCCCAGTCTGAGATATTGCCGAAGTTGCTGCGGGGTGACGTGTACACCGGCAAGCCCTGCTGGCGGCAGAGCTCCGCAATGCGGAACAGATGCGTGGGATCGCTGACCACGGTGACGACGTTGAAGCCGCGGGCTCGCGCAATCGCGGCGAGGCTTTCGGCCTGCTGCTCCGTGTTGACCGATTCTGTTTCAGCCACGATGTGGTCGAACGGCACACCCTGCGCCAGGAGGTAGTCGCGCCCGACACTGCCCTCGCTGCGGCCGTTGCGGTCGTCGTTGTTGCCGCCAAGCGTCACGATGACGGGTGCGATCTGCCGCTGGTACAGCTGCACGGCGTGATCAAGGCGCGCATGAAAGACCGGCGAAGGATGACCGACATATTGCGCGGCTCCAAAGACAGCGATGGCGTCGGAGGGATGCGCGTCGTCGTGGTTACCGACCTGCTGAATCTGAACGTACACCCATGTGAACCAGCCCGCTGCGGCAAGCAGAAGGATGAGGAAGAAGAGCCGACCCCTTCCCTTTCCACGCTTTGCTGCTGGTTTTCGACGCGCCGGCATAGCTGACCTGATCTTAGAGCCTACCCGGGTCATGTCGCTAGCACGTGAGGCCAGTCTGCCATCCGCAGGAACATTGCGCATGCCACGCTGCTGGCCCAGTGGTTCGGTCTTCAAGCAATGAGCGATGCGGGGCCGAAGCTCGCAAGCTGGCTTTCTGCTGTAACCAGGAACGGCTATACTGCGGCGGTCGGAGGATGTAACGATGCAGCGAAGCGCGACGAAATGGGTGCTGGCTGGCCTGGTCCTGAGTGGAGCCGTAGCAACCCTCCAAGGTCAGATGTTCGCAAACTTTGCAGGCAATCTGGCCACGAGCCGGCAGTTGATGCAGCCGGTCGACAGCCTGCGAGTTCACAACCTTAGCTCGCGCATGGGCACTGTAGGTGCTAGGGCCAGCCATCCAGGGGCGGTAGGCACGAAGCAACCGTCCAGGCAGAATGGCGTTGTGCTCACCGGCTACAGACGCGATCCCCGGGTAAGCGCGCAGGCCCGAGCCCAGTTCATCGCTACCGCACGAGGAGTGTACGGTGACAGCACGGCTGACTCCTTCCAGCGAGATTTCGCGGGGAAAGATGTTGCGACCCTATGGGGCAACGTGGTTCGCAACGAGGGCTATAAGCCCGGCGATCTCGCCGACTCCCTCTCTGCCTATATCGAGCTCAATTGGCTGGTAGCTAATCACCAGGTGGAGTTGGCTCCGGCCGGCATCCGCGCGTTACTTGCTGACGTTCACCAGTCTCTGTCTGCGGAAGCTGCCGTCGCCCAGATGAGTGAAGGCGAGCGACAGAACTTGTCTGAAACGCTCATGTATAACTTCATCCTGCTTGCCGCCGTCTGGAAGCAGGCGCTGAAGAACAAAGAAGACGTGGTCCTGGCAAAGCTAAGCGATTCCGTCGAGAGTCGTTCGCGCACCGAACTCGGAATGGACCTGCGCGCCACCAGAATTACGCCATCCGGTGTGGTGCGGACTGCGGTCCAGTAAGCCGTCTTCCGGTGTATAGCACCACACCGCCGTACACCTTGGGGAAAGGGTCTAGTGTTGCAGAGCAAGCGCGATCTCGTGCGTCGCGATCGCACCCTCGCGCAAAATCATCCATGAGTTACCGCCGCCGCTCAGGTCAACGATGGTGGTGGGCACGGACCGCGCTGTGGGACCGCCATCGACGATGAGCGGCACCTGATGGCCGAGTTGGTCACGGACGCATCCGGCCCAGGTGCACTCCGGCAGGCCTTGCAGGTTGGCCGAGGTCGCCGTGATGGGTAGGCCAAGCTGCTCTGCGATGGCACGCGGAATCGCCGCCTCCGGCACGCGCAGGGCGACATTGCCCGTGTGTGCCGTCACCCGCAGCGGCAGCCGCGAGCCTGCCTTGACAATGATGGTGAGGGGCCCCGGCCAGAAGCGCTCTGCCAGCCGGTCGAAGGCGCCGTCCACATCGCGCGCGAGCTCATATGCGTGTTCGGTGCTGGCGACCAGCAGGCTCAGCGGCTTGTGCTTGGCGCGAGTTTTGATCTCGTAGATCTGCTCCACGGCACGCAAGTTCACCGGATCGACGGCAAGGCCGTAGAAAGTGTCTGTTGGCAGCGCAGCCACCATGCCGGCGCTCAGGTGGTTTGCAACGTAGCGAACCAGTTCCGGCTCCGGCTCATCCGGATGGATACGCAGCATCTCCGAGGTCATTCCTTCTCCTCGGCGGTGCCGGCAAAGCACACCACCGTTCAAAGTCGCAGCCTAGCACACCCGCTTCCCCGGCCGATGTGTATAGGGGAACATCGTAGAATCCGCTGAGGTGCAAGCGGTCATTACAAGCCGGCAGAACAGCCGTGTTCGAGCGTTGCGCGCGGCTCTGTCTGAGCGGCGGTCGACGGACCTCATCGCGGTCGAAGGTGTGCACCTTTTGCGCGAAGCGATGCATGCCGTCGCGCTCGGCCATCCGCTAGAGATCGATACCGTCTTCCTGCAGGAAGACCGCCACGCGCTCGCAGGCGAGCTACACCTCACGGCAGAGACAGTGCTGCTCTCGAAAGAGGTCTTTGCCAGCGTTGCTGCTACGGAAGCGACACAGGGCGTCGCCTTCCTAATGCATCGGCCACGCAACACCTACCGGGCCGCTCATGGTGACCTCTTGCTGGTCGCCGCCGCACTGCAGGACCCCGGAAACCTGGGAACACTGATACGGTCGGCCGAGGCCTTCGGCGCAGCTGCTGTGTTGCTAACGGAGGAGACCGTAGACCCATGGAACGGCAAAGCTTTGCGTGCTTCTACGGGCTCGACCTTCCGCGTGCCGGTTGTTCCATGGACTGAAGCGCTGCATGAGCAGCTCAGGTCTTTGGATTTGCACTTACTCGCAGCGGTACCTTCTATGGACGCCGCAGAATCAGCCTTTTCAGCAGACTTGCGCTCGGGTTGCGCAATCGTTATCGGCAACGAGGGCAAGGGCGTTCCGGAGAAGTTTCTGAGCCTGTGTGACGGGCGTATCACCCTGCCGATGGCTGGCCCAACGGAAAGCCTGAACGCGGCGGTCGCTGGATCATTGTTGCTTTACGAGGCGTTCCGGCAGCGCAGCGGGAAGAGCCGCTCAGAAGCACCTGCGACACTTTAGGCATGGGACTGTTCTCCTCAGGCACGCTGCCGCCGCAGATGGACCGGCAACGTGCGCCACTTGCCGAGCGCATGCGGCCACGCACGCTTGAGGAGTACGCCGGGCAGGAGCACCTTCTCGGCCCCGGCAAGCCTCTGCGGCTCGCCATCGAGCGCGACGAGCCCGGCTCCATGATCTTCTGGGGACCGCCGGGTACCGGCAAGACGACGCTGGCGAAGATCATCGCGGCGACGACGCACGCCAGCTTCATTGAGTTCTCCGCCGTGACCAGCGGCATCAAGGAGATCAAGCAGGTGATGGTCGATGCCGAACGCGCGGCGGCCATGGGTACGCGGACAATCCTGTTCGTCGATGAGATCCACCGCTTCAACCGCGCGCAACAGGATGCGTTTCTGCCCTACGTGGAACGCGGTTCGCTGCGGCTGATCGGTGCAACGACCGAGAACCCGTCCTTCGAGGTAAACGCCGCGCTGCTCTCGCGCTGCCGCGTCTACGTGCTGCAGGCACTCATGGAGCAGCAGGTCATTGCATTGCTGGAACGCGCATTGCAGGACGAGCGTGGTCTTGGCAGCATGAGATTGCAGGCGCATGCAGACGCGTTATCAACCATCGCGAGCTTCGCCAGCGGCGACGCACGCTATGCCATGAACGCGCTCGAATCCGCTGCGCAACTGACGGTTGGCCGCCACGAAATAACGATCACCAGGCAGATCGCGGGCGAAGCGTTGCAGCAGCGCGTCCTGCTGTATGACAAGGGCGGCGAGCAGCACTACGATCTCATCTCCGCCCTGCACAAGTCGGTGCGCAACTCCGACGCGGACGCATCCCTTTATTGGCTGCGCCGCATGCTTGCCGCTGGTGAAGATGCAAACTACATCGCACGGCGGCTCATCCGCATGGCGGTGGAGGATATCGGCCTGGCCGCGCCGGAGGCGTTGAACCTGTGCCTCTCCGCGCAGCAGGCAATGCACCTGCTCGGGTCTCCTGAAGGTGAGCTGGCTCTCGCACAGGCAGCGGTGTATCTCGCACTCGCACCCAAGTCGAACGCCGTGTACAAGGCCTGGGGACAGGTCGCGGCAGACGTCGAGAACACCGCCGCGGAGCCGGTGCCGCTGCACCTGCGCAACGCACCCACGAAGCTGATGAAAGAGCTCGAGTACGGCAAGGACTACCAGTACGCGCACGACCTGAAAGACAAGGTGGCCGCTATGGTTTGCCTGCCGCCCAGCCTTGCCGACCGCCGCTACTATCAGCCCACGGACCAGGGCCGCGAACGCCAGCTTGCACAGCGCAATGAGGAGCTCCGAAGCTTGCGCGACGCGAAGTAACGGCTACTTCGTGTCACGCTCCACGGCACTCAGGACGACGGACTTCGTCAGCACCTCAGGCAATACGTCAGGCACGGCCGTCGGCTTGCCGGGATAGATCACGTACGTGGGTACGCCGCTTCGACCCACCGCGGTCAGCGATGCCGTGATCGCAGGGTCATACTGCGTCCAGTCCGCGCGCATGAGCACGTAGCCGCCCTTGCGCAACTGCTCCTGCACCTCGGCACTGTTAAGCACCAGCTTCTCGTTGACCTGGCAGCTCAGGCACCAGGCGGCGGTGTAGTCCACAAATGCTGGCTTGCCGCTGGATCGCGCGGCATCGAGGGCCGCTTGCGAGAAGGGCTGCCACTTCGCCGCCACTGCTGCCTCCGCCTTGTCTGGGCGTTCCAGGAACGGGATCGCCACGGCACCCGCCACGATGAGCACGGCCACGAGTGTCGCAATGCGGCTTGCAGGCCACCGGCCCAGCACCCATGCCGCAACGGCCAGCACGAGCATCGCTGTGAGAAGCATGGCGGCCTGGAAGACCGGCGCAGCGGGATCAGCCCCGGTGAAGAGCCGGCCGTAAATGTACACCAGCCAGATGACTGTCGCGAACAATGGGAGAGCGGTGATCTGCTTCAGGATCTCCATCCAGGCACCGGGCTTTGGCAGCCAGCGCATGAGCGTCGGAAAGAAGCTGATCAGCAGGTACGGCAGCGCAAGGCCAAGCGCCAGTGCCGTGAACACCAGAAAGGTCACCAGTGGCGGTTGTGCGAGCGCGAAACCGATGGCGACACCCATAAACGGTCCCACACACGGAGTAGCTACCACCGTGGCCAACACACCCGTGAAGAAGCTGCCGGCAAAGCCCTGCTTGCGCGTGAGCGAATCACCCGCGGACATCATCGACAGGCCAAGCTCGAACATGCCCGCAAGCGACAGCGCGAAGAAAAACAACAGCAGCGCAAGCACCGCCACAAAGCCCGGCGACTGCAGCTGGAAGCCCCAGCCGAAACGATTGCCGCCGCTGCGTAGCAACAGCAAAACACCCACGATCACCCAGAAAGAAGCCACGATGCCCGCGGTGTAAACCAACCCGTGAACGCGCAGGCGCTTCTGCTCCTCACCCGAGGACTGCACGAGCGAAAGTGCCTTCAGGAACAGCACCGGAAAGACACACGGCATGAGGTTGAGGATGATGCCGCCCGCGAAGGCGAGCAGCAGAGCGGAGATCACCGTAAGCTTCTCTGCCGAGCCGGAACCGCCGTTGACAGAGGAGCTCACCTGCACCGCGGATGCCGGGCCAGGCACCACGTTCGCGGTGATCTCGTACGCCTCGTCATCATTCAGCTCCACAACGCCATGCAGCGTCTTTGGCAAAGGCACGTTTGGCAACGTCGTCAGGTGGATACGAGCGCCGTTGTCCAGCGAGTCGAGTGGCTGCTCCGCGTTGTCGGCCAGCAGGTTCTCATCGATGGGGTAGAAAGCGGCGTCAGTCTCATGCGTGCCCGTGATGAAAGTGAGCGAGATGTTGTTGCCGTTGCCGACTGCTTGCGCCGAGAAGCCGTCGCGCGGCTGCGCAGGAATGTGCTTCAGCGCAGCGGCAAGCGGGCCCACCTGCGTGCCCTGCGTCGACACCTGCGTACCAGCAGGAACAAGCTTCAGGTCAAGGCCAAGCTCAGCCGTGCCGGGCACGCAGACCTCGCGGCAGACGAGCCACTTCACCTTTGCCTGAAGATGCACGTTGCCGTTGCTGTCCGGCTTTGCCTGCTTGTCAGCCTGCAACACGACCGGGTAGGTCACATTGTCTTCATAGCCATAGTCGACCGCGCCCTGAAAGGGCAAACGCGTGGGTGCCGGAAAGAGCAGAGGACCCGCGGTGATGGCCTTTGGCAGTGTCCAGTCCACCGAGGGCGGAAAGCCCGCAAAGCCCGCGTTGCGCCAATAGATGTGCCATTTATCTTCCAGCGTGAAGACGAAGCCGATTGTCTGCGTACCGCCGACGGCGATCTCAGGCCCGGCGCTGACCATCTCCACCGTGACATGCTGGCCCTTTACCGGTCCTGGGCCGCCGTTGCCGCCTGCATCCTTTTGCGCGCTTGCCCTCGTGCCGCCAGACAGCAAACAGCACACGGCAAGAAGAGCCATCAGGTGACCGGAGAGGTAAGACGACACAGGCGGCAACAGCCGGCGAGAACGACGCATATAAGTTTGATGATAGGCGTTGCGGAAAGACGTGCTGAGATAGAACTACATGCGAAAGCGGTGTTCGACCATGATGCAGCGGTCCATCACGACGGCGATGCCGTGCGCCTCCGCTCTGAAAGCCGCTTCTTCATGCACGATGCCCTGCTGTACCCATAGCTGCGTCAGGCCGAGTTGGATCATCTCGTCCACAATGCCCGGGATCGTACGCGGTAGCCGAAAGACATTCACGAGCTCAGGTTTACGGGGCAGCTCGGCTAACGAACTGTAGCCCTGCTCGCCAAGAACGCTCGTCAGACCTGGATTGATGGGGAAAATCTTCTTCCCCGCCCGCTGCATGTACGCGGACACGTAGTGACTCGGCTTGCCCGGATCATCTGACAAGCCGATGACAGCGATTGTCCTCGCGGCGAGCATGGCTTTCATCTGCAGCGGGTCATTCATGATGGGCTACTCATCATCGTCGACCATCGGCGCGGGTACCCCACCCTCGCGCCTCAGCTTCAGATAACCCCGGATAAACGGCTCCAGCGAGCCATCCAGCACACGATCCACGTCGCCCACTTCCACGCGCGTGCGCAGGTCTTTCGCCATTCGATACGGCTGCAGCACGTAGGAGCGAATCTGCGAGCCGAAGGTGTTGTCGAGCTTGGAATCTTCAAGCTTCTTGGAGGCCGCCTTCTTCTTGTCGAGCTCATACTCATACAGGCGCGAGCGCAGCATCTTCATCGCCTTCTCTTTGTTCTTGTGCTGCGAGCGCTCGTTCTGGCAGCCGGCAACGATGCCCGTCGGCAAGTGCGTGATGCGTACCGCGGAGTCAGTCGTATTCACGTGCTGACCGCCCTTACCGCCGGAGCGGTAGGTGTCGATGCGCAGGTCATCCGGCTTGATGTCGATCACGATGGAATCGTCAATCTCCGGCGAGACAAATACCGACGAGAACGATGTGTGCCGCCGCTTGGCCGAATCGAACGGAGAAATGCGCACCAGGCGATGTACGCCGGTTTCGCCACTCAGCAGGCCAAAGGCGTTCTCGCCCGTGATGGTGAAGGTTGCGGATTTGATACCGGCCTCATCGCCATCCTGAATTTCGTTGATCTCTGTCTTGAACCGCTGCCGCTCGGCCCAGCGCAGGTACATGCGCATCAGCATCTCGGCCCAATCCTGACTTTCTGTACCGCCCGCGCCGGGATGCACCGTGACGATCGCATTCAGGCCGTCGCTGTCGCCCGAGAGCATCGTCTTTGTTTCGAGCTCTTCGGCGAAGCTCTCAGTCTTTGCGATCTCCGCCTGCAGCTCGGTCTCGACGTCTTCGCCTTCGCGGGCAAGCTCGAAAAAAGCCTCTACGTCGCTGGCGTGCCGTTCCAATTCGGTATCATCGGCCAGCAGCGCTTCCAGGCGCTTGCGCTCACGCATCAGAGGCTGCGAACGCGCGGCATCGGCCCACACGGCTGGGTCCGAGATCTCCGCTTCTACCCGGGCAAGTTCTTTCCTGAGCCGGGCCGCGTCAAAGATACTCCCGCAGCTCACGCACACGATCGCGAACCGGGGAGAAGGCGTACTCCAAATCCGTCAACATGGCTTCAGTTTACGTTGCGAAGCGCCATCGGGTCACAATGGCAGTGATGAGCGCGAGCAGGGTCAGCACCGTGCACGCATACGCAAACACGTCCCCGTAGCGCGTGTAGAAGGTCAGCCCCGTCGTGTACGCGAAGTGGAAGAGCACGGCCGTCCGCACGTTGCGGACAGCCTGCTCGCGCACGTTACCGTGGGGATCGATCGCGGCTGTGATGCCGTTGTTCGTATCCCGCAAGAGCCATCGCCGGTTCTCAATCGCCCGCATGCGTGCCATGTTGATGTGTTGAAAGGGCGCGCTGGTGTCGCCGTACCAGCCGTCGTCCGACAGATTGACCAACACGTCGGCCCCTGCCAGTACGGGCTGACGGACCTCATCGCCGAAGATGGACTCGTAACAGATAAAGGTGCCGTACCTATGCCGGCCATCTGCGAGCGGCGAGCGATCGCTGCCGCGGTCAAAGGTGCCGACCTCCTGCGTCAAGCCGCTGGCGAAGGAGAACAGGCTGGCGTAGGGCGTGAACTCTCCAAACGGCACCAGGTGGATCTTGTCGTACCGGTGCACCAGGCCGATGCCCGGTGCGAAGAGAGCCGCCGAGTTATAGAGCCGGTACTGCCGGCTGACGCGCCGGTCGGGTTCGATCATGTTGGCGTCCACAATGAGTGGTGTACCCGACTCACTCGCATACCTCGCCATGGTTTGACGGAAGACCGGATCGTTCAGCTCGTAGGTCGTGGGCGCTTCCGGCCACAGCACGATGGAGGGCTTCGTGTTCTGCGCGGATCCGCGCACACTGTTGGTGAGCGCAATCATTTCGCTCTCCAGCGGGACGCTTTGCCCTTGCCGCCGGGACTCAGGCGCCGCACTCAGATTGGGCTGCACAAGCACCGCTATCGCCGTGGATGGGTCATGCTGTGCCCGGACCAAAAAGCTTGTGGCACCAAACACGAGCGCGATCGCCAGTCCGGCCATACCGAAGCTCAAGCGAGCCTTGCCGCGCCTCAAGGCTGCGGAAGAGAACAGCCCGTTCACAAGGGTGATCACGAAGCTGATGCCGTAAACACCCGTCCAAGGTGCGAGCGGTGTGAGGGCTGCATTGTCGATCTGTGAGTAGCCCAGCAGGTCCCAGGGAAAGCTCGTGACGCGGGCACGTGCGAGCTCGACAGCTACCCAGACCAGCCCGAAGAGGAAAGGCCATAACTGCGACGACGCGCTGCAACGGCCTCGTATGAGGCCAACCAGCCAGCCGAAGACCGCGTGGTAGAGCCCGAGGTAAAGACAGAACAGCAGCAGTGCGAGCGCTGCCATCGGCACACTCAGGCCGCCATACTGGTGCATCGTCTGATAGATCCAATAGCAATGGCCGAAGTACCACAGCACGCCACAAAGATAGGACCATGCGGTAACTTCGGTAAGCTCGCGACGGGTACTTACAGGTGCTGTGAGCAGCACGGCGAACCACGGCACGAGCGCAATCCAGGCAAGTAAGGCCCGGCCTAGTGGTAGCGGTGCTGCGACTGGGAAGATCACCGTCTGCAGCACGCTCGATACAAGCAGTGCCCCTGCGTACTTCCACCTGGTAGACATCGCGGGGAGTCTACCATCTGAGGCCACACGGTGCGGCAGCACAGACGATGGCGTAGCATACAGCTATGTTGGATTTACTGATCGGCGTGCTGTCGAGGGTACTTACACCGCTGTTCTTCAGCGGCATGATTGGTGCCACGATCGTGGTTGCGGTGACCTTCTTCCACGATGTGGTTGACTTCGTGTCCGATGACGACACATCGGTCGCCGATACTGCCACACACAAGTAGCGGCTTGGTCAGCGCCGGGCGCATTGACGCGCTTACCTGCCGTGGCTAGACTTGGGAGTAGGCGTCTGGCGGGATTGGCTTGTTTTCGGAGCTGTGCCGCACGTCAAAGGCGCAAACACATTGATGGCGTTTAAACGCACCTCCGTACCACCCCCCCGAGCCCAGAGCAATCGCGTTCGACTAGTCGTTGCATCCTCTGTGATGCTGACGTTCATTTCGTTCTGGCGCGCTGCCGCCATCGTCTTGAACGATTTGGGATCGTCCGCCTTTTACGCGGGCGGCATCGCCGAGGCGGCCGTCGGAAAGTCAGCGCCCTGGTTCATCCTTGGCGTCATGCTGTTTGCGTACTCCGTGCGTGCGGTGTATGTCGAAAGCTGTTCCATGTTCACGCGCGGTGGCGTTTATCGCATCGTTAAAGAGGCTCTGGGCGGTACCTTCGCAAAGTTGAGCGTAAGTGCGCTCATGTTCGACTATGTGCTCACGGGTCCCATTTCCGGTGTGTCCGCCGGCCAGTACATCGTCGGCATGCTCAATGGCCTCCTGACGCAGATGGGAGTATCACCACGGCTGCAGCACTTCGTCGTCAACGGTGCCGGCCATGTGGTGCAGCTGCCGGTGGATTACACCTCGGCCTTGATCGCCATCGTGATCACCTTGTACTTCTGGTGGCAGAACATCAAGGGCATCGAAGAATCGAGCAACAAAGCCCTCACGATCATGAAGATCACGACGGTTATGGTCGCGATCCTTCTGCTCTGGGGCGGGTACACGGTTCTTCACATCGGGGCACACCTGCCACCACTGCCGTTGCCTTCGAACATTCATTTCGCGAATGAGTCACTCGGCTTTCTGAAGCACACCAGGTTTGCTCAGAACCTTGGTGTATTCGGCATCCTCATGGCCTTCGGTCATTCCGTACTGGCAATGAGCGGCGAAGAGTCCCTTGCGCAGGTGAACCGCGAGATTGAGCACCCCAAGCTGAAGAACCTGAAGCGGGCTGCGTTTGTCATCGCGATTTACAGCACCGTTTTTACCGGCCTTGGCTCTCTGCTTGCGGTCATGATCATCCCGGACAGTGTTCGCGTAAGTCAGTACGGTGACAACCTGATTGCGGGCATGGCCATGTTCATGGTCGGACCGCTCGGACTGCGCATCGCCTTTCGCGTCTTCGTTGTCATTGTCGGCTTTCTCATTCTTGGCGGCGCTGTCAACACCGCCATCGTGGGTTCTACCGGCGTCCTCATGCGTGTTGCCGAGGACGGTGTGCTGACGGACTGGTTTCGCAAGCCGCAGAAGCGTTACGGCACCAGCTACCGCATCGTTAATCTGGTCGCCATCATGCAGTTGTTTGTCATCGTGATTACACGCGGCAACATCATCGTGATCGGCGAGGCCTATGCCTTCGGCGTCATCTGGAGCTTCACCTTCAATGCGCTGGCCATGCTTGTGTTGCGCTGGAAGTTTAAGGGCGAACGCGGCTCAAAGGTACCGATCAACCTGCGTATTGGCGGGCAGGAAATTCCGCTGGGGCTCTTCTCTGTCTTTCTTGTGTTGCTCACCACGGCGGTTGTGAATCTGTTTACCAAGTCAGTTGCGACCGTAAGCGGCATCATCTTTGCGGCGGTGTTCTTCTGTGTCTTCTGGTACTCCGAACGGCATAACAAGCGCAAGCACAAGATCACAGAACGCCAGATGAAGGAACACTTTCAACTTACCCATTCGGAAGAGGTGGGGCGGTCTGATCTTGAGATCCGGCCGGGTGGCGTGCTGGTCACCATGCGCGACGCAACTACGCCGCATGCCCTGAAATGGGCGCTGGCACGCACCGATACCGAGGAGCAGGACCTCGTCGTGCTGGCCGCGCGCATGATGGGTGCCGGCGGTCCTGAGTATGTAGATGCATCGGAGCAGTTATTCAGTGAGCACGAGCAGATGCTCTTTACCAAGGCCGTCTCCGTCGCGGAAAGCTTTGGCAAGCACATTTCTCTGCTGGTCGTGCCTGCGGGAGACATCTTTGCCGCGATTGTCCGTACCGCGAATTCGCTGGATGCCGCAGCGGTGGTTTCTGGACTCTCGACAAAGCTGACCGCGCAGGAACAGGCCTTCCACGTGGGTCAGGCATGGGAGTCCTTGCCGGAACCGAAGCGTCAGTTCACCTTCTACGTGGTGCCGCCGGGTGGAGACGCGGAGAGCTTCCACATCGGTCCGCATGCGCCAAGCATCCCGGCCAGCGACGTTCAGTTAGTCCATCGTTTGTGGCTGAATCTGCGGCTCGATCCGGACATGGAGCATCTGCACCATTCCGACATCGTGACCTACGCACTTACCCGGCTTGCCTCGGAGTTTGCAACGGACAAGGAAGGGCTGTCGCTGCAGCTTCGGCGCAGTATCGAGGAAGAAAGCCAGCGTCGTGGTCTGGGTGCGGTGTCACGCTTCGAAGATACTTCGGAAGATGCCCCTGGTTACTCGCTTACGGAGACGCGCTAGTCTCGAGCGTACCGACGAGTAAGTGCTTCCGCGACGCAAGTACCGAGCTTGTACCAAGATAGGAAAATAACGAAGCGTCAGGCGCAATCTCAGATACAATCTGTGATTGCGGAGGCAAAGCATTGGACGTTACTCGTATTATCTCGGAAATTGATTCGCAGATCGCGAAGTTACAGCAGGCTCGTACGCTGCTTCTCGGTGAAACCGCCCCTAAGCCGGGCCGTGGCCGCCCCAAGAAAATCGCCGCTGCCGTGGCGGCAGTTGCTCCGGTCGCGCCAAAAGCGCCAAACGGCCGCAAAAAGCGCAACCTGAGCACAGAAGCGCGCAAGCGCATCGCAGATGCTCAGAAGAAGCGCTGGGCAGAGCGTCGCAAGCAGGCATAAGGGAGCTCCATAAACGAAAGAGGGACACGTTAAGTGTGTCCCTCTTTCGTTTGCCCCTAGCGGGTGACGAGTATCTCGCGCAGATTGTCTTTGGCAAGAAAAAATCGGTGGTTTGCGAAGTGACTGAACATCTGTTCGGTCTGCCGATTGGTAAAGGTCGACCGCACCGGAATGTCGCTGATCGCCTGCACATCCACATTGGCATCTTCGCGCAGGTGATAACGGCTGAAGGTGCCTTCCGGCTTAATGTGAGAAAAAGCGAGAAGGTTACCGCTAGGCTCAAGCCTGGCGTGCAGGCGCGTGATCAGTGGGGCAAGCAGACCTTCCGGTAAGTAGTCCGCGGTGTCCCAGAACAGAACTACGTCAAAGTGGCGGTCCCCAAGCTGCAAGTTCTGATCGAGGAACTCCTGCGCGTCGAAGGAGGAAGTGCCCTCCGCATCCACACGCACCCACTCGGGCTTCTGAGCTTCCGTCACCAGATCGGCCATGTAAATGCTGTGACCCATCGCCGTAAGCAGATTGATGTTGGTGGAGGAGGTGGGACCGATATCAAGAACACGCAAGCCCTCCTGGTCCTGCATGCTTCGGCGAAGCGCCTCCCACCCGCTTGAGTGACGTGGCACGCGGCTCTTTAGTGCTGCAGCCGAGCCGCGCTGATCACCGCCTCCAAAGAGCCTCAAGGTTCCTCCCGCAGTCTGTGCTCGGCGCGTTCTGTCATCTTGCTACGAAGCGTGCGTCAGGCGCCTACGCCGCTTCCGCTCAAGTTGATCTTGCCACGAATGGTCGCACTCTCCTCAATGGAAAGCCGGGCCGCCGTAACATCGCCGATTAGATTGGCTGTCTGACGCAGTTCTACCTTACCGGTCGCCACCACTGGCCCTTCCTGCAGGCCAAAGACCACCAGGTCGTGCACAAACAGGTCCGCATGCACCTGCGCGTTTGGTCCGATGGTGAGCCGGCTCTCCGTAAGCCGTACCGTTCCGTCGATCTTGCCGTCGACATACAGCTCTTCTGATCCCGTGATCTCTCCACGCACGGTCACTGACTTTCCGATCACGGTGGTGCCTTCGCCTGGCTTCATCTTCTGCTCCTGCTCAAATCGATATCCACGCGAGTCTATCGGAGCACCCAGCCCGGCACAAATGTTTGCCAGCAGCATCGCTTGCAAAAGCGTCACCTGCATCCAACTAGCTACCTGTGTCACGCTCCCTTCGAATCACCTCTACCGTGTGGCTCACGCTTGTTGGCCTGAGTGGAACGGCGCGTGCTGCAACGCCGAAGCTGCCATCGCCAGAGCAGATCCGCGTGATCGTTCAGCAGGTTGCAAGCGAACAGGAAGCAAGCCTCACACATGCCGGTGTGCACTTTCGATACCGCGTGCATCGAGTCGACCGGAAAGAAGACACTACCCGCGACTTGATTGAAAGCGCGGACGGCAACGTGGCCAGGCTGGTGCTTCACAACGGGAAGCCACTAACGGCGGCCGAAGACGAAGGAGAACGTCACCGGCTCGAGAGTCTGATCGATACAGGAGATTTGCTCCACCGACAGAAGGAGGAGCAGAAGAACCGCTCGTATGGCGTGGAGTTGATGCGCGCCATGCCCGACGCCATGCTCTACACACCAACGCCGGACCAACCGCAGTTGCCAAACCTTGAGCGCGCACAGATCGTGCTCGACTTCGTGCCAAACCCGGCCTTTCACCCGCTGACGATGGCGGAAGGCCTGCTGACTGGCTTAGCAGGAAGGCTTTGGATCGATGCAGCCGATCACCATCTGGTTCGGATTGAACTGAACACAACACGCGACCTGACGCTCGCCTGGGGCCTGCTCGCGAAGATCCACCGCGGCGGCACGATCGAGTTTGATCAACGGCGAGTAGCGGAAGGCGTCTACTCGTTCACGCACGTGCGCATCCACCTGTTGCTGCGTGAGTTGATGGTGAAGACCGCTCCGTATGAATCAGACCTGACCGCCACCGACATCCAGCCGCTCGCCGCAGCACCCACCGGCGCGGCAGCCGTACGAGAGCTACTGCAGCAACAAGTGCCTACGCGCTGAAACGACCGGTACGCACGGTAAGTCGCTCGACGTAGTCTCGCTTCACCTCAAAGCCGCGACCGGGCGATGTTGGCACGTCGATCTCGCCCGTCTTACTGACCGTCACCTCAGGCTCGATCACGTCTTCGGCCCAATAACGCTTCGAGGCGGAGACATCTCCGGGCAGCGCGAAGTTGGGCAACGACGAAAGCGCGATGTTGTGCGAACGGCCAATGCCACTCTCAAGCATGCCACCGCACCACACCGGCACACCGTGCTGCTGTGCGACGTCGTGCACGGCAATCGCCTCCGAGAAGCCACCAACGCGCCCGACCTTGATGTTGACGATGCGCCCGCTCTGAAGCTGTAAGGCCGCCTCGGCATCGCGCCGGTTGCGAATGCTTTCATCCAGGCAGATGCGTGTCATGATCCGCTTCTGCAGCTCCGCATGAAAGTAGAAGTCGTCATACCAGAGGGGTTGCTCGATCATTAGCAGGTTGAACTCATCCCAGCTCGCGATGTGGTCTGCATCACTCAGCCGGTATGCGGAGTTGGCGTCGCAGCTCAGCAAAATGTCGGGCCAACGCTCGCGCACTGCGCGGAACATCTCAGAGTCCCAGCCGGGCTTGCACTTCAGCTTGATGCGTTGATAACCGGCGTTTACCTCTGTCTCTACCTTCGCCAGTTGTGCCTCCATGCTGTCCTGCATGCCGATGCTCACGCCGCAGGCGATGCGTTCTCGCGTGCCACCAAGCAGTTTCGCGAGTGGCACCTGCTTCACCTGTGCCTCCAGGTCCCAGACAGCGTTTTCGACGGCGGCCTTTGCCATGCGATGGCCCCGCACCTGCTCAAAGAGCGCCGGTACATCGCTGCCCTGCTGCACTTCTTTGCCAAGCAGACGCGGAACGAGCTCGGTCTCAGTGATGAGCCACGCTGTGTCGATCATCTCGTCGGAGAAGTAGGGGTGCTCCCCCGCGACACACTCGCCCCAGGCGCTCAGGCCTTCTGACTGGATCTCGATCAGCAAAATGCGGCGTGCAGTTGTCTTGCCGAAGCTGGTGACAAAGGGATGCGCCAGCGGCATCTGTATCTCGCGAAGCACAATCGCATCGATCTTCATGGCTATTCTCCAGTTTGGCGCTGTGTGGGTGGTGCCCATGTGTTCAGCAGGTAGCTGCCTCCGCCGCCCTCAGTTCGCCGATAACCCACTGCAACGAGTCCCGAGGCGAAGGCTGCCTCCAGCTTGCCGCGAATGTCGTGTTGCAGGTCAGCAGCGCGTACGTCGCCCGCTTCTTTCCAGGCGTACACGTCCGCCGCGACGTCAACCGCCTGCACAGCAGATCGCTCCGGCGATGCTCCATCGATCGCCTGCGCAACGCGCTCACTCGCGATCCACCACTCGGCATACAAGCGATCGGTAGGCAGTCCGCCCTGCAGCGGCGACGACGACGGCCCGTAGAAGTCGCGAACATAACGACGGCTGACGGCCCCGAGCCGCTGCAGGTTGAAGAAGGCATTTTTGATCTCAAGCGGATCGAAGGTCCACTCAATCAGTGCAAAGCCGTCACGCAGAGCGATATCACGCTGAGCCAGCTTCAATGCCCGGCCCGCGCTCGCGTTGCGAAAGGCGGGCAGCACTGCGAGCATCTGCGAGTGCAGGTACGGCATGCCATCGCGGTACCCGGGATAGGCCACGTTGAAGGCGACCATCTCGCCGCCGGCGAACGCTCCCAGCACGTGTCCGCCAAGCTTCTCAGCCAGCAGAAACGCGCGTCGCGGAAAGAGTTCCTGTGGCGAGTAGTTCCAGATCTCCTGCTGGATAGCGACACACCGCTCGAAATCCTCGAGCCTGCTCAGCCGTTTGATCTGTAAGTCACTCAAGCCTGCTTCTCCGCGAGCTTTGCCCGGTTCCAAAGCTCTTCCATCTCTGCAGGCTGCATGCTTTGCAGGTTCGCTGAACCGTCAGCAAACTGCTCCATCGCGCCGAAGCGCCTGCGGAACTTGGCATTGGCCTTTTTCAGCGCTTGCTCCGGGTCAACTTGTAAGTGGCGAGCAAGGTTTGTGAGCACAAAGAGCAGATCACCAAACTCTTCTTCCACGCGCACGGGGTCCGGCTCACCCGGCACAGCAAGCTCCTCGCGCACTTCGGCAATCTCTTCCTGCAGCTTGGCGAAGAGCCCTGACGTATCTGGCCAGTCGAAGCCGATCTTCCCGGCCTTTGCGCCAAGTTTGCGCGCTTCCAGCAGCGCCGGCATGCTGCCTGGAATCGCATCGAGCAGTCCAACGGGCTCTGCCCTGCCCTCTCGCTCTTTGCGCTTGACGGCGTCCCAGGTGAAGATCACCGCATCCGGTGTCTCCGCGACGACGTCGCCGAAGATGTGAGGGTGCCGTCGCAGTAGCTTGGCATTCAGTCCACGCGCGACATCCGCGATGTTGAAGTGCGCCTCGTCCTGCGCGATCTGCGCATAGAAGAGCACCTGTAGGAGGAGATCACCAAGCTCATCCTGCAGGTCTGGCCAGGCGCGCCGGTCGATGGCGTCAAAGACCTCATAGACCTCTTCCAGCGTGTGCGGCTTGATCGAGTCGAGCGTCTGCTTCAGATCCCACGGGCAGCCGTCCGGCGCACGCAAGCGGGCCATGATTGCGGCTGCTTCGGCGAAGGCTTGAGCGGCATCATGCTGCTGTGCAAGCTGATCTGCTGTGATCTCTCGGACGGCCATATGCCATGGTAACCAACTCAGCTCTGCTGCGTGGCGGTGAGTGCCTTGACCACCTTCGCCGTCGTAACTGCCTGCCCGACGTGGCGTTGCGTATGCTCCGCAATGTGAATGAGCAGGCCAGCAACGGTGGTGGGCAGCGCTGCGCGGCCGACGCTTCGCACTTCCGCATAGCGGCCTGCGTCGATTCTGAGCAGCCTTGCCTCGGCGGACGTGAGTGCCTCGATGAACTCGCGCCGCAGATCGGCGGGGTCTGTAGCCGCATCCATTTCTGTGGCAAGCAAGGCGAATTGCCTCTCGTTCAGCGCCTCTCCTTCTGCATACGTGAGCAGGCGGTCTACGCTGCGCGCGATATGCCGCACCTGAAAGGCTACGGACGGCAGATCGAAGGGCCGCTGCGCGAGTTCCTCCGCCGAGAGCGAGAGAGCCCACCGCTCCACATCTTCGCGTGCGAGCTGCAGGGCATGCAGTACGGCGCGCAACAAGGGTTCGACATCCGTCTTTGTGCCGCGCAGCCACGGTTCCAACGTGCCCTCTGCCATGCCGAGCCGCCTCTTCCCCAGTTGTTAGACTAAACAACTGATTATGTTTGAGAACCTACAAGAAAAACTGCAGCGCGCCTTCAAGAACCTTCGCGGTCAGGGCACCATTACAGAAGAGAACATCGGTGAGGCGCTGCGGGAGATCCGGCTTGCGCTGCTTGAGTCCGACGTAAACCTCAATGTGGTGAAGAGCCTCATCGAGCATGTGCGCGAGAAGGCGCTCGGCACCTCAGTAGCGACGGCGCTCTCGCCCACCGAGCAGGTCGTCAAGATCGTGCATGACGAGCTGGTGGAAGTGCTCGGCAAAGACACGGCGCGCTTTAAGTTCTCATCGCAGCCTCCCACCATCATTCTCATGGCAGGCCTGCAGGGTTCCGGTAAGACGACCACCAGCGGCAAGCTCGCAAGCTGGCTCAAAAAGGGCGGCCACCGTCCCATGCTCGTTTCGGTCGACGTGTACCGGCCGGCTGCACGGGAGCAGCTCGCCATCGTTGCCAAATCGGTTGGCGCGCAGATCTATACCGGCAAGATCAACGACGAGGAAGCCGGTACGCCGCTGGTGGAGCGCCTTGCACGCGAAGCCAAGCGTGAAGCCGCAAACTTCGGCAACGACGTGCTCATCGTCGACACCGCAGGCCGTCTCGGCATAGACGAAGCGCTGATGGAAGAGATGAGCAAGCTCAAATCGCTGCTCAATCCTTCGGAGATCCTCTTCGTTGCGGACGCGATGACAGGCCAGGACGCCGTCAACTCGGCCGACGCCTTCCACAAGCAGCTCGGCATCACAGGCGTGGTGCTCACCAAGATGGACGGAGATGCACGCGGCGGCGCGGCGCTCTCCATCCGCAACGTCACCGGCGCACCCGTTAAATTCCTGGGCACGGGTGAGAAGCCGGACGCCTTCGAGCCGTTCCATCCCGACCGCATCGTCTCGCGCATCATGGGTATGGGCGACATCGCCACCCTGCTGGAGCGCGCGGAAGAGAAGCTGGACCGCGGCAAGGCCGAGGAGTTCGCAAAGAAAGCGCTCACCAGTGACGGCTTTTCACTGGAAGACTTCCGCGACCAGCTTCGCCAGATCAAGAAGCTTGGCTCCATGCAATCGATCCTGAAAATGCTGCCGAGCGTAGGGCCCTTTCAGGGTCTGCAACAGGCCGCGGAAAACGTGGATGAGGGCCAGTTCACACGTGTGGAGGCCATGATCAACTCCATGACTGCGAAGGAGCGGCTGAACCACGAGCTCATCTCCGGCTCACGCCGCCGCCGCATCGCTGCCGGTTCCGGCACGACCGTGCAGGACGTGAACCAACTGCTGAAGCAGTACACCCAGATGCGCAAGATGTTCAAGGGCCTGGGCTCGGGCGGCGGCAAGATGCAGCGCAGGCTCATGTCGCAGATGGGCAACATGGGCGGTATGGGCAAGTTCGGCCGGTAAGCAAAGCGGCACAAGCGCTCGAATCAGTTTCGGCCCTGGGCTGCCCGCTCCAGGAGCCGCCGAACACTACTCTTCCAGTTGAGCTTGCTTTGGTATAGCTCGTAGCCGCCCAAAGACAAGGCGCGAGTCAAGGTCGGATCACTTAGAAGCCTCTGCACGGCGTCTGCATACGCCTCCGGCCCTGCCTCAAGTGGAAGCAGGATGCCGTTTTTGTCTTGCTGCACGTAGTCGGCGACCCCGCCAGTGTCTGTGGAGACAATGGGAACGCCATAGGCACTGGCCTCGGCGAAGACGATACCGGCCGCCTCCGCCCG
The DNA here is from genome assembly GCA_964244605.1 of uncultured Terriglobus sp. Classification (GTDB taxonomy): domain Bacteria; phylum Acidobacteriota; class Terriglobia; order Terriglobales; family Acidobacteriaceae; genus Terriglobus. Next base: position 7,861 of record CAXTJS010000006.1, on the reverse strand, counting down.
CGTCGGAAATAGCATGATGGTCGCCTCTTCGAGCAGCCGTTGGAACCGCTCGCTTCCGTCCTGGCTTGATTTATCGACAAAGCCGATCCTCTCAAGGTGTGGCAGTTGCGGCGCGTGACAACCGACCACCTGCAGCACAGCTTGCGTGCCCCGTTCATTGAGTAATCGCGTCGCCTCGGCTGCGATCTGCCCGCCCTTACGGTGCCAGTCCACGCCGATGAACAGCAGCTTGATGGGCGCATTCCGTCTGGCTGCAATCAGGCGCTCAACGCCGGCAAGATCGTGGGTGACGGTCAGGTTAGCGCCAAAGGGCAGCATATCAACGCGAGCCGGCGCCGTTACATAATGCTGCCGCGCCGTGTCGACAGCCCAGCCTGAGCTGTAAAAGGCGCAGTCGGATCGCGAAAGTGCAGCCTGCTCCTGCTGATGAGCCACGCGCACCTCCGAAACGGCCATGCCGGTAAAAGAACCCGGGTAGTAGCCAAGCATGCCTTCAAGAACCGCGTCCGTCCAGAAAGTAAACAGGTACCTCTGTTCGCAGTCTGGCAATTGGGATACTTGACATTGCGATGATTGCGTCGACAGAGACGTTCCTTAAGGCAGACTCAATCTGCGAAGCGTAGCTTCGCAATGCGATCGGGCGCCTTTCTATCTGTATGCTGCTCTTTCGGAGCGTGTGCCACGCCTTCAGAGGGGCATAAAGGTATTTGTGCCTTCGGTGTAAGGGGGAAAGCACCTCTACCGACTCGGCCTGTGCTTTCAGTTCACGCAGAACGTGGTACGGGATGCCTGACCAGACCCGCACGTCACTGGCGTCTCCCACTGAGACAAATGCAACCCGCATCTCCGCACTATAGCTTGTCGCAACGCTACACTCACGCAGTAGGACGATGCCGTGCGACATTGTGATGGATCTGTGTGGCTTCCCAGCGGGTCGGAGAAAGATAAAGTGGCTTCCCTTCAGGCGCAACTCGACGAGATTACACAGAACACGCGCAAACTGGTGCAGCCTGAGCGTCTTGCCGTGTCCGAGCAGCTCGTGGCGGATCTTTTTGATTCGGGCATCGAGGACGCGGTGTTGCCGAAAGGAACCATCGCTCCCGCCTTCGTGCTGCCTGATTCCATCTCAGGCAAGCTGATCCGGTCTGCGGATCTGCTTGCGCTTGGCCCGGTCATCGTGAACTTCTTCCGCGGACGGTGGGATCCCTACTGCGTGACCGAGCTGGAGGCGTGGCGTGACCTTTACCCGAAGGTTCGCGAGCGGGGTGCCCTGCTTGTGGCAATCTCCCCGCAGACACTGCGCCAGGGTGACTTCGCGGTGCAACAGCACGACATCCCTTTCCCACTGCTGCGCGATGAGAACTGCGGCGTCGCACAGCAGTTTGGCATCGCCTACGCCGTGACACCCGCTATGCACCGTTATTACCGCTCCATCCTGGTGAATATCCCGTTCATCAATGGCGGCAAGAACGTAATGGCGGGTGACGATGCGGAAACGTGGCGCTTGCCTCTACCTGCAACCTTTGTCATGAGCCAGCAGGGAGTGGTGACCTTTGCCGAGGCGCACGCCGACTTTCGCGTCAGGCCTGAGCCCGATGAAGTCCTAATGGCTCTTTAGCGCAGCCACAACCAACAACGTTGGTTTCTTATGGCACAAAGAAGGCGCACATGTGCCTTGTTGCTCTGGTCCGTTCCGCCGTATTCTGAGAGTGCGTTTATCGAAGCTAACGTGCGGTGGTCGCACAGCGGCTGTATCGGCCAGTCATGTAGCTTGCGCTTCTCAGGCGCAAGCAGCCGTACCGAGTTCCCATGCAGAGTTCTATTTCGCTTGCCCCAGCAGCACAGCAGCCGGTCAAGACAGCAGCGCACCTCGAGCAGTACACCGGCGATCCGAACTTCATGACGTCGCTTGCGCGCGGTCTTTGTGTGCTCGAAGCGTTTGCCCAGGAGATGCCGCAGATGACCATCTCTCAACTCAGCAACAAGACCGGCCTGAGCCGAGCCGCAGTACGGCGCTGCCTGTATACGCTTTCGAAGCTCGGCTATGCCGGTGCGGAGGACGGCCAACGCTACTCGCTGCGCCCCAAGATGCTGACGCTGAGCCACACCTACACGGTCAGCAATACGCTTTCGAGCGCGGCGCAGCCCATCCTTGAGCGCATGAGTGAGAAGCTGCATGAGAGCTTCTCCGTGGCCACGCTGGACGGGGATGAGATCGTCTACATCGCCCGATCGCAGGTGCAGCGCGTGATGAGTGTCGACCTGCACGTGGGCAGCCGGCTGCCGGCGTACTGCACCTCGATGGGTCGCGTGCTGATTGCGTCGCAGCCGCCAGACGAGGTCGAGCGCTATCTGTCGCGGGTGGTGCTGAAGGAGTTCACGCCTAGAACGGTTAACTCCGTGGACAAGCTACGGTCCATGCTGCGCAACGTGCGTCGCAATGGCTTTGCCACCTGCGACCAGGAGTATGAGGTAGGCCTTCGTTCACTGGCTGTGCCGGTCTACGCACCCAGTGGCAAGGTAATCGCCACGGTCAACCTGAGCGGCAACGCGCAACGCATGCCGCTGCTTGACATGCAGACGCAGTACCTGCCACATCTGCGCGCGGCTGCCAACGAGTTGAGCGTATTTTTGCGCTGACGCTTTCACTGCTCCAGTCGGGCTGCCGACGGCAGCCCGACTACAATCGTTTTGTGGGCTGGCTCTTCCCAGCAGTCGAAACCTCATGACCTCAGACGCGATTACAGCCGGGCTTTCGGTCCCTGTCCCTTCGGTTCCTCAGGTGCGTACCGAGTCCTGGGGGCGAAAGTACATCTTCTACTGCACACTGCTGTCAATTTTCAGCTATCGTCTCTCGCTGGACGTAGCTGGCCTTCACCTGCTTCTGTGTTATGTCTTTCTGGTGGTGAACCTTGCTATCTTGGCTTACAGCAATTGGCTTTGGCTGCCCCCGAAGTTACTTGGATTTCTCGCCTACCTTGCGCTAAGTGGGTTGGTAGGAATAGCCATCGGCACCGGCACAATTGGACCTTTCGTTAAGGAGTACGCCGGCATCTTCATGAGTGCTCTTTATGCCCCGGCATTCTTGCGCTTTGTGCGGTTTAATGTCCAACGGTGCTTCCACTTCTATGCAAAGCTGTCCTTTTACGCTGCAGTGTTTGGGATCATTGCTTTCGCTTTCCATCCAGACCGCTTGATCAGCGTCTTCTTGGAGCCAAACGATTTCTGCACCATATGCTTGCCAGCTCTTTTCTACTACGCAGCGGAATGGCAACGCGCAAGGCGTTACGGCTGGCGATGCCTCACGCTTCTTATTGCGATCATTCTCACCTTTTCCTCTGCCGGATACCTTGCCTTCTTGTTTGGTGCGTTTCTGCTCAGCATGAAGTACAAGGTCGGACGATATTTTGCTCCGGTCCTTGTCTTTGCCGTTGGCATCGGTATGTACACCTTCTCTTCCGATTTCAGGCTTCGCCTGGCTGACTCCGTTACAAGTACAGTCGCTGCCGACGTTTCCGGAGTCAATAACAGCACCTTTGGTGTGATCAGCAACCTGTTCGTGGTGCAACGGGTGTTGCAGGAACATCCCTTCCTTGGTGGTGGGCTGGGTTCACATTTCCACTCGCACGAGATATACATCGATGCGGTGCCCGGAGCCAATCTCTTTCCTGCGGATACCGTCACTTTGGGGCAGTATGAAGCCCAGTCGCTTCTACTCCGTATCCTGTCTGAGTTTGGCTTCATTGGCCTTGCAGGCACGCTTTGGTTCTTGTTCGCTTATTGGCCCAAAGATGGCTCTGCGGATGAGAAGACCATAGCCATGGCGCTATGGTGCTATTTTCTCCTTAAGGCTCTTCGACAGGGTGCTTACTTTTATCCGGAAGTGTTTCTGTTTATAGCTATGTATGCAGTAAATGGTGCTCTCGCCCGAAGGAGGCTCGCGTGCTCGCCTGACGCAATGCTCCCGTTGCCACAAGCAATCGAGTCTACATAGCAGCATCAGGAAGATAAGTGACGACGCCTGTGCTAGAGGCCCGGTGACATTCCTCCGTCGACGCGGAGATTAATGCCGGTGATATACCCAGCTGCGGGGCTGGCAAGGAACGCCACCGCATTTGCAATGTCGTTCAACTCTCCTACTCGTCCAACTGGCACTTGTCCAAACAGCGGCAGAACAACTCGCTCGATGGCCTGCCAGGGCGTATCTGGATCGCTCAAGCCGCGTTCCTCGGCTGTCCTGCGAAAACGCTGCTCAAGCGTGGCGCTGCGTATCGTACCCGGCGACACGGCATTGACTGTGATCCCGTCGGCTGCCACTGCCTTCGCCAAAGATGCCGTCGCCGCATTGATCGCCGCTTTGCATGCCGAGTAATCCGGCCCGGTCGACGGTGGTACGGCCCCCGCGAGGCTTGAGATGTTGATGACGCGTCCCCATTTGGCCTTTCGCATATCTGGTAGAAGCCGGGTGGTCACCCTGACCGCGGCGAGAACATTGCGGTCATAGGGCTGAGGCCCATGAGTCGGGCTGCGTGGCTTCCCACGTCTCCTTTGGCCCGGAACCGCCGGCATTGTTGACCAGGATGTCGACCGCTCCCACGAGCCTTTGCACGTCGCCGATCATGCCTTCGACTGCGTCGTCTTCTAACAAATCTCCTGTCACGGCATAGGACTTTCCGCCAAGTGCGGCGATGTCAGTCGCCACGCGCTGCGTTTGCTCCTGGTTGCGTCCATGAACCATAACGATGGCGCCTTCGCTGGCCAGGACCCGGGCGATTGCTTCACCGATGCCTTTGCTACTTCCTGTAACCAGCGCTCGTTTTCCAGTCAATTGCAAATTCATCGTGCTTGCCTCAAGTAATCTGGACCGACATCGTTCAACACCCTTTTGATCAAAGGACCGAACGAACGATGCTGGTTTTTTGGAGCAAAGCGCATCCCGACCACAAGATCTCCTTCCTCCGAAGCATCGCTACTACCTCATGGTTCCGCCACGACGTAACCTGAAGCAGGAGAATGCTTCCATGCCGGATACGCAGATTGCTTCAGGGGTGGGTCGGGTTGCGATCGTAACGGGCGCGAGTTCCGGGCTGGGGCGGGCTACGGCTCGCCGGCTTGCGGCCGCCGGCATGCACGTGGTGATCACCGCGCGGCGCGCCGACAGGCTGGCGGAGGTGGCGAAAGAGATCGAGGCGCAAGGCGGAAGATGCCTCACGTTCGCTGGCGACGCGGCGGATTACGCGACTGCGGAACAGTGCCTCGCACTCGCGCTGGAGCAGTTTGGGCGCGTCGACGTGCTGGTTAACAACGCCGGTACCGGCATGTACAAGCACTTCGTCGAGACGGACGTGGAAGAGTTCGACGCCATGATGCGCGCCAACGTCCGCAGCGGCTTCGTGTTCTCACGATGCGTTGCACCCCACCTTGTCGCCCAGCGCTCAGGGGACATCGTCTTTGTGTCGTCGGTTGCGGGGCTTGCCGGAGCGGCGAACGAGGCCGTGTATTGCGCGAGCAAGTTCGCCCAGGTGGGGCTGGCACAGGCGCTCGCTGAAGAGCTTCAACAGTTCGGTGTCAAGGTCTGCGCGCTGTGCCCGGGCGGCATGAAGACCGAGTTTGCGCTGGGTCAGGGCCGGACGCCGGAAAGCATCGCACAGTCCACCATGATGGACCCCGAGGAGACAGCGGCAGCCGTGTTGTTCGCCTGCACGCAACCGCCGAACCTGCGCATCATGCAGATGACAGTGCGGCACATGGGCCGCCAGCATAAAGGCTAGAGCGCTAACCATTAAGAGGCTAGATACGTAGAAGCCCACTCAAGGGTGAACGCAAACGGTGCTGGATGCGTATCTGGGAATATGCCCCTTGATCGCAGACGCTTCTTGAAGACCTCCGCCTTGACCTCGCTCTCTCTTTTCGCCCACCGAGAGGGCTTCGCATCAGAGAACGACTCCGATGCTTGCACGGAAGTAGTGAACACGTATGTCCGGGAGAGTCGATTCCAGGGAGTTGTAGCACTGGCTCGTCGCGGTCAACCAGTGTTTTGGAAGACAGTGGGATTTTCCGATGTGGATGCCCACGAGCCGATGACAGAGAAGGCGGTCTTCGGTATCGCGTCGATTTCGAAGATGTTGACGACCGTCGCCATTCTGCGCTTGCAGGAGCAAGGCCGCCTGAAGCTTGACGCGCCCATTGCCACCTACCTGCCTTATTTCCGAGCTGATCTCGGCGGTCGCTTAACGTTGCGCTATCTACTCGCGAACAACAGCGGAGTGCCTAACCTGTTCTCGGCTGCGATGAAGGTGGAACCGAAGATCATCAAGCAACGCTTGACTACAGAACAGGCGGTACATCGGTTTGCTGAGGGAGACCTGATCTTTGCGCCCGGGGAGCGCTTCGACTACTCGTTGGCAAACTGGATTCTTGTGCTGGCTATCGTGGAAGCTGTCACCAAAGAAGAATACGCAACAGCCATGCAGAAGCTGGTTCTCACACCGCTTCGACTGAGTGCGACAACGGCAGCGTTGAACGCAGTTGCTGTGCAGTCCTACGACAATGCCACAACTCCCGCGAAGAGGACACAGGCAAGGCAGCCGTATATCGCGGCTGCCGGAGGCTACTTCAGCAATGCTACCGACTTGATGTCAGCAGCGCACCAAATCTTTGACACAGGGTTCCTCTCTGATGGCTCAAAGCGAGAGCTGACGACAATCCAGATTCCGTCTGACCACTACGCTCTCGGAGGAAGGGTCCGTGAAGTTTCCATCGGCGGCGAGAAGTTGAAAGCCGCCTGGGATACAGGAAGCGCTCTCGGCTATCGGTCCGTGCTGGGTCATCGGCTTGACGGCAAGGCAACTGTCGTCGTGCTGAACAACACGTCCATGTCACAGAAGACCCTTGACGAGTTTAGCGATGCCTTGCTGGCGGCTTTCGGTTAGAGAGGTGCCAAGGTTTCGTTGAGGGTCGCTGCTCCTCCCAACGAAGGATTCAGCAGCGACCTTCGTCCATGCTTATAGCGTAAGCCTCAGGCAAGGCGAGGTCGCGCTGTGGCGGTCTGTGACGTGATCGAGAGCGTAGCCGGGGCGAGCCCTTCCGCGATGGCTTGCAGCGTGACTTTGCCGGGCTGATCAAGTGCCTGCACGTAGGCCATGGCCAGACCGCAGAACAGGCTGCGACGCCCGTCCTGCGACGTCTCTGGCTTGTCGGCCTCGCGGCAGCCGGGGTCGCCGTTGCCCACGCCTACGAGTCGGCCTGCGCCTGCCAGCTTGAACTGGACCAGGTTGCCCGCAATGGGTACTAGCCGGCCTTTGCTGTCGAGGGCCTCTACCTGCACGCTGATGAGGTCCTCGCGGTTGGCGCGCATGGCGCTGCGGTTGGGCGTGAGCTTCAACCTTGCGGCCGGCCCTGTGGTCTCCCGCACAGAAGTGAGCACGGTCTTGCCGCCGCGATAGCCGCGCGCCTCAATCCTGCCCGGCTGGTAGGGCACCTTCCACTGCACGTGGCTGTTGCGTCGCATCGCCTGCTTGCCGACGGACTTGCCGTTTACAAACAGCTCGACCTCATCCAGGTTGGAGTAGCACCAGACGTCGATGTTCTGCCCTTCCTGCCCGGCCCAGTTCCAATGGGGGAAGAGGTGCACCACCGGCTCGGCCTGCCACCATGACTTGTAGTAGTAATAGCTATCTTTCGGGAAGCCGCACAGGTCGAGCATGCCCATGGGTGAGCTGATGCCGGTGTCGTCAAAGGGGCTTGGCTCGCCACGGTAGTCAAAGCCGGTCCAGGCGAAGCCGCCGGCGAGATACTCGCGTTCGGCGAAGGTGGTCCACCAGCCTTCCGCGCTCATGGTGTAGCCGGGGTTGTCGATGTC
>CAXTJS010000005.1:1767-36104 GCA_964244605.1 uncultured Terriglobus sp. | reverse complement strand
GTGGAGATCACGGGTGGCCGCCGCAAGCTGAGCTCTGCCGCGCAACTCGCTCGCACGGCAGCAGCGCTGCACGCCAACAGCCTTGACGAGGAGGATGAGCCGTCCGCCTCGCGCGAGCAGGTTGCCGACCTTGACTTTGAGTCGGCGCTCGCCGAATTCCAGGAGCTTGCCGTCTCTGCGGGTGCGGCGATCGAGGCCACCGTCGTGCAGCGACGCGCCCGTGCCGAGATCGCCACGCTCATCGGCCCCGGCAAGGTGGAAGAGGTCGAGGCCGTCGTGAAGAGCAGCGGCGCGAACCTAGTGCTCTTCGACCATGACCTCACGCCGTCGCAGACGCGCAACCTTAACGACCTTCTGCCGTGCCGCGTCATCGACCGCACGCAGCTCATCCTCGACATCTTCGCGCGCCACGCCCGCACCCGCGAAGGCCATCTGCAAGTGGAGCTTGCGCAGCTGGAGTACCAGTTGCCGCGGCTCGCCGGCAAGGGCAAGGCGATGTCGCAACTGGGCGGCGGCATCGGTACGCGTGGTCCGGGTGAGACGAAGTTGGAGACGGACCGACGCCGCATCCGCGAGCGCATCGACCGGCTGAAACTGCAGCTCAATCAGGTGCGCACCAACCGGCGGCAGCAGCGCCAGCGCCGCGAGGCTGTGCCGGTGCCCACTGTGGCTTTGGTGGGCTACACCAACGCCGGTAAGAGCACGCTGTTCAACGCGCTGACCGATGCCGGCGTGCTTGAGAGCGCGCGCATGTTCGCCACGCTTGACCCCAAGCTGCGGCACCTCGCACTGCCGTCGCGGCGCAAGGTGCTGCTGAGCGACACCGTCGGCTTCATCCGCAACCTGCCGCACACGCTGGTCACCAGCTTTCGCGCCACGCTTGAGGAGGTAGAACGCGCCGAGCTACTGCTGCATGTGCGCGATGCCGCCTCGCCCATGCTGGAAGAGCAGAAGGTGCAGGTGGAGAGCGTGCTGAGCGAGCTGGACGTGGCCAAGACACCCACGCTGCAGGTTTTGAACAAAATCGACCTTTTGTCACCCGGCGAGCGCGAGTTGCTGCTTGCGTCTTTCGATCCGAACACGATTGCGGTCTCGGCGCACACGGGCGAGGGGCTTGACCGGCTCGTCGCCGCGATTGAAGAGCGCATCGGTGGCGTGGGCGCGCCCGACCCCACCGCCGTAGCCAACTTCCGCATTCCCCAGCGCGAAGGCCGCACCATTGCCGCGCTGGAAGGCGGTGCATTTCTCGAGGCGAAGCGCTTTGAGGGTAACCTCGTCTTCTTTACCGCGCGCGGACCGTCCTCATTGCTGCAGCGCTACCGCCGCTTCCAGACACAGGAGGCAGGTGCACTGCCTGAGACCAGTCCGGAAGAGCGGCCGCGGTATCGCACGAACCGCTAGCTGCCAAATGTGTTGACGCAAGAACAAGCGTGCCTGAAACTTACCTCAGGCAATCCGCGGCGTTTGCGGAGGCACGCCGGACGGATGGCAGTCCGCCCGGACGTGGTTGAAGTAGCTACTTCAGGAAATGCTGAGCGATGACTGTCGCCAGCTTAACGAGTGCCGTGATGAGCGACACAAGAGAAGGCCGGCTTCGGCCGCTTCTCTTCATCTCCTACCTCCTACAGTGAAATCAACGCCTTCGGGGACGACACTCCCCGAAGGCGTATCCGTCGCTTCTCAGGACGGGTCTTTGGCCTTGGTTGAGTGCCCGAGAGCGCCCTGCCATTCCTGTAGGTGGGGAGGTTAGTGTAAGCGACTATTTTCCGCCGCGGAGGTAAGCGTCCTCACCGCTGATCCAGTCCGCGCGCGGCGGCGTGAAGACATCCAGGTCGACGGTGTCCTCTAGCGCTAGCGCGCTGTGCGGCAGGTTTGAGGGGATGATGAGGACCTCGCCCGCACTCACGACGCGTTCTTCCCGCCCGTCGCCCATGCCGAGCGTGAAGCGCAACGCACCTTCCAGGATGTAGCTGATCTGTTCGTTGTCGTGGCTGTGCTCAGGCACGACGGCGCCCTTGCGCAGCACAAGCCGCGCCAGCATGGCGCGTTCGCCGTAGACAAACTGGCGATCGATCAGCGGGCCGAGAGCTTCCACGGGCATGGTTGAGAAGCTGTGGTGTTGCAGGCTGCCGGGCTTTGTCTCGGATTCACTCACAGCGCAAGGGTACCGCGTCTGTGCGTGCGCACCGCTTGGGTCGTTACCATAACGACATGGATCTGGGTCTGCATGGGCGAGTGGCGGTGGTCGGTGGGGCGAGTCAGGGTATCGGCAGGGCAGTGGCGGAGGCGCTTGCTGCGGAGGGTGTTTCGCTCGCGCTCTGCGCTCGCCGCTTAGAGCCGCTGGAAGAGGTTGCCGCCGGCCTGCGTCAGCGTTTTCAGGTGGAGGTGCTTTGCCGCCCCGTCGATGTTGCAGACGATGCGTCGCTGCGCGCCTTTGTGCAGTTCACGGCAGCACACTACGGCCGGCTCGACATTGCAGTTCCCAACGCGGGCGGGCCTCCGGCCAAGCCGTTTCTGGAGACCACGCCGGAGGAGTGGGATGCTGCCTTCCGCACCAACCTTCGCTCGGTCGTCACCTTTGCGCAGGCCGCGTTGCCGCACATGCAGCGGCAGCGCTGGGGCCGCATCGTGACGGTCACGTCCTACACGGCAAAGCAGCCCGCGCCGGGACTGGTGCTTTCGAATGCGATCCGGCCGGGCGTGGCGGGGCTGGTGCGATCGTTGGCAACGGAGTTCGGGCGCGATGGTGTCACGGTTAACAACGTGGGCCCTGGCTTCACCGACACCGCCCGCTCGAGGGAGGTGCTGCGGTCACGCGCGGCGATGGCGAACCGCCCTGTCGAAGACCTGCGGCTCGAAGCCGATGCGGAGATCCCCATTGGTCGTATCGCGACGCCTGAGGAGGTCGCTGCGACGGTGACTTGGCTCTGCTCGGAGCGGGCGGCCAGCACGACCGGGCAGACGACTCTTGTGGACGGTGGAAGCTGCCGCGGCCTGTAGTGCTCAATCTGCAAAGTGGGTGCCCCACCTTCGCGCGAAGCGCTAAGGTGGATTTGTCCTAGCCATAGGAGTTCACGGGCGGCACTCCCACCTTAGCTTCGCGAAGGTGGGGCACCCGACTTCCAATCCCGTCTCATCGCGCCCGAAGTGTCGTTGCAGCTACGCCCCATGCGGTGGCGGCAGCTCGTGCGACGGGTCGAGGATCGGCACAGTCGCCCCAACCTGCAGCGTTCCGGGGGTCGGCTCGTTCTTCTTGCCGAAGCGGTCGAGCAGCGTGCTCAGGATCACATAGAGCACCGGGATGAAGAACAGGTTCAGCAGGGTAGAAGCCGTCATACCGCCGACCACCGCAGTGCCCACGGAGTGGCGGCCCAGTGAGCCCGCACCGGTTGCAAAGTAGAGCGGCAGCACGCCGAGGATGAAGGCGATGCTCGTCATCAGGATGGGGCGCAGGCGCTGCTCGGCCGCATGCTCCGCAGCCTGCCGGATGCTCATGCCGGCGCGGCGGTTCTCCTCGGCGAACTCGACGATCAGAATCGAGTTCTTCGCGGAGAGCCCGATCAGCATCACCATGCCGATCTGCACGTAAACATCGTCGGTCAACCCGCGCAGTGAGACAAGCGTGAGCGCACCGAGGATGGCGGTCGGTACGGCGAGCAGGATGATGAACGGCAGCGCGAAGCTCTCATACTGCGCGGCCAGCGTGAGGTACACCACGAGCAGGCCCAGGCCGAAGATGATGAGCGTGCTGCCGGCGGACTCTACCTGTTCCAGCGCGAGCCCGGTCCAGCTAAAGCTCATGCCGGGGATCTTGTTGCGCTCGAAGGCCGCCTGCATGTTGGCAAGCCCCTGACCGGAGGAGAGACCCGGTGCCTGCGATCCATCGACCTCGGCGGAGCGGAAGATGTTGTAGTGGTTGATCACCTGCGGACCGCTGGTTTCCTTTGAGGCCACCAGGTTGTCGAGCGGCACCATCTGGCCCTTGTCGGAGCGCACGTAGTACTGCCGCAGGTCGCCGGTGTTGCGGCGGAACTGCTGATCGGCCTGGATGTACACGCGATACGAGCGGTTGTTGTAGTTGAAGTCGTTCACGTACGTGGAGCCCATGAAGGTACTCATCGCGGACGTAATCTGCGACAGCGGCACACCGATGGCCTTGGCCTTTTCACGGTCGATGGTGATGGAGAGCTGCGGATCGTTCGCGCGGAAGGTGGTGTTCAGGTTCGTCAGGCCCGATTTTGGGTTATAGGCCTCGGCGGTGAGCTTGTGCGCGATGCGGTCGATATCGTCGAAGGTGTTGCGGCCTGAGTCCTGCAGAATGAACTGGAAGCCGCCTACGGTGCCGATGCCGCTGATGGCGGGCGGCTCGGTGGCGAACAGGATGCCGCCGGGGATGCCGAAGAGCTTAGGAGCAATGCTGGCGACGATGGAGTGCGCATCGTGGCCCTCGCCTTTCTGGATACGTTGGGCGTTCGACTTTAGCGGTGCAAAGATCAGGCCGGAGTTCGGCGACGATCCGCCCGCGAGCGAGAAGCCCATGACGGAGAAGGTGCCGTAGACGTCCTCGTTCTGGCGGATCAGGGCAGCGCCGCGGTTGGCAAAGTCGGTTGTGTAGCTGAGCGACGCACCCGGCGGCGTTTGCACGATCACGAGGAAGTAGTTCTGGTCTTCCTGCGGAACGAAGGCTGTTGGAACTGCGGTGTAGGTGTACGCCGTCAACCCGAGCAGGCAGAGAAAGACGATGAGGAAGACCCAGCGCAGGTTAATGGCGAAGACGACCGCTTTGCCATATCTGCTGATGATCCACTTGAGTCCGCGCTCGAACCACTCCACCGGCTTATGGATGACGTAGTTGACCGGTGCCAGCACGCGCGGCAGCAACTGCTTGTCGCGCTCAAGCAGGATGGCTGACAGGGCCGGCGTGAGCGTGAGCGCGTTGAACGCCGAGATGGCGATAGAGAATGCAATCGTCAACGAAAACTGCTTGTACAAAATGCCCGTGGTACCCGGAAAGAAGCTGACCGGCACAAACACGGCGATGAGCACGAGCGATGTGGCGATAACGGCCGAGGTGACCTCGGCCATGGCGATGCTGGTCGCCTTGCGCGCATCGGCGACACCCTCTTCCAGGTGACGCTGCACGTTCTCGATCACGACGATGGCGTCGTCGACCACAAGGCCGGTGGCCAGGATGATGCCAAAGAGCGTGAGCGAGTTGATGGAAAAGTGGAAGAGGTTGATGAAGGCAAAGGTGCCGATGAGCGAAACGGGAATGGTGATCGACGGGATGATCGTGGAGCGCCAGTCCTGCAGGAAGAGAAAGATCACCAGGATGACGATGACGATCGCTTCCAGGATGGTGGAGCGCACCTCCGTCACCGAATCCGAGACGACGGTCGTGGTGTCGAAGGGGATGTCGTACTTCATGCCGGGCGGGAAGCTCTTCTGCAGGTCGTCGAGCACGGCCTTGCACTTCACGTCCACATCGAGCGCGTTGGCGTTTGAAAGCTGCTGCACGCCAAGGCCGACGGCCTCTTTGCCGGAAAAGAGCAGGCTGGTGCTGTAGTTCTCGGCGCCGACCTCGGCGTGACCCACATCCTTGAGCAGAACCAAGCCGCCGTTGCCAATGACGTTGGTCAAAGCTGTGCTGGTGAGTCCGGTCGAAGCGGTGGTGCCGGTCACCACGCCGCTGTTGCTCTTCAGGATGATGTTTTCAAATTGGTGTGGATCGGAGAGCCGGCCCACTACGCGCACGGCCATTTGGTAGCTCTGCGTGCCCGCGTTCGGCGGCAAGCCGAGCTGGCCGGCGGCGACCTCCACGTTTTGTTCGGAGAGGGCGTTGGTTACATCCAGTGCGGTGAGCCCGCGCGCTGCGAGCTTGGCCGGATCAAGCCAGACGCGCATGGCGTACTTGCGCTCGCCGAAGATCACCACATCACCCACGCCGGGCACGCGCTTGAGCGCGTCGCGCACGTACACGTCAAGGTAGTTCGAGAGAAAGGCGTTGCTGAGGCTCTTGTCCGGTGAGTAGACCGCTGCCGCGAAGACGAAGTTGCTGTTCGCCTTGGTGATGGCGATGCCGGTATTGTTCACGGCGGCGGGCAGGCGGCCCTGCGCGGTGGCAACGCGGTTCTGCACGTCGACGGCGGCGATGGAGAGGTCATAGCCCGTCTTGAAGGTGACGGTGATGGCGCTGGTGCCGTCGTTCGAGCTCGTGGAGCTCATGTAGCGCATGCCCTCCACGCCGTTGATCTGCTGCTCCAGCGGGATGGTCACGGCCGACTCTACCGTCTGCGAGTTCGCGCCCACATAGTTGCAGGTCACCACCACCTGCGGCGGCGCAAGCTGCGGGTAGAGCGAGATCGGAATCGACGGAATCGAGACCGCACCCGCGAGCACAATCAGCAGGGCGCAGACGGTGGCGAAGATGGGTCGCCGGATGAAGAACTCAACCATGAAGATCTCTCTTGAAACGCTCAGAAACGTTGGTGCACGTGCTGCCTGCGGATGCCTGCTGTTCTAACCCCGCAGAACGTCAGGACTTGGCACCCGCGGGTGAGTTGGCGGCTCCGGCGGGGCTTGCCGCGGCCGGTGGACCGCCGCCCGGCAGCGGCTGCACCGGCGCGCTGTCCTGCAGCATCTGCAGGCCTGAGACGATGACCTTGTCGCCGGCGGCAAGTCCGCCGAGCACGGGGTAGTTGTTGCCCAGCGGCTCGCCGATGGTGATGGCCTTCTGGTGCGCGATGAAGCCGTTGCCTGCAGGCTGCGCGACAAAGACGAATGGCAAACCGCCGATGCGCGTGACCGCAAGCACAGGCACCACGGGCGCGGAGCGCGTGGACCAGGTGACGCGCGCATTCAGGATCTGCCCATTGCGCAGATTGCTGCCCACTGGCGCCGGTGCCTTGGCAAGAATGCCCTGCAGACCGTTGTCGACCTCAGGCGAGACGAAGTTGATGGCCGTGCTGGTGAGCAGCTTGCCTGCCTCGTCCAGGAGGTCGACGTGCAGGCCGCTGTGGGCATCCCCTGCGCGATCGGTGGGCAGGTAGATATAGGCCTCAAGGTCGCGCGGCTCGTCCACCGTAGTGAGCAGCGTTTGCTGCGAGACGTAGTCGCCCAGGTGCACCGGGATGTCGCCGACAACGCCCGCAAAGGGTGCGCGAATCTGGTAATAGGCAAGCTGCTGCTGCTGCGTTTTGGTTTGTGCCTGCGCGGTGGTCAGCGCGCCCTGCGCATTGCCCATCGACTGCACGGCCAGGTCGTAGGCCTGCTTGGAGATAACGCCTGCCTCGAACAGCTGCTTCTGCCGCTGCAGGTCACTCTGGTTGTACTGGTAGCTGGCGCGCGTCTGGATCTCGGCCGCTTGCTGCTGCTGCACGGTGGCGATCTGCTTGAGCGGATCGATTTGCATCAGCACCTGGCCCGCGGCGACGGCCTGGCCGCTGTGCACGAAGATGCGCGTCAGGTTGCCGTCCACCTGCGGCTGCATGGAAGCGGAGCGCCGGCTCTTAATGGTGGCCACATAGGTGTCGGTCTCTGGCACGCTGGTGGGCTGCACCGGCACCACGGCGACGGGCAGGGCGCGCGGTGCCTGAGCCGCCGGCGGGGCCTTGTGGCAGGCCGCTGTCAGCAGTACCACTGCGGCTGCGGCAGCGATCAACGAAAGTCGTGCGCATGGGTTTAAGGCTGACAAAGGGTAGCTCCTGGCTTGCTGCGGACATGGAAAATGTCCGGATGCTCAAATTCTGTTCGGCTCCGTTTGGATGCCCGGCGTGCTTTCAGAGGTTCAGAAATCCCCGTTTGCGTCGGCCTCTCACGTTTTCCATTTGCATCGCAGAGGCATGTCGTGGAAGCATCGTTGCGGCGAAACTGAGCCGCACTGGAGGGTCGGAAGGTAAATGGGAGAGAGCAGTCAAGGCAGGCGCAGGGTGAAGCGGATGTGGGTCCACGGCTTGCTGCTGGTAAGCCTTTTTACGGACGTAGCGGCTGCCCCGCTCGCGGCGCAGATGAGCGCCGGGACTGCCGTAGTTCAAGTAGCGACCGGCCTTGTACCGGCCCCGCAGTTGGAGAAGCTCTTGCCCAGCACGGTCTTCTTTCAGCAGCAGTCGGCACCGCTGCAGCTGCGCAATGCGGCGGCCTACCGCGCGGAGTCCGGCAACATCGTGTGGGCTTCGCTGGTGGATACTTCGGGCTACTCCACGGGCGTGCGCGAGCGGTACCAGTTCTACTTCGTCACCGAGTCGGCGATCACGATTGCCGGCAAGCCATTGCCTGCGGGAGCGTATGGCGGCGGGTTCCTCTCCGACGGCAACCTGCTGATCATGGACGTCGGTGGGCACGACGTGCTTCGCAGCAAGCTTTCGGAAGACAGCGGCCTGCGCAGGCCGCGCCCGCTGCAAATGACAGCAGATGCCGGTGCTCTTCGGCTTTATCTTGGCCGGCAGTACGTCAGCATCGTCACAAAGTAAGGCGGCCTAGAATCGGCCACGTGGGTTTACGCACCTCAGGTCGCCTCCTGGCTGCAGTGGCCGGCGCGGCGGTATCCTGCGCTTTCGCGCAGACGCAATCTTCCACGGCAGCGGCGGGCGAAGCCTTCCGCGCCGGCTTGGCCGCGGTGCAGGCGCAGGACCTCGCAGGGGCTGAGAAGGCCTTCACACGCGTCGTGAAACTGGCCCCGGGCGTCGCGGCAGGCCATAGCGCGCTGGGTGCGGTGCTGGTGCAGGAGGGCAAGCCCGCGCAAGCCCTTCCAGAGCTTCGCATGGCGTTCAAGCTCGACCCGCATGATGCGTCCGCCGAGTTGAATCTTGGACTCGCCATCGCCGGGTCGCTCGATGCTGCTGCAGGCGCAAGCGCCGATGCGGCCACGCTCAAGCAGGGCATCGGCGCTCTGGCGGACTGGCAATCGCAACAGGGCAAGCCGCTGCCCAGCGACGCCGCGCTGGCGCTTGCGCGGCTTGAGCTTGCCACAGGCGACGGTGCGGCCGCACAGCAGACACTTACCGCGGCTGTTGCGGCATACCCGCAGGATGCGACGCTGCTCGACGGCCTGGGCGTGCTCCTCGCCCAGCAGGGTAAGTTCGCGGCCGCACAGCAGCAATTTGAGCGCGCGCTCGCCAACGCTGCTGCTGGTTCCGCCGCCCGGGCCGCGATCGACCTGCACCTTGGCTCCGCGCTGCTTGCGCAAGGCAACGCGGCGGCTGCGCTTCCGGTGCTACAGGAGGCGGTGCAGCTTCGGCCTGCGGACATCGCGGCCCGCGTGCAGCTTGGGGCAGCTTTGTTCTCGGCAGGGCAAGAGGAGCAGGCACTGTCTACGCTTCGTGCCGCCCTGCAGGCAGATCCGCAGAACGCCTCGGCGCGCTACCAGCTTGCACTGACGCTTGAGAGCGCGGGTCACTCGGACGAGGCTTTGCCACTCTTTGAACAGGTGCGCAAAGCGCGTCCGCACGATGCTGAGCTGCTGACCAACTACGGTCTTGCGCTCGTGCAGACGGGCAAGGCGAAGGAAGCCGTGCCGCTCTACCTGGAGGGCCTGAAGCTCAGCCCCAACGACGCCACGCTGCACCAGGATCTCGGCGTCGCTTACCTGCAGCAGAGCGATCTGGACCATGCACTCGTCGAGTTCCGCCGCGGCCTGGAACTGCAGCCGGAGAGCGCGCAGATCGCCTACGACATCGGTCTCGCACTCAAGCTGAAAGACAATCTGCCGGAGGCGATCGTCGCCTTTGAAAAGGCACGCGCGCTCGACCCAACGCTGGTGGACGCACCGTATACGCTGGGCGTGCTTTACATGCAGCAGGGGCAGTTTGCAGAAGCCGCCAAGAGCCTGCGAATCGCGCTCGGGTTGCGAGACGGCAACGCCGAGGCGTGGTCGATGCTGGGCAGCGTCTTCAAGCAGGACAGCAAGCCGCAGGAAGCCGCGGATGCGTTGCGCCGGGCCATCGCACTCGATCCGGGTCAGCCCGGCAACCACGTCAACCTTGCCAGCGTGCTGGTGGAGCTTGGGCAAAGAGACGAAGCCGTCGCCGAGCGCAAGACCGCCGCGGAACTGAGCCGCGCCGCCACGACAAAGCAGAAAGAACGTTTCGCGCTGGATAGCGGCAACCTCTTGCAGCAACGCGGCAAGTTCGCCGATGCGGTCGTGCAGTTCCGCAACGCGGTCTCTGCTGAGCCGAACGATCCGGCGGCGCACATCGCGCTCGCCGACGCGCTTATGCAAACGGGCGCAAAAGCCGAGGCGGATGCGGAGCGCGCCAAAGCAAAGGCGCTTGCGCCGAAGTAAGGGCGAACACTTAAGAACGAACGCAGCGACGCCACGGTCTCGCTGCGACGCTGCGGAGTCGCCGCGCCCGCTGCGTTCGTTCTTCAGAAGGCAGCATTGCCCGCCACAGGCCGACGTTCCTATACTTGGTGCGGCTGCGTTGACGCGGTGAGGAGCAGGGCATGCGGCAGAGTCGCCGGGGATTTCTAAAGTCGCTTTCGCGCACGGCGCTAGTGTTGTCATTGGAGGATGTGCTCTCGCTCGCGGCACCGGCGCAGACGCCGCAGCAACAGGCACCCGGCCCGAACTCCCGCCAGACCTTTGACGTGCAGCCGCGCTCGGCCAAGCTGCAACCCTCTCCCGTGCTGGGCACGCCGCTGGGCTACAGCTTCGTGGATGTTGCGAAGTCCAGTGGTCTGAACGCGAAGACCATCTACGGCGGCGAACACCGCAACAAGTACCTGCTTGAGACCACTGGCTGCGGCGTGGCGTTCTACGACTTCGACCACGACGACTGGATTGACCTCTTCCTCGTGAACGGCACGCGTCTAGACGGCTTTCCCAAAGGGCAGGAACCGATCTCACGTCTCTTCAAGAACAACCGCGACGGCACCTTCACCGACATCACTGCGAAGAGCGGCATGACCCGCTGCGGCTGGGGCCAGGGTTGCTGCGTGGGCGACTACGACAACGACGGGCTTGACGACCTGTTCGTCAGCTACTACGGGCAGAACATCCTCTACAAGAACCACGGCGACGGCACCTTTACCGATGTGACGGCAAAGGCCGGGCTCATGCAGAAGACGACGCGGTGGAACTCCGGCTGCGCGTTTTTGGACTACGACCGGGACGGACACCTGGACCTGTTCGTCGCGAACTACATCGACTTCGACATCAAGACCGCGCCGCTACCCGAAGCCGCTGGGTGCGCCTACAAGGGCATCCAGGTCGCGTGCGGACCGCCCGGGCTGAACGGTGGCAAAAACCTGCTTTACCGCAACAACGGCGACGGCACCTTTACCGACGTGAGCGAGAAGTCGGGCATGACCAACACCATCGGCACCTACGCGCTTAGCGTCACGGTGGCCGACCTGGACAACGATGGCTGGCCCGACATCTACGTTGCGAACGACTCGACCGCCGCGACCTTCTATCGCAACCAGAAAGATGGCACCTTCAAGGACGAGGCGATCGAGAGCGGCATCGCCTACTCGCCCGATGGCAAGCCCCAGGCCGGCATGGGCGTCTCCGTCGGCGACTTCAACCGCGATGGCCTGCTCGACATCGTCAAGACCAACTTCGCCGGCGACACCGACTCGCTCTACCAGAACCTCGGCGACGGTAACTTTGAAGACCACACCTATCTCAGCGGCCTCGGCGTGAACACGCGTTTTCTCGGCTGGGGCGTTGGCTTTTTCGACCCCGACAACGATGGCTGGCCCGACCTCTTCATGAGCAACGGACACGTCTACCCCGAGGTGGATGGCACGCATATCGATTCGCCCTATGCGGAGCACAAGTATCTCTATCGCAACCTGCGCGACGGCCAGTTCGAAGAGGTCACGGCAAAGGCGGGCACCGGCATCACCGACAGCGTTCCCGCGCGCGGCTGCGCCTTTGGCGATTACGACAACGACGGCGACATGGACGTTGTAGTCAACTGCGTCAACGCTCTGCCGCAACTGCTGCGCTGCGACCGCACCAACACGAATACCTTCCTGAAGGTCCGCCTTGTGGGAACAAAGAGCAACCGCAGCGGCATCGGTGCACGGCTTATCGTCACGGCGCAGATTGACGCCGCAGCCGCCAAGCCGCTACGACAGATCGACGAGGTGCGCAGCGGCGGCAGCTACTATTCGCAGAACGACCCCCGCGTGCACTTCGGGCTTGGGACTGCCGTGAAGGCCGACCTTGAAATTCAGTGGCCGTCGGGCGCGAAGGATGTGTTGAAGGACCTGCCTGCTGGCAAGCTGTACGTTGTGCAGGAGGGCGGCAAGCTATTGCGGACCGTCGCCATGAACGGCAAAGCTGCGTCCTGAGCCGCACCGGTCATCGCTGTTCAGCGACAGTGGCTGCAGGTGGCGCGGCAGGCTGCCAACTGCCCGGCGGTCCGTATCCTCTTATCGACCGAGTATCTATCGATACCGCAGGAGTGACCGCACATGGGCTTTATTACGCGAAATGAATACGACGATCTCCGTTCTCTCTATACCGGCCAGTTGCAATACCTGCTCTCCACGGAGACGCAGAGCACGAAGGGCCTCGAGACGATGATTGCGCACGCGCAGGACACAAGCCTGCAGGACGCTTTCCGCACCCACCAGCGTGAGTCAGAGGTGCAGGCGCAACGCCTGAAGCAGATTCTGACCGAGCTGGAAGGCGATGATGACGACAAGAAGGACCCGATCATCACTGCGCTGATCGGCTCCGGCGCAAACATCGTCCGTGAATCGAGCGAGGGTCCGGTACGCGATGCAGGCCTGATTGCGACAGCACAGAAGATCGAGCACTACGAGATCGCGTCGTACGGATCGGCAATCGCCTGGGCCAAGACGCTGGGCCATGCCAGCCATGCCTCACTTCTTGAGCTGAGCCTGCAAGAGGAGAAGCGTACGGACGAGATCCTCACAAAGCTGTCTGTGAACGAGAACCAGTCCGCGGCTTCTGCATCTGGTCAGGCGTAAGAAATCACTTGAGAGGAGCGGGTTCCCGCTCCTCTCATGGCTTACCGATATCCCCGGCGCGGCCGGCGTATTCCACAAACTCTCGGAGCAGGTTGGCTGCGACTGCCGCGCGGTAGCGGGCCGTGGAGCGGATGTCGTCAATGGGAGCGATCTCATCGGCAAGCGCGGCACACGCCTTTGCAAGCGCGTTCGTGTCCGCGACTTCTGATCCTTGTAGAGCAGCTTCTGTAGCGGAGAGGCGTGCAGGGCGGTCGAGCAGGCTTGCCGCTCCCAATTTGATCTCTATGAAGATGCCGTTCTCAACGCGAGCCACACCGGCAAGCGCAATCTTGCTGATCGCCTGCGCCTCACGTGTGCCAACCTTGCGCACCCACTGCACGTGGCCTTGAAAGCGTCGCGGCAGATGTACCGCATGGATCAGTTCTCCCGGTGCAAGCGCTGTCTGCTTGTAGCCGAGGTGGAAGTTGCGATACGGCAGCACGCGCGAGCCAGCAGCGCTCATCAACTCCAGTTCTGCGTCGTAGGCGAGCAATGCCGGCGGATTGTCGGCAGCGGGCGATCCGTTCGCGATGTTGCCGCCCAGCGTGCCGCGGTTCTGGTTGGCGATGCTGCCTGTCCATGATGCTGTTTGCGCAAGCAGAGGGAACTCGCGCGCGATCATACCGCTGCGGCGAAGGTCAGTGAAGGTCGTGCCCGCACCGATGCGCAAGACGTCCGGGTGCGAGGCATCGATGAAGCGCAACTCACGCAAGTGCTGCAGGCTGACGAAGCGCTTCGGCTGCAGGCGTCCGGCGCAGAGCGCAACCATCAGTTCGGTACCGCCCGCGATGGGAAGGTGTTCGCCTGCCGCGAGCGTCTGCAAGACTTCGGCAAGAGAAGCGGGTGCGGTGACGTCGTACTCGGCAGCGTCCGATCTCATGCGGGTGCTGTCGTGATCTGTGTGAGCGCCGCAGCCTCGCGCACTGCTTCGAAGATGCGCATATAGCCGGTGCAGCGGCAAAGATTTCCAGCGAGTCCCTCGCGGATCTGCTCGTCGGTCGGCTGCGGACACTTGTCGAGCAGATGGTGCGTCGCCAGCAGCATGCCCGGCGTGCAGATGCCGCACTGCGCGCCGCCTTTCTGCAAGAAGCATTGCTGGATGGGGTGCAGGCGACCGTCGGTGCTCATGCCTTCCACGGTGCAGAGCGTTGCGCCGTTGGCTTGCAGCGCGGGTACGAGGCAGCTGTTCACCAACTCCCCATCCATCAGCACGGAGCAGGAGCCGCATTCGCCTTCGCCGCAGCCTTCCTTGGTGCCGGTCAGGCGCAGGTCCTCGCGTAGCACGTCCAGCAAGCGGCGCATGGGCGGCACGTCTAGCGTGCGCTGCTGTCCGTTCACCTCGAAGGTGATGGCGCTCATGCGGGCACCTCGACACCCTCGTCCTGCGGCGCTGAGCGCGTGTAGTACGGGCCAGCGTCCTCGGTATTCAGGTCTTCGCTGCCGCCGCTGTTGCTGCGGGTCATGCGCTCGAAGATGTCTTCCGGCAGCAGCGGTATGGAGTCGAACTCGATGCCTGTCGCGTTGCGGATGGCGTTCAGGATCGCGGGCGCGGGGCCGTCCATCGGCAGCTCGCCGATGCCCTTAGCACCGAAGGCACCATGTACCGACGGGATCTCTTCGAAAAGCACGTGGATGGGCGGCAGGTCCGCGCCTGTGGGCATGATGTAGTTGGTCATCTGATTGTTGCGCAGGTGGCCGTCCTTGTACTCGCAACGCTCGTAAAGCGCGTAGCCGATGCCCTGCGCTACGCCGCCCTCAATCTGCCCGGCGGCAAGCACCGGATGCAGCACCTTGCCCACCTCCTGCATCGCCCAGAAGCCCGTGCACGTGGCCTGGTAGGTGCGCGTGTCCACGGCGACCTCGGCGACGTAGTGCGCCCAGGCGAAGGCGGGGTAGGCGTCGCCCTTGTACTTGTCGTCATCCCAGAAGATGTCGCCGGGCGCCTCGTAGCGCGCTTGCGCTCCCAACTCGCCATGCCTTGCACGGTACGTGACGCAGGCGTGGCAGAACTGCTCAGGCGTATAGCGCCCTTCGAGTAAACCCGCACCACGCAGCGTCGCGAGCAGGTTTGCCGACGCCTTCTCCACCAGCTTGCCGACGATCATCGCCGTGCGCGATGCCACGGTGGGTCCGCTGTTCGGCACGCGGTGCGTGTCGGGTTGTGCGATCAGCACCTGCTCATACGGAATCGCCAGTGCCTGCGCGGCCACCTGGCAGAGGATCGTGTTCGTGCCCTGGCCGAACTCGGTCGATGAGACGAGCAACACGATGCGCCCTTGGTGATCGGCCTCAAGCTTCACGAGCGAGTTGAGCCTGCGCTCGCCGGAGCCGGTGAAGCCAGCGCCGTGCATAAAGCTGGCAAAGCCGATGCCGCGCTTGATCTGCGACGTCTTGTTCTCGCGGGCAAACCGTTCGGTCTTCGCGTGGAAGTCGCTTGCCTCAAGCACGCGGTCGAGCATCGTGTTCATGTCGACGGGATCCGCTACAAGCTGCCCGGTCGCCGTGTGGTCGCCCGGGTGCAGGAAGTTGCGGCGACGCAACTCTTCGCCGCTGATGCCGACCACGCGTGCGATCTTGTCCATGTGCCGCTCCAGCGCGAAGAGCGATTGCGGCGCGCCGAAGCCGCGGAAGGCGCCATGTGGCGGGATATTGGTCGCCATGGCTTTCGCACGCACACGCAGGTTCGGCCACAGGTAGCAGCCTCCCGCGTGGATGGTGCCGCGTGACAGCACCACGGGTGAAAGCGTGCAGTATGCGCCTCCGTCAATGGCGAAGTCGATCTCCGCACCCAACAGCTTGCCGTCCTTGCTGACGGCGGTTCGATGGCGCGTACGCGAAGGATGCCGCTTGGTAGTACCGGCCATGTCTTCGCCGCGGTCGTAGACAATCTTCACCGGGCGGCCGCTCTTCTTCGCCAACAAGGCTGCATGCGTGCCGATTACGGAGGGGAAGTCCTCTTTGCCGCCGAAGGCGCCGCCCGTCTCCGTCTGGATCACGCGGCACTTCTCCGCGGGCAGGTCGAAGGCCAGCATGAGCGCGTGGTGCAGATAATACGGGCACTGCATGGAGCCGTGAACAGTGACGCCATCGGTCTCGCTCCACTCGCCGATGCAGCCATTGTTCTCAATGTAGAGCTGCTCCTGCGCGCCGGTGGTGTACTCGCCTTCGATGATGTAGTCGGCCTCGGCCCACACGGAATCGGGGTCGCCCTTCTCCATGAGGTAGGTCTTAAAGGTGTTGTCATCGCCCCAGATGATGGTCTGCTTCGCTTCGCTCTCTTCGATGGTGAAGACAGCCGGCAACGGGTCGTACTCGATCTTCACAGCGGCGACGGCGGCGGGCAGCTTTGCCTTGTTCGCATGAGCCAGCAGCAGGATCGGCTCGGCTACATGCGAGACAAGCTCGTGCGCGAGGCAAAGGTGGTCCTCGAAGAGGTGCACGATGGTGTTCTTGCCGGGGATGTCGGCAGCCGTGACGATCGTGTACTCTGACCAGTCGATCGCCGGGTCGAAGGTGATGGAGCGGATGCGTCCGCGTGCGATGGTGGAGCGTACCGTCGCGCCGTGCAGCATGCCCGGCACTTCGAGGTCGTCGACGTATTGCGCGCGGCCTTGCACCTTCGCGACGCCCTCCTTGCGGAGAACGGAGGTCCCGATCACGTCGTTTTTAGGGGCGTCTGCCATGCGTAAATTTCACCAAGCATAGCAAAGCGCAGCGAGTCCGCGGGGCAGCAAGTCAGCTTTGGCCCAGGTTGGCCTTGGCGATTAGCTTTTGCTCGATGAGCCCTACGAGGGTGCCTACGTTTTGTGTCGAGGCGAGTTCGGCAGTCTGGAAGCTGATGTTGAACTTGTCCTCGACGGCGGAAATCAGGTTCAAGTGGTTGAACTCGTCCCAGTCGGGCACGTCTGGCGCTGAGAGCTGCGGCGTCAGCACGAGGCTGTCGTCATCGAACAGGTCGCGGGCGATCTCTGTCAGCTCCGCATAGATCGTTTCTTCAGCGCTCATTTTGCGATTGTAGAGAGTCTTCCCGCAACAAGCGCCCCAGCGCTTCCAGATCGCGTTCCCCATGCGACTGCCGCAGAAAAAGGTCCGCCTCCTGATAGCGGCGCGCGGTACTCCCGTTCATCGCGAGGGGATGCGGTCCGTAGGCGCGTGCGAAGCGGCGCAGCGTGTCTGTGCCGAACTGCTCGATGCTGTGCCGCAGCTTCAGTGCGCGTGCATGCGCCGCGGCAGCATCGGCCGGGTCTGTATCGATCTCATCGCCGGCTTGCTTTAGCAGGGCCTGCATGGACCAAACGTTCGTATGCATAGCGGCAAGATGTGCCAGCGTGTGGGGGTCGTCGCGTTTGCTCCTATCTGCGAAGTCGACGAGGCCTGCGACGCCACCGGCCCAACAGGCTGCGGGCCCGCACGCGCCATGCCAGAAGCCGGGCCGGGAGAGATAGAACCCCGGATCACCGACCACTGCATCAGCCTCGACGGCTGCATCGGTGAATGTAGCGCTGCCGGTTTGCGTCGCGCGGAATGCTTCGGTCTGCCACATGGAGTAGTCGAAGCGTACGGCTTCGCTTTGGCCGCGTAGGTCTACTTCTACGAGGACTGCTTCCGGGGCTTCTGCAGTTACCAGCGCGTGATCCATCAGCCCGCCGCCACTGCAGAAGGGCTTGATGCCGGAGAGCTTGCCGCCTTGAAGCGTGAGCGCTTGGCCCGGAATTTCGGACGCCCACACGCCGTAGATTGCGCCGGTGACTGCAGACCTGCCGGCTTCCGCAAGGATGGCGACGGCGTCGAAGTGCGCTTCGGCGAGTTTGGCGAGGCTGAGGTCTTCCCGGCCGATTGCAAAGAGGCGGCCATGGCGCAAGGCTGTGGCACCGCCGCCCGGCAGCGGTATGGCCGTTGCACAGACTTCACGCAAGCGGCGGAGCAGCGCGTCTTCGGCTTCGTTCATGCCGCTTCGTTATGCGCCGCAAGCGCGCCGGCAAAGCCCAGGGGGGCGCGCCCGACGCGGCGTCCGCTGGTCAGGACGCTGAGCGTTGCGTCGGCAACACGCACGTGGCCGCTGGTGTGCAGGCGTCCCCACAGGTCGTGATCTTCAGCGGTGGATAATTCAGCCCAGCCACCCGCGCGCAGATACGCGTTGGCGCGGATGCCGAGGTTCGCGCCGTGCACGTGCGGGTGCGTGCCGTCATCGTGAATGCGGTAGGTTAGCCGGAAGAGGTCGCGTACACGTGGGTTGTGCTCAAGGAAGCTGTCCACGTCCACGATGCCGGCAACGGCGTCGACGCCGCGTGCGGCAATGGCGAGCTGATCCAGCAGCCAGTTCTTAGGCACCTCGCAGTCGGCGTCGGTGTTGGCGAGCCAGCAAGTCTCCGGCTGCCCGGGATTGCGCGCCAGCGCAAGCTGCGCCGCAAGCGCCCGCGCCGCACCCACATTGCCCGCACCCGTGCATGCCACTACCCCGGAGTTGCCAAGAATGGAACGCGCAACGTGCGACGTTGCGTCTACCGAGCAATCCGAAACGACGATCACGTCGCTCGACACGTCGGCAGGCAACAGGCGGCGAGCGGCCTGCAGCGAGTGCAAACAGCGTGGCAGAAGGTCTTCTTCATTACGCGCGGGCACCAGCACCGCGATGTGCGACGGCTTCACAAACGCTCCCATCGGTCGAGCCGGAAATGCTCGTGCCGCTCTTCGTACATCAGCCGCAGTGCGGCGTATTCGCGGAGTATGGCATGCACCTCATCCCCGCTCATCAGGTGATCCGGCCAATGCCCAATCCAGTGGACAGCAAGAAAGGTGGTGCCGGGCTCTGCGGTGCCGATCAGGTCGTTCGCCGTTGCGCGCCACTGCTCGGGCGTGAAATAGTACCCCATCTCGCTTAGCACGATCAGGTCAAAGCCGCGCACCGGCAAGCGATCTGTCAGCGACGTGCACCGAAACATGACATGCGGCAGTGCGGCGCACCGCGTGCGGGCGGCTTCGATGGCGGTGGGCGCAAAGTCAACGGCCTCTACGCCATCGCAGAGAGCGGCAAGCTTTTCGGTCAACACGCCTACGGAGCATCCGGGCTCAAAGGCGTTGCGATAGCGCCGGCCTTCCAGCGCATGGATGGTCGCTGCGTAGCGGCCCTGTTCATAGGCGCTGCCGGCGAAGTTCCACGGGTCGGCCTCCGCCCGGTACTTCTCTTCAAAAAAATCGGCGCTGGTGGTGTCAGTGCTCATGCGGCGAGAAAGACCTCAAAGGGCCGGCGTGCCGGCGCAAGCAGGTTTTCCGGAAGAATGGGATCGTTCGTCTCGCGATGCAGCTGCGATGCATGGCACAGCAGCGCCTCTTGCCGGGCCTCTTGCTCCTCTACCGTGAGCGTTAGCTTCTGCAGGGTTCGACCGCTGAGATCGGCGGGCGTGCCGCGATGCCATGTCCAAAAGAAGTACCAGGTGAGGGGGATTTTCTGCTCAGCTGCTGCAACGGCTGAGGTCCGTCCGCAAGCCTCGTGGTCGGGATGGTAATCATGCGGCCATGGCGCGAGGATGTGCCCGGCATCGCGGAACGCGCTGCGGAGATCCTCGATCAACTCTGCTTCTTCTGCATGCAAGCCGCTGTCCGTTCTTCGCAGCCGCACAATGTTTTGCTCTGATACACCGAGCCGCGCCAGGGCCGCAGTCTGTTCGGGCTCGCGGATCAGGTTCAGATCGCGAGTATTGTCGTAGGCGTTCTCACCGTCTGTCACGGCGATTACGGAGACAGGCACGCCCTTTCCGCGAAGATGCGCGATTAGACCACCGGCGGCCAGCGTTTCGTCATCTGGGTGCGGCGCGACGACGACTGTCTTGACCAGCGGTGGCGTCCACTCCGCGATTGGCGATACATGCTGGAGCCAGGTGTCTTCTGCTGTAAGTGGAACGATCATGCGGCATTACTGTGATGCAGAAAGGCAACTTCTCTCTGCACGGGGGCATGTCGGCGACAAACACCGGCCACGCCTTTTTGAGCCGTGACTAAAAGTGGCGTAAGCTGCGCGACACTTCCGCGCCCGCGGTGCGTGCGGCAGCCTGGTCGATCGGCGTGGTGCGATCGGCGGTACGGTCGATAGACCGCGCAACGATGTCGCGTGAGCCAAGCCCAATCGCCAGCGCCAGCGTCAGCACCATGCCGCCGAAGAGGATGCCGAAGCCGAGCTCCACAATGATGCCGCCGATGCCGAGGTGGTCGAGCACCATGGCAACGGTGAACACGTAGATCAGGTACTTGACGCCAAGCGAAAGCATGCGCGCATACTGCAGCTTTGCGTTGGAAGCGTTAATCAGCACCGACCGCGAGACGTACCGGGCAAAGAGCACACCCAGCAGCGCGATCACAAAGCCGCCAACCCCGTGTGCAAGATAGGGCAGAAAGATGGGCGCAAGATCGTAGGAGTTCGAGGCCGAATCGAACGCGGAGATACCCACCACGACACCCAGCAGCGTGCACGCCCAGAAGACCACGCGGCCCACCAGCAGCGTGGGAGAGTGCGAAGGCGACCAGTCGGAGACGCCTACGGCATTTTGCCGATTCACCCGTTCGTCAAAGCCGACCCGCAACAGCAGCTTGCGCAGAACCCAGGACAAGCCCATGCCGATCAGCGCAAACAGCGCGATGGCGATCAGGAGGGCGAGCGCTGCCGGCAGGAAATGCGCAAGTTTGATCAGAACCCGCTGTGTGGAACCCGTGAGCGCGTCTTGCATCTGCGAGAGCATGGCTGAATCTCCTAAGCGTGTACGTCGGAAGTGCTGTGTCGAAACGAAGAAGGACTTTCCAGTGCCTGCTTACGGATTGAAGCGGTCGGGCCATCGCCAGCGCGAGACGAGGTACGGCTTATCCGCTTCAAAGGCGCGCCCCAAAGCTTGTACTCCCGCTGCGCTGTTGGCACCTGCGGAGAGGATGTGCGACGCAACCCACGCAAGGTACAGCGGTGTGAGCGCGCCGAGTAGGTGGTTGCGCGAGAGCGTGCGCAGCCGATGCGCGAGCACGAAGTCGTAGACCACGCGGACCCAGAGTGCATCCGGCATGAGAAAGCTGTCCGCCGGCAGTTGCGACAGCCGCTTGAGGCCGAGCAGGGTATTGGGCGGCAACACCAGCGACCAGATTTCGTGCAGGTTGTTGTAGCCGATGCGGAAGCTCTGGATCAGCTCTTCCGTCTCCGCGGCGCTGGGTGGCTCCGCAGGGTCTTGAGCGGACCCCGAGTGCGACCCGGAGCGCACGACATCCTTTGCCGGACGGGTGCGTTGCCAGAAGGTAGCCTTTGCTTCAACATCAGCAAACATGGAACCCGCCACCATATTCAGGATGGCTGAGAGGTCCTCGTCCGGCTGTGGTAACTCGCGATGGCCTGTGCCGACCTCCGCTACAGTGAAGCCGGCTACCGCCGCTTCGCCTACCGGCCACAGGATGGCATCTCCCTGCGATGCTGCCGTAAACTTCTGCGCGGCAGCGGCCATCTTCTCAGCCATGCGGGTCGATAGCGCGTAGTCCAGGGCAAGCGGAAACTGCACGTCCATGCCGTAGATCGCTCGTGAGAGTGGCGACAGCATGCCTGCGTTCAGCAGACCCTGGTTCGGTGGCAGCGAGTAACGGGGAACAGCGAGGTCTGCCTTTCCACGCAGCACGGCTTCCACGAGGGACCGCACCGTCTCGGGCTGCAGACTTTGTGCCTCAACGCCAAGCAGCAGGCAGCATTCCGCGTTGTGCGCGCGAACGATCTCATAGGCACTCAGCCAGGAAGCCGCAGGCTGCACCGCCAGAATGTGTGCAGCAACCGACTGCAGAAAGGGCTGCAGCGTGATGCCATCCACCGTGCTTGCTGCTGCGTCGCCATGCGAGGCTGGGTAGGCAACAAGAAGGCTGGCAGGTGCCGCACCGAAGGCCGTGCGCAGATTGGCGAGGAGAGGTGCCAGGCGTTCGGGCGAAGCGTCCTGGTAAGCCGGCCCGAGACAGACGACGACCTTTGTCAGCAGATCGCTGCCGTCCACGTGCCCGTGGGCCCGCGCTTCCATCTCTGCGGTGGTGCCTTCAGCAGCGGCCATGGTCTCTTTACCCTCTTCCCGCTGGTTCCAGCAATTCAAGAATGCCCTGCAAGGGAATGCTGATCCAGTCGGGGCGATTGTTCAATTCGTACATCAGTTCGTAGAGGGACTTCTCCAGCAGGTACGCGCGCAGCAGTTGCTGCGTAACTGCCGGATCACCCGTGCTGTTGTCCCCGGCAAAGACGGCGTGGTGTCCCTGCAGGAAGGCATCGGAGGCGCCCTGCTCCCACGCTCGCCGCTGTTCTGTGGCTGCTGACGCCGCAGTAAAGCCCGCGACACCCGCATACGAGAACGATCGCAGCATACCCGCAACGTCACGCAGCGGAGACTGCTTGGCTCGGCGTTCCTCAAGCGAGCGCGCCGGCTCGCCTTCAAAGTCAAGCAACACAAAGTCGCTCTCGGTCCGTAGAACCTGGCCGAGGTGGTAGTCGCCGTGAATGCGGGTACGCCGGCCAGCGTTTGCTGGGTCGATGCCGCGCAAGCCCTCCGCCACGGCACGCAGGTCGTTGCGCCGGCTGATGAGGGTAGCCGCGGGTGTGAGCAGATCTTCCGGCAGCGTGGCGATCTTCACGCGCACGGCCTGCAGGGCTGCGGCGATCTGCTTTTCCAGCCGCTCCGCATCACTGCTCAGCGACGCAGCCGTCGCAGCTTCGCTGGCGAAGGCGGCGTTCTCGGTGGGTGTGGCGAGTGCTCGATGCATCTCGCCGGTGCGCTGCCCGAGCAGCTCGGCCTCGGCGAAGTAGCTGCTGCTGTCGCCGCTCGGCTTCTGCCGCTCGATCTCTTCCAGGGTCCAGTACCAGCCGTCCCCCTTATTTTTGACGAGGCCTTGCAGCAGCGCCAGCGTCGTCGGCTCATCGCTGCCAGGAGCGGTATAGACCAACTCGCCGGCGAAGGGAGCGATGTGCTCGTAGTGCGCAACCTCCGTGAGAAAGCGGCCGATCTCGGCGTCGGGATTCTCGCCGGGCTGCATGCGCCGAAAGAGCTTAAGGATCAGCTTGCTGTCGTAGAGCAGCGAGCTGTTGCTCTGCTCCGCCGAACCCTTGCGCGAGGCAAGCACGCCTTCGCCGCGGATTGCGCTGAATGCGGAGCTTGCCACACCGCGCGTGTTGCCGCCCTGCGTCGTCTCCTGCGAGACGCCCGTGGCGATCGCCTGCAGAAAAACGTCGCGCACCTCTGGCAGAACGAGCCCGTCCAGCAGCACGCCCTGGTAACCCGGGTCGAAGAGCTTCGCGATGACCGAGCCTGCCGGGTATTCCACGCCGTCTTCCACCGGGCGCACGGCGAGCGGCAGCGTGTAGCTGTCGTGCGCGCCTTCGGCGTACTGCACTTCCAGGAAGATCAGCGCGGCGTTCGTGGAGTCGAGCACGATAGAGTCGGCGATGCACACGTTCTGGATGTGCCGCGACTTCGCCCCGAACCAGCGCTGCCCGCAGAGGTACTTGCTGAGAAATGCCTCCTGCAGCAGCTGCGCGCCCACGCCGGAGAGCACGCCGCCGATGTCGTGCGCCGGAATCGTAATCTCCTGTGGTGCCGACTCGGACGGACCGGCATCGAGCTTGGCGGTTTCCGGCGCCTGCAATTCAAGCCAAAGAAACGCGTACGGCCCCAGCGTGATGGCGTAGGGCGTGCGATCGATGGGCGGAAAGGGCACGTAGCCCAGCATCTCAACCGGAACCAGGCCCTCGAAGCGCGACAGGTCCAGCGTCACCGGCTGCGCAAAGCGCGAGAGGTTGGCGACGCAGATCACGCGTTCGCCCTCCCACTCGCGCAGGTATGCCAGCACCTTGCGGTTCTCCGGCTTGAAGAACTCAAGCGAGCCGCGACCAAAGACCTGGAAGATCTTGCGCAGCGCAATCATGTTGCGCGTCCACTGCAAGAGGGAGCTGGTGTCGCTCTCCTGCGCCTCGACGTTGATGGCCTCATAGCCCCAGATGGGGTCCATGATCACGGGCGAATAGAGCTTCGCGGGCACAGCGCGGCTAAAGCCGGCGTTGCGGTCGCTGTTCCACTGCATGGGTGTGCGCACGCCATTGCGGTCGCCCAGGTAGATGTTGTCGCCCATGCCGATCTCGTCGCCGTAGTAGAGGATCGGCGTGCCGGGGAATGAAAACAGGATGGAGTTCAAGAGCTCGATGCGTCGGCGGTTGTTGTCGACCAGCGGCGCAAGCCTGCGGCGAATACCCACGTTGATGCGCATGCGCGGGTCGGCCGAGTAGGCCAGGTACATGTAGTCGCGCTCGTCGTCGGTGACCATTTCGAGCGTCAACTCATCGTGGTTGCGCAGGAAGAGGCCCCACTGGCAAACCTCGGGGATCTCGGGCGTCTGCGCCATGATCTCCGTAATGGGCAGGCGATCCTCTTGCCGCAAGGCCATGTAGAGGCGGGGCATGAGCGGAAAGTGGAAGGCCATGTGGCACTCGTCGCCGTCGCCGAAGTAGGGGCGCACGTCGTCGGGCCACATGTTGGCTTCGGCAAGGATGAAGCGGTTCTCGTACTCCGCATCCAGCGCCGCGCGAATCTGCTTGATCTTCACGTGCGTTTCGGGCACGTTCTCGCAGCTGGTACCGTCACGCTCCACGAGGTACGGGATGGCGTCGAGGCGCAGCCCGTCTACGCCCATGTCCATCCAGAAGCGCATGGCATTCAGCACTTCTTCCATGACGCGCGGATTGTCGAAGTTCAGGTCGGGCTGGTGTGAGAAAAAGCGGTGCCAGTAGTACTGCTCGGCAACGGGGTCCCACGTCCAATTCGACTTTTCCGTGTCGGTGAAGATGATGCGGACGCCATCGTAGAGCTTGTCCGTGTCGGACCAGACATACATCTCGCGCTCGGGTGAGCCCTTGGGCGCGTTGCGCGCGGCCTGGAACCATGGATGCTGATCGCTGGTGTGATTGATGACCAGCTCGATCATCACTTGGATATCGCGGGCGTGCGCGGCAGCGAGGAACTGCTGGAAGTCGTCTACGGTGCCGTAGTTCGGGTTGACGCTGCTGTAGTCGCTGATGTCGTAGCCGTCGTCACGCTGCGGCGACGGAAAGAACGGCAGAATCCAGATGCAAGTGATCCCCAGCTGCTGCAGGTAATCCATCTTCTGGATGATTCCTTGGAAGTCGCCATAGCCGTCGCCGTTCGAATCGTTGAACGCCTTGACGTGCAGCTCATAGATGATCGCGTCCTTGTACCAGAGCGGATCGGTGGCGCTGCCGGGCTTGCGCCGCTGCGTGGTCGGTGTTGGTAGAACGGCTGTACTCAAACGGCGCTCCCTGCGGCTGGGTCTTCAGTGGAAGGATGACGTGCGCGGCGATGCTGTTGTCCGGCGCGAGCAGATGCAAGAGCGACCGCAACGTATGCCAAGTTGCCGCAGGTCCGCAGTGGCGAAGGTCGCTCTTACTTCACGTGCCGGATATGGAGAATGTGCGCTGGCATCTTTGCCGGATCGAGGGCAACGTAGTTCACCGGCCCTTTCCATGTGTAGGTGTCACCCGTAAGCAGGTCCTCCACCTGGAAAGATTCACTCGCGATCCCGAGCTCAGCTAGAGCCAGGTCGGTCATGCCAGTCTCGGTCGCATCCGGGTTCAGGTTCACCACGCAGAGCACCACGTCGTCGCCGGCGCGCTTGCTATAGCAGAGCAGGTTCGGGTTGCCGATCGTGTGGAAGCGCAGGCTCTCGTTGGTCTGGAAGGCCGGGTGGCGATGCCGGATGGCGTTGAGCAACGTGAAAAGCGGAGCAAGGCTCTTCGGGCTCGTGCGGTCCCAGTCGCGTAGCTGGTACTTCTCGCTGTGCAGGTACTCCTCGCTGCCAGGCTTTGCGGGCAGGTGCTCCATCAACTCGAAGGCCGGGCCGTAGACGCCATAGCTGGCGCCCAGCGTTGCCGCCAGGATGATGCGCTGCATGTACGCGGCCGGGTTCGTCGTCTGCAAAAAGCCGGGCAGGATGTCGGGCGTGTTGGGCCAAAGGTTGGGCCGGAAGAACTCCGCCACCGGCGAGGTCGTGACCTCTTCCATGTAGTCGGTCAGTTCCTGCTTTTCCGTGCGCCACGAGAAGTAGGTGTAGCTCTGCGTGTAGCCCATCTTCGCCAGCCCGTACATCACGTGCGGACGGGTAAAGGCTTCGGCCAGGAAGATCACCTCAGGATGCGACTTGCGCACCTCGGCGATGCACCACTCCCAGAAGGGCAGCGCCTTGGTGTGCGGATTGTCCACGCGGAAGACGCGCACGCCTTTGCCGATCCAGAAGTCAAAGACGGAGTAAAGCTCCTGCCACAGCCCGTGCCAGTCGCTCGACTCGAAGTTCAGCGGATAGATGTCCTGGTACTTCTTGGGCGGGTTTTCCGCATACTGGATCGTGCCGTCGGGCCGGATCTGGAACCAGTCCGGGTGCTCCTTGACCCAGGGATGATCGGGCGAGCACTGAAAGGCGATGTCGAGCGCGATGTCGATACCGACGGCATTTGCCGCCTTGATCATCGCGGCAAAGTCCTTGAAGTCGCCAAGTTCTTTCAGGATCGCCTTGTGCCCGCCATCCACGTTGCCGATAGCCCAGGGGCTGCCCACATCGCCGGGTTCGGCGACGGTGCTGTTGTTCTTGCCCTTGCGGAAGGCCGTGCCGATGGGGTGGATGGGCGGTAGGTAGACCACATCAAAGCCCATCTCTGCAATCTCCGGCAGCATGCGCACCACGTCCTGCAGGGTGCCGTGCACACCGGGCGTTTGCGAGGCGGACCGGGGGAAGAACTCATACCAGCTTGAAAAGCGGGCCCGCTCGCGGTCGACCCACAGGGGCAGATCGCGGCTGTAGGTTGTCGCAAACTTCAGGTCGGGGTACTGCAGGGCAAGGCCGATGACCTCGTTGCTGAGCGGGAACTCGTATAGCGGCTGCGGCCGGTCGGCCATCCAGCGGAGGCTGCTTGCGGCCCCCTTCAGGGTGCGCGCATCGGCGTCGCGTGCCTGGCTCGAGGCATGGTCCAGCAGGTTCGCGCCGGTACGCAAGGCCAGTGGGATGTCGCTTGCGCTCACAGCGGGGACTGCTGCAGCTGTCCCGTCGGGCAGCGGCTCATTCAAATCGACCTCTCCGGCGGCGGCGACAGGTGCCGCCTGCGCGTCAAGACGTTTGTGCAGGTCGTGCACCCAGGTGTCGAAGTGGTCGACCCAGGCCTGCACGCCGTAGACCCAGCCGCCGATCGTGTCGGCAGTGAAGAAGGCTTCCCACACATCGTTGCCGAGGGCGCGAAAGGCGGCATAGCGCCAGCCGCTCTCGTCGCTGCGACGGTAGCGCAGGCGTGCACCCAGGTGGTCGTGGCCGTCGCCATAGATGCTTGCGGTCACGCGAACCACGTCGCCCACGATGCGCTTGGCCGCGTGCCGTCCAGAGTCGATCTCCGGTGTTACCTCTTCAATGACAACGCGGCTACGACCCTCGTGTGGCTTCAAAACAATCTCCTCGTTGTCTCACTCTGCAGAAGCAGGAAGACTTTGCAGGTCTCCTGCATCCAATCACCGGCAGCGTACAAAGAGCGCAGATGAGCCGCGCGCCCCGCCAAGCCTGCTGTTACGGATGCAGCCTTGGCGATGCGCGTTTGTCGCCGGGCCGTTGCGTCTACGTTGTCTGAGAAGTCTGAGGATCCATGAACCTATTCAGTAAGAAGCAAGATCCCGCACTCATGGCGGCGCGCATTGAGGATTACGCCCTGATCGGCGACATGGAGACAGCGGCGCTGGTCTGCCGTGATGGCTCAATCGACTGGCTGTGTTGGCCCGTGTTTTCGTCCGGCGCCTGCTTTGCCGGGCTGCTGGGCACACGGGAGCACGGCTTCTTCAAGATCCATCCTGCGGCTGATGAGGCGATCGTGGCGGACAGCTGGCGCTACCTGCCGCACACCCTCATCGTCGAGAAGACCTGGACGACCCTGGAAGGCGAGGTCCTCATGCTTGACTTCATGCCGCCGCGTGGCAAGAACTCCGACATCGTCCGCATTGTGAAGGGCGTGCGTGGCACGGTGAAGATGCGCATGGACCTGGCGTTGCGCTTCGACTACGGCTGCACCATCCCCTGGGTGGAGCATGTGGACCACCACATGCGCGCCATCGCCGGTCCGCACCTGGTTATCCTGCGCACCGAAGCAGAGTTGCACGGCGAGAACATGACCACGGTCAGCGACTTTACGGTCAACGAGGGTGAGAGCGTCTGCTTTGTGCTCAGCTACGGCTCGTCCCTGGAGGAAGACCCGGAGAGCTTTGACGCCTATGGTGCCCTGCGCGATACAGAGCAGACATGGACGGAGTGGGTGAGCAGATCCACCTTCAACGGCAAGGCACAGTGGAATGAAGCGATCGAACGCTCCCTGATCACGCTCAAGGCGCTCACGTATGGGCCAAGTGGCGGCCTTATTGCTGCACCCACGACCAGCCTGCCGGAACAAATCGGCGGCGAGCGCAACTGGGATTATCGCTACTGCTGGTTGCGGGATACGTCCTGGACCCTGCTCGTTTTGCTTTACGCCGGGTACACCGACGAGGCGCTTGCGTGGCGCGGGTGGCTCTTGCGTGCGGCATCGGGTTCGCCCGGCCAGCTTCGCGCCGTGTACGGGCTCAACGGTGAACGCATTCTCACGGAGTGGCATGTCGACTGGCTGCCCGGCT
This sequence comes from uncultured Terriglobus sp., assembly GCA_964244605.1. Lineage (GTDB taxonomy): Bacteria > Acidobacteriota > Terriglobia > Terriglobales > Acidobacteriaceae > Terriglobus. Next base: position 7,425 of record CAXTJS010000005.1, on the reverse strand, counting down.
ATGAGAACTCCAAGCCGGTTACCGTTGGAAACCAGGCCATGGAACAGCTGCAACTCGACATCTATGGCGAGATCGTGACGGCGCTGACCAGAACGCCGGTGGACGCGAACGATATGTGGACCGAATCGGTGCGCCACCTGGTCAGCGGCTTGCTCAATCACCTCTGCGATATTTGGCGCGAACCTGACAGTGGCATCTGGGAGGTGCGTGGCAAGAGCCAGCACTTTCTGCACTCCAAGCTGATGGTCTGGGTGGCCTTCGACCGCATCATCCACTTTTACGACGAGCATTTGGAGTTTCACAATCCGGAGCAGGATGAGTATGTAGCCCGCTGGCGCGAGAACCGCGCGGAGGTTCGCGCCGAGATCCTCGAGAAGGGCTTCAACAAGAAGCTCAATGCCTTTACGCAGGCCTACGGCTCCAAACAGATTGATGCATCTGCCCTGCGGATTCCGATGGTCGGCTTCTTGCCTGGCGACGATCCCCGTGTGCTCGGCACGATCAAGGCGGTCGAGGAGCGCTTGATGCCGGATGGCCTGGTGCTGCGCTACGACACGGCGGGCGGGAACGACGGCCTTGCCGGGCAGGAGGGCGCGTTTCTGGCGTGCTCCTTCTGGTATGCGGCGAACCTGCACCTGGCCGGGCGCAAGGAAGATGCGGCGGCCTGTTTCGACCGCCTGCTGATCCTGCGCAACGACCTTGGTCTGCTTGCCGAGGAGTACGACCCCAAGGCGAAGCGGCAGCTTGGCAACTTTCCGCAGGCGCTCACGCACATCGCGCTCTGCCATGCAGCCACCATCCTGAGCGAAGGCGATGGGCCGTGGAACCATGCACCCGTAGAAGAAGCGGTTGCACATAAGTCGGCCTGACGATGATCGCTCACGCGTTCCCGCATGTCGTGAGGCGGCGCATCGTAAGTGCAACCTGCGTAAACCTCTGGGCACCTAAACACGAAACAACCGAACGTGAGATCGTCAGCGCTCAACATCCTCGTTTGTTAGAGCCATGGAGTCGTTGAACCAGCATGCCCCGAGTCCCGCATTCCACATACCGCCTGCAATTGCATGAGGGCTTTACCTTTCAGGACGCGGCGGCCATTGCGGACTATGTACGCGACCTGGGCATCTCGCACATCTATAGTTCGCCTTACTTGCAGGCCGGGCCGGGATCGATGCACGGCTATGATGTGGTCGACCATCACCGCGTCAATCGCGAACTAGGCGGCGAAAAGGCGCATGAGGCCTTTTCGAAAAAGCTGGGCGAGCTGGGTCTGGGCCAAGTGCTCGACATCGTGCCGAACCATATGTCGGTGCACCGCGAGAACCGCATGTGGTGGGATGTGCTGGAGAACGGCCCATCCAGCCGCTTCGCCACCTTCTTCGACATCGACTGGAACTCCGCCGAGGAGAAGCTGCGCGACAAGGTGCTGATGCCGGTGCTCGGCGACCAGTATGGCCGAGCGCTCAGCCGCGGCGAGATCAAGATCGCTCGCGAGGGCAGTTGCTTCACCATCAACTACATGGACCAGGCGTTCCCGATGGCGCCCAAGTCCATCGCTTGGCCGCTGGGCCGCGGTGCCGCGCTTGCGCCGTCAGACACGCTGAACTTCCTGGCCGCATCGTTTGCGCGCCTGCCCGCGCCGGAGTCGACCGAGCGCCAGGTGCAGCTCTCACGCCATCGCGACAAGGTTGTGCTGCAGAAGCTGCTCACACGCCTGTGCGAGGAAGAGCCGGGTGTCTGCAAGGCCATCGACCAGGCTATCGAAGAGATCAACGCCAACATTGAAGCTGTCGATGAGCTGCTCAGCATCCAGAACTTTCGCCTGGCATACTGGCGCACCAGCGACCAGGAGCTTGGCTACCGTCGCTTCTTCGATGTGAACTCCCTCATCGGCCTGCGCATGGAGCGGGAGTACGTCTTCGACGAGACGCATGAACTCATCCTGTACTGGATCGAAAAGGGAGTGCTCGACGGTATTCGCATCGACCATCCCGACGGCCTGCGCGACCCGAAGCAATACTTGGAGCGCCTGCGCAAGAAGGCACCGGATGCATGGATCGTCGTCGAAAAGATCGTGGAGCCCGGTGAATGGCTGCGCCAGGACTGGCCCGTGCAGGGCACCAGCGGCTACGACTTCCTCAACGTCTGCAATGCCACACTGGTGCACCCGGAGGGCCTCGCCCAACTCACCGACATCTATCGCGACTTCACGCACCAGCCGACGGACTTCGCCGACATCACCTTCGAGAAGAAGACCAAGGTGGCGAAGGAAGCGCTGGCCAGCGATGTCAATCGGCTCGCCACCATCTTTGTGGCCATCTGCGAGTCGAACCGCAACTTCCGCGACTTTACCCGTGCCGACATTCGCCGGGCCATCCGCAACCTGGCCGCGTGCTTCCAGATCTATCGCACCTACGTGGTCGCCGACCGCAAAGAAATTACCGACGAGGACCGGGAGCACTTTCAGCAGGCGATCGACGAAGCCAAGCGGCGCAAGCCGGAGATAGACGCGAGCCTCTTCGACTTTCTCTCGGACGTGTTGCAGCTCAAGATCACCGGTGACAAGGAGGCGGAGTTCGTTGCCCGCTTTCAGCAGTTCACGTCGCCCGTAATGGCCAAAGGCGTTGAAGACACGGCGTTCTACGACTACGACCGCCTCACGTCATTGAACGAGGTGGGCGGCAATCCTGCGACAGCCGGTCTTTCCATCGCGGACTTCCACAGCTACAACGCGCAGATGCAGGCCACGTTCCCGCAGACGATGACCACGCTCTCGACGCACGACACCAAGCGTGCCGACGACGTGCGTGCGCGGCTCGCGGTGCTGAGCGAGATGCCCGCACGCTGGGCGGCCAAGCTGAAGAAGTGGTCGCGCATGAACAGCAGCTTCCGCACAGGGCACTACCCCGATCCGAACACCGAGTACTTCCTCTACCAGACGCTACTGGGCGCGTGGCCCATCGACGCCGAGCGCACCAAGCAGTACATGCAGAAGGCGATGCGCGAGGCCAAACTCGAAACCGCATGGACCGCGAACAACAAGGAATACGAAGAGGCCGTGGACAGCTTCGTTGACAGTATCCTTGCGAGCGAGCCGTTTCTGCAGGAACTGAACCAGTTCGTCACACGCATCAACATGCCGGGCCGCATCAACTCGCTTAGCCAAACGCTGCTGAAGTGCGTCGCGCCGGGTGTACCGGACCTCTACCAGGGCGGCGAGCTGTGGGACCACTCCCTTGTGGACCCGGACAATCGTCGGCCTGTGGACTACGACGAGCGCCGGCGGCTGCTCACAGCAATCCAAGGCAAGCCTGTCGCTGGGGTGCTGCCGGAATTGCACGCGCAATTCGACAGCGGCCTACCGAAGCTGTGGGTGCTCCACAAGGCGCTGCTGCTTCGCAAGGAGCTGCCCGCTAGCTTTGGCGCGGAGGCTGCCTATGAGCCGCTGCTGGCACAGGGCCCAAGGCAGGACAACGTGCTCGCCTTCCAGCGCGCAGGCAACGTGATCGCCATCGTGCAGCGTTTTCCGCACCAGGGGAACGGCCTCTGGAGCGGCACAACGCTCACGCTTCCTGATGGCCGTTGGACCGATCGCCTGAGCGGTTCTTCGTATCGCGGTGGCACCACGCGGGTGGGCAACCTACTCGACCGTTTTCCCGTCGCCTTGCTTGTGCGTGATGGGGCTTCTTCTGACACATTGAACCCTGCTGGGGCTGCGCATACATCCGGCATACCAGTGGCCTAAGAGCCGCGAAAGGATCGACAATGCATCATTTTTCCGTGTGGGCACCGTTTCGACAGAAGGTCTCCGTCAAGGTAAACGAGAAGGCTTACCCCATGAAGGGCCCCTCCGATCGCGGCTTCTGGGTGACGGATGTGGAAGAGGCTGGGCACGGGACCGACTACGCGTTTCTGCTGGACGACGACCCGACGCCGTACCCCGATCCACGGTCATTCTGGCAGCCGAAGGACGTGCATTCCTTCTCGCGTGTGCTCGACCACAACCAGTTTGACTGGACAGATGAGCAGTTCCGCGCCGTGCCGTTGCCCTCCGCGATTCTCTACGAGATGCATGTGGGCACCTTCACGCCGGGCGGGACGCTCGACTCCGCCATCGAGCGCTTGGACCACCTTTGCGACATCGGCATCACCCACATCGAGGTGTTGCCGATCGCCTCGTATGAGGGCGAGTTTTCCTGGGGCTATGACGGCGTTTCGCCCTATGCGCCGGACGAGAGTTACGGCGGCCCCGAGGCCGTGAAGCGCTTTGTGGACGCGTGCCATCGCAAGGGCCTCGCGGTGATCCTGGATGTGGTCTACAACCACTTCGGCCCGGCGGGAAACTACACCGGCCAGTTCGGCCCGTACTACACGGAGAAACACAAGACGCCGTGGGGCGCGGCCATTAACTTCGAGGAGGGCGGCTCAGACCAGGTGCGCCGCTACTTCATCGACAACGCGATGATGTGGCTGCGCGACTACCACTTCGACGGCCTGCGCCTCGATGCCACGCACGAGTTCATCGACCGCTCGGCCATGCACTTCATGGAGCATCTTGCGCGCGAAGTCGAAGACCTTTCCGCCTCGGTCGGCCGCTGCCTTGTTCTCATCGCCGAGAGCGACCTGAACAATCCGCGCATCGTCACGCCGCTCGAGGCGAACGGCTACGGCATGGACGCGCAGTGGAGTGACGACTTCCACCACGCGCTGTTCTCCGTGCTGGCGAACGAGAAGTTCGGCTACTTTGAAGACTTCGGCACCGTGCCGCAGCTGGCGCACACGCTGAAGCACACCTTCCTTTATGAGGGGCAGTACTCGAAGTTCCGCATGCACACGCAGGGTCGGCCCATTATCAATCTGTCGTACCACCGGTTCGTCGGCTATATCCAGAACCACGACCAAATTGGCAACCGCGCGAAGGGCGAGCGCGTACACCATCTTGTCGGGATTGAGAAGGCGAAGCTCGCTGCCGGCGTGGTGTTTACGGCACCGTTCCTGCCCATGATCTTTATGGGTGAGGAGTGGGGCGCGTCCACGCCGTGGATGTATTTTGCTGACTTCGAAAGCGAAGACCTGCGCAAAGCCGTCAACGAAGGAAGGCGCAAGGACTTTGCCGCGTTCGGCTTTGGTGACGACGTGCCCGATCCCGAAGACCCGAAGACCTTTGAGGCCTCCAAGCTGAAGTGGGACGAGATTGCGGAAGGTGAGCACAAGGAGATGCTCGACTGGTATCGCAAGCTCATCCATCTGCGCCGCAAGACGCTGGCGTTGAACCTGGGCGACCCCACGCGCATGGATGTTTCCTGCAACGAAGAGGGTCAATGGATCCGTACGGACCGCGGCAACATTCGCACCGTCATTAACTTCGCGGAGCAGCCTACCGAGTTCCCCATGCCGGTCGGTGCCGATCTGTTGCTCGCCAGCCTCGCCGCTCCCGAGCGGAAGCATGACTCGGTGGTCGCACCGGCGATGAGCATCGCCATCTACAAGCTGCCACCCAGGCCAATGTCATCGGAAGAGCCGCAGTAGGCAAAACAACAAGGGCCGCGTCAGCGGCCCTTGTTTGTCCCGAGTTTTGAAGTGTCATCCTGAGCGCAGCGAGGATCTCTTATCCCGCAGCCTTACAGCGTCTTGCGTACCAGCTTGCGCACCGTCTCC
>CAXTJS010000005.1:0-1757 GCA_964244605.1 uncultured Terriglobus sp. | reverse complement strand
CCGGTGTCGCTGTCGTTCACCACCACGTCCGGGCGCACCGTCTCCGCGACCACGCCGTACACAACATGCGTCACCATCTCACTGCGCTGCTCACGCGGCTGCTGGTTCTTCGGCTCAGCGCCAAGGCCGAGTGCCGGCAGGGCACCCTCGTGCGCGAACGCCATCAGCGTCATGCCAAAGGTAATGCCGTTTCGCGCGGTTACCTGCGGATACATCTCCGCCATCACGCCATAGGCAGCACCCGCGAGCGCGCCGAAGCCCCAGTGCAGGCCCTCGCTTGCCACTTTCTTCCCCGTCGGGGCAAGCTGCGAGCCGCCAGCCTTGTCCACGGCAACGTCGGTCGGCTCCGGTTCGCCGTGGGTGCGGGGCGGGTAGATCGACTCTGCCGCGGTCTTTGCGGCGGTAGCAATCACGCCGCCGATTAGGCCGGCGAGCGCGCCCTTGAGCAGGCTGTGTGTGGGGTGCGTCAGCTTCTTCGTCTCTTTTGCCATAGCGTTTGTTGGGACGCCTTGCACCCGCTTCAGGTTGGTCTGCCACACTGCGACCCTGCATCCTTTGCCATGCCCGCGGCATTTAGAATGAAGGTTCTGGGATTACAGGCACGCCGTCAGCACGGCAGTGCCGGAAGCGAAATCATGGCAGACACTCCTGAAGTAAGTGAAGTACGCGACACCGTCATCCTCGGCTCAGGATGCAGCGGCCTCACCGCCGCCATCTACACCGCGCGCGCGAACCTGAAGCCGCTCGTGATTGAAGGCCACGAGCCCGGCGGCCAGCTCTCCGTCACCACGCTGGTCGAAAACTTTCCCGGCTGGCCCGAAGGCGTGCAGGGGCCTGAGCTCGTCGAAAATATGCGCAAGCAGGCCGAAAAGTTCGGCGCGGAGATGGAGATGGGCCACCTTGTCTCCGCCGACCTGCACAAGTCGCCCATCGAGCTCAACTTCGGCTCGAAGAAGGTGCAGACACGCACGCTGATCGTCGCGTCCGGCGCGACTGCGCGCTGGCTTGGTCTGCCGAGCGAGCAGGCCTTGATCGGCCACGGCGTTTCCAGCTGTGCTACCTGCGACGGCTTCTTCTTCTCCGGCAAGGAGATCTGCGTCATCGGCGGCGGCGACTCGGCGATGGAAGAGGCGATCTTCCTCACCCGCTTCGCGACCAAGGTCTACCTGATCCACCGCTCGGCAACCTTTCGCGCGTCGCGCATCATGCTCGACCGCGCGATGGAGAACCCAAAGATCGAGTTTCTGATGAACACGGTTGTGGAAGAGGTGCTGGGCGTCGAGGAGAAGGAAGTCCGCGGCATCCGCATCCGCAACAACGAGTCCGGTGAAGTGCGCGAGATTGCCCTCAGCGGCTTCTTCCTCGGCATCGGCCACATCCCGAATGCGAACTTCTTCGAAGGGCAGATGGACCTGGATGAGGATGGCTACATCCTGAGCAAGGACAACGTCTTCACCACTCTCAACGGGGAGGTGCTGCCCGGCGTCTTCTGCGCGGGCGACGTGCAGGACCGCCGCTACCGCCAGGCCATTACGGCGTCCGGCACCGGCTGCATGGCGGCACTCGAGGTAGAAAGATACCTGGAAGAGCAGGGGCGGTAAACTTACCGCCGCAAGAGCCGCGACCAGCTAAGCTGGAGCTATGTCGATTGCAGAGAACCTCCTTCGCGTAAAGGCGGAGATCGCCGAGGAGTGCGCACGCGCGGACCGCGACCTGGCCACCGTGGAACTGATTGCCGTCTCCAAGACGCACCCGCC
>CAXTJS010000004.1:5955-37557 GCA_964244605.1 uncultured Terriglobus sp. | reverse complement strand
CCTCCGCCGCCACCCCCACCGCCGCCAGCCCAGGTCGTCAAGGTGACCAAGGTCGTGGCCGCGCTTGATGCGATGACCGCGCCGACCAAGATCCCCAAGAAGATTGACATGAACAAGGAGCCGCCACCCCCTCCGCCGGTTTCATCGGGCGTAGTGGGTGCGGGCATGGGGCCGAGCAACGGTGCCGCGGGCGGCATCATGGGCTCGATGGGCCTGAACACAACGCCGGTCGTTGTGGCCAAGCCGGTTGAAAAGCCGAAGCCGACTGGCCCGCTCAAGATCTCGAGCGGTGTTGCTGCCGGTTCCATCATCACGAAAACGACGCCGACCTACCCGGCAATCGCCAAGGCCGCTCACGTCTCCGGCGCGGTGGTGTTGCATGCCATCATCTCCAAGACGGGTACGATTGAGAGCCTTCAGGTTGTCTCCGGTCCTGAGATGCTGCGCGCCAGCGCTCTGGACGCGGTACGCCAGTGGCGGTACAAGCCCTACCTCCTGAACGGTGATCCGACGGAAGTCGACACCCAGGTTACGGTCAACTTCTCGTTCGGCGGATAAGTATCGGGACTGGAGGTGGCAGTGCCACTTCCAGCCGTACGCCCGTCTCACGCGATGTCTTCGCAAGTGCCTGAACGACTCCTCAGGCCTCAAACAAGTTTTTGCGCATTCCCTGGGCCGGCCAACACGCCTGTCGCCTTTGCTCAACGCTGATCTAACCCAGGAGGACTGATTCTCGTGATTCTCGCTCACGCAGCAGCAAACTTTGCACATATTCCTGCCACGCTTGGCATGTTCTTCCAGGACGCACCCGCCAGCGGTGGCGGTGGTTTTTCGATTCTGGACATGCTCAAGCACATGGGTTGGATTGACGACGTCATCGTCGGCATCCTGTTCATCATGTCCATCTGGTCGCTCGCCGTCATGATTGACCGCGCGCTCTACTTCTCGGCCGCACGCTCGCAGTCGCGTGAGTTCGCGCCCAAGGTTGCGGGTGCGCTGAAGGATGGCCGTCTGGACGAGGGCATCAAGGTCGCTGACCGCTCCAAAAAGTCGCACCTTGCCGAGGTCGTCACTGCCGGCCTGCAGGAGTTCCGCTCCTACGGCTCGGGCGGCACCATCACAGAGGAGCAGATCGAGTCGTCCAAGCGTGCCCTTGAGCGTTCTGAGGCAATCGTTCACGCCAAGCTGAAGCGCGGTCTGGGATCGCTCGCCACCATCGGCTCCACCGCGCCGTTCATCGGCCTGCTGGGCACCGTAATCGGCATTCTGCACGCCTTCCAGGAAATCGCCACGCAGAAGACTGCCGGTATCGGCGCAGTCGCCGGCGGTATCTCGGAAGCCCTCGTTACGACCGCGCTTGGCTTGCTCGTCGCCATCCCGGCCGTAATGACCTTCAACTACTTCACGAACAAGGTTGAGTCCTTTGACGTGGAGATGGACAACAGCTCCTCAGAGCTGGTGGACTACTTTATCAAGCAGTCGCAGCGCTAAGCGACGCCTCAAAGCAAAGGGCCGGTTCGCCGGCCCGACCCACCGCTGAGGTTCGCCTCAAAGTTCGCCTCAGCGGGTGACACGCGAGAGTCAGCAGGCCGGAGCACTCGGGCTGAGTGCTCCGGCACCTACGGACAGCAGCGGTACAGATTCAGAAGTGACACGGAGCCAACAATGGCACTTAACACGCGCGATGACGGCAAGAAGGTAAACTCCGACATCAACGTCACACCCATGGTGGACGTGATGCTGGTGCTGCTCATCATCTTCATGGTCGTTACGCCCATGCTCAACAACAAGGTCAACGTCGAGCTGCCGCAGGCGACCGCGGCCGTGGTGATGGAAGACGCCAACAAGGAAGATTCTGTCGTTGTTGCGGTGACCCGCGACGGCAAGACCTACCTTGGTGGCGACCAGGTGACCCCGGATGGCCTCGGCGAGAAGATCAGCGCGCGTCTTGAAAACAAGACAGACAAGCGCGTCTACTTCCGCGGCGACCAGCGGGCCAACTACGGTTCGGTGATGAGCGCGATCGACGGTGTGCGCGCAGCGGGCGTAAGCCAGCTGGGCATGCTGACCGACAAGCCACTCATGTAATTGCCTGGCGGCACAGTTTGCCAGCTTTATCTGGAACCAGATAGCTTTACTGCCGCAGATGCGGCAAGGAGAAATACCATGGGCATGGGAGGAGGCGGTGGATCGGGAGCACGTTCCGATATCAACGTCACGCCGCTGATCGACGTTTTGCTGGTTCTGCTGATCATCTTCATGGTCATTCAGCCAAACGTCGTGCGTGGTCTGGACACACTTGTGCCACAGCCGCCGAAGGACAAGACTGCCGACGTAGACACCCGCACCATCGTGGTGCAGGTGAAGCCGGGCGGCAAGGGAACGCCGGTCTACCAGATCAATGAAGACCCACCGTTGAACCTGACCGACCTCACTGAGAAGCTGCGCACCATCTTCGAAGCGCGCAATGACAAGGTGATGTTTGTGAAGGGTGACAAGGACCTGGACTTCGCGGCCGTAACGCCCGTGATCGATGACGGTCACGCGGCCGGTGTCGACAACATTGGCATCATCACGCCCAAGGTCGAGGCAGGCCAGTAGGCAGGCAACAAAGCTACAGCGCAGAGGCGGTGAACACAGGTTCACCGCCTCTGCTGCTTCACTCCCTGCCCGCGCCCCTCTCGCAAAGGCGCGGTGCATTGGAACTTCAACGCATAACAGCGGCTGCTGTTCCGGCGGGTCTTCCTCTCGTACGACCAGGGTCCTCAACCCGTCCTGCGGACTTTCCTGCAGGACACGGAGGCGTTATGGATACGGGAACAAAACAGAACCACGCCAGCATTAACGTCACACCGCTCATCGATGTGCTGCTGGTTCTGCTCATCATCTTCATGGTCATCCAACCCACGATCGCGCGTGGGCTGGATACACTGGTACCGCAACCCCCCAGGAACGACAGGGCAAAGGCTGATCCGCGCACGGTCGTGCTTGAAGTCCAACGCCATGGCGAGAAGATAGGCTACGAGATCAACGGCGGCAGTATCGCCGAGCCGCAGCTTCGCGCCACTCTGGCGACCATCTTCGCGGCGCGCAGCAACAAGGTGCTGTTCCTGAAGGGCGGCCCCGATCTGGACTTTGCCACAGTGGCCTCCGCAATCGACAGCGCGCATGCCGCAGGCGTGGAGAGCATTGGGCTGCTTACTCCGGCTGCAGTGGTTGGGCGCTAGACGGCTCTGCCGCCGCCCGAAGCGACCTTCCATCATCGCGTAGTGGAGGAGCATGCTGCTTTCTTGATGGCCGCAACGCGCCGGGCAAACAGCAGGTTTCTCCGCTATGCTGCGCTTAGGTCGAAATGACAAGTGCGTTGGAGAGTGGCAAGAAATCAGCTCCCTCACTGCGCTGCGGGATGACAAACATCAAACGCCGCAAGCGATGCATCAAGGCAGAGAAGACATACGGAGACGGCGAAGGGAAGGAGCCGTCCGGGCGCCTCACCGGCAAGCTGCAACACCCTCGTCACGTGCTTCTGCACGGCGTCGTGTATCGTGTAGCACGAACGTGTTGGAGCGGAACGGAGCAGCCCCGCGTGTCGCGGCTGTTGCGGGAAGCATCTCTGGCCACAAACGCAAATGTGCGGATACAATCACTTCCACGAGAGCCACTTATTCTTTTCCGTGCATCTCATCTCTTCTCAGGAACGACTTATCGCATGCGGCAATTCAAGGAGACTCTTCGCTCAATGAACCTCTACACTCGTGTTCCCGCTGCGGCATCGGTTGCGGTTGTGCTGGGCCTGCTCACAGGCTGCGCTCAGCTCAAAGCGCGCGACCAGATCAACAAGGGTGTGCAGTCGTTCAAGAACGCCCAGTACGAACAGGCCATCAGCCACTTCCAGGAAGCGAAGCAGCTTGACCCCAAGCTGGAGCAGGCGGACCTTTACCTCGGCACGGCGTACTCCTACATGGTGGTGCCGAACGCGACCGACGACGCGAACCTGAAGACGGCAAACAATGCCATCACGATCTTCAAGACCTATCTCGACAAGCACCCCGGCGACAAGACTTCGCTGCAGCAGCTTGCCTCGATTTACCGCAACATCAAGCAGCCCATCCCGGCCAAGCAGTATGAGATGCAGGTCATCCAAGCTGACCCCAAGGACGCGGAAGCCCACTACACCATCGGCGCCGTTAACTTCGTGGAGAGCTACAACAACGCCGTCAAGATCCTCGGCGAAGACGGCCTGAAGGACAACGGTGACGGCAACCCGAAGATGTCAAAGGGTGCATGCGCCAAGATCAAGGCCGCCAACACCGAACTGGTCAACGAAGGCATCGGCCATCTCGATCAGGCGATCCAGTTGAAGACGGACTACGACGATGCCATGCAGTACGACAACCTCATGTACCGCCGCAAGGCCGACGTCGATTGCGGCGATGCAGCAGCCGTCAAGGCCGACCTCGCCAAGGCCGACGACTACGTGAAGCAGTCCATGGGTGCCCGTGCCAACAACGAGAAGAAGAAGGAAGACAAGGCGGCGCACGGCGTCTCGCTCGACAAGTAAACCCTTCGCTCTGTGCAACGGCCCTCCTTCGGGAGGGCCGTTGTGTTTGCGGTATTCGGCACGCCACTCTGCGGTAGGCGACAGCCCGGGTGTCCTATCCTTTCGCGGCCCTCTCGCGAAAGGGTGGGGTCCAGTCGCGAAGAGCGAGAACCGCTCTTGCTTCTCGGCCCGACACATCCGAGGCGCTCTCTACCCCACCCTTCGCTTCGCGAAGAATGGGGCACCCGATCCTGCCGGCCAACCGAAATCAGCAGATTGGCCGCACAGCTTGCCAGCGGCTGCTTTAGACTGCAAGCAGTGGAAACCGCGCTCAATCTGGGCTGGCTCGCCGTCACGATCGTTCTCATGACCGGGTGCCTCATCGCAAGCCGCCGGCACATGCTGCGCGTGCCGCTCGGTAGCGCCCTGGCGTGTTGTTTCCTGCTGGCGGTCGTGCTGTTTCCCGCCATCAGCATGACCGACGATCTCCAGCGCTTGAATCTTGAGGCTGAGGCCGGTCTGCGCACCGCGAGCAACATGCTGCAGTCGCTGATCGCGGAGCCCGAAGGGCATCTTGCCGCGCTGCTGGTGTTGACGCTTGCCGCGCTCTGCACGCTGCTGTTGGTGAGGCTGTCCATCGCGTCCTCTCGCCAGGACCGATTGCCGGCACGTGTGCGATGGTTTCGCCCTGCGGCCATCCGGCCACCGACACTGCCCCTGCCCGCCCTCTAGCTGCCCGCGCCGGCTGCGCCCTTACCGGTTCGGGTCCGCAAGCGCTGTTGTTCCGCAGACTTGTCCCATCGCAGCGGCGCTGCTCCAGAAGATTTGATCGCCGCAATCGCTTCACCGCAAGGAAGTCTCAGATGCGTCTTCTCCTTCCATGGGTCCTGCTGGCCTGCCTGCCGCCAATGACGGCCCAGGTCTCCCCGCCCTCGACGGCTTTGCCCGCCGCACCGCTCACCTTGCAGCAGGCGATCGCCTTTGCGCGGCAAAACAATCCCAACCTGCTCGGCGTGCAGCAGCATGTGGCCGCCGTGCGCGCCAACGAGATCACGGCGGGGCTGCGGCAGAATCCAGCGCTGGTCGCTGAAACCACCCAGACCGGCCTTGCCAGTGACGACCCAAGCGGCCCCACCTTCATCGGCGTGGGCGTCCAGCGGCTTTTTGAACGTGGCGGCAAGCGCGACCTGCGGCTTGCGGCGGCCCGCGCCAACACCTCGGTTGTGCTCGCGCAAGGTTTGGACACACAGCGGCTGCTCGACCTGAACGTGCGCTCCGCCTTTACGCGCATGGTCGTCGCCAAACTGGCGCTGGCCATCGCCGAGCAGAACCTTGCGGACTACCGGCACACCGTGGAACTCATGAAGGTGCGGCTCGACGTAGGCGATGTGGACCGCACGGACTTCGATCGCATTGAGTTGCAGACCGTGAACTTCGAATCTGACGAGACCAACGCGAAGCTCACGCAGACGCAGGCAAGCCAGCAACTGCAAACGCTGCTGGGTTATGCACGCCCGGCAGACGGCTTCGACATCAACGGCACGCTCAACCCGGCCAGCTTCAGCCAGACACTCCCTGAGCTGGAAGCAGCAGCGATCGCTACCCGTCCCGACCTGCAGGCGCTTGAGCAGCAGGTGCGCGCCACGGATGCGTCGGCTCGCCTTGCTGCGGCAAATGGCAGCGCCGATCCAACCGTCGGTGGCGAGTATGAGCACAGCGGACGCGCAAGCACCTTTGGCCTAAATCTCAGCCTGCCGTTGCGGGTCTTCGACCGCAACCAGGGCGAAAAAGAGCGCACGCGTTACGAGGCGCAGAGCAGCCGCTTGCTGCTGACGGCTACGCGCAACCAGGTGGTCAGTGACGTGGACCAGGCGTACGCCGCGTACCAGGCCGCGCAAGCCCAGAGCACCCGCTACCAGGACAAGTACCTGGCCGAGGCCGCACACGTGCGCGACAACCTGCAGTTCAGCTATCGCAACGGCAACACAACGCTGCTCGATTACCTCTCCGCGCTGAACGACTACCGCCAGATCAACCTTGCCGCCATTCAGGCACAGGCGCAGGCCCTGCTTGCGCTGCACCAGCTCTCCTACGCCACCGCCACGGAGGTGAATCCGTAATGACTGTCCATTCAAAGATCTCAGGTTCATCATCGGAGGGGCACGGCTTCAGCCGTGCCGAATCCAACTCTAGAATTTTCAGTTGTCTTTTTCCCGTTCGCCTCCGGAGAACGGGGAAAAGACAGGAGGAGGGTAGCGTGCCTTTTACGGCACGGCTGAAGCCGTGCCCCTCCGAAGGATCCGGCATTGACTCTTCTGCGGTCAGAGCGATGCAGAAAGATGCTGCGACCTGGCCGAGGGTTCAGGCTGCTTTGGCTCCGCTGCCGTTCAGGGCTGCAGCTTGTGCCTCCCTCGCGCTCGTATGCATGCTCAGCGGCTGCAAGAAGAAGGAAGCGCCCGAGAAAGACCTGCCGGCCATCAACATCGAGACCATGACGGTGCAGACCGGCACGATCTTCGATTCGCTCACCGTGCCCGCGCACGTTGAGGCGGACCCGACGAAGCTGGTGCACATCTTCCCGCCGCTCGCCGGCCGCATCCTCTCGCTGCGCGTGGTTGCCGGGCAAGAGGTCGGCAAGGGGCAGGCCATCGCCACACTGCAGAGCGGCGACGTAGCCGCGGCCCGTTCCGACTTTGAAAAGGCGAAGACGCAGTCCGAACATGACGACCGTGCGCGCGACCGCGGCAAGCTGCTGTACGACCATGAGGTTCTCTCGCTGGCCAGCTACCAGGACCTGCAGTCGCAGGCCGCGGCGTCGCACTCCGAGTTGGAGCGCGCCCGCCAGCGCATCCGCGAGCTTGGCTTTTCCGAGACGGGCACCAGCGACAACGCGCCGATTACCTCGCCCATCGCGGGCACCGTCATCGAGGTTGGCACTGCGAACGGTGAGCTGCAGCGCTCGCTCGATAACAGCTCGGCGAACGGCATCGCAACGGTGGCGAACCTCGACAGCGTTTGGGTCGTCGGCGACGTGTTCGAGCGTGACATCGCCCTGCTGAAAGCGCATGAGAACGTCGACGTCACGGTGCAGGCGTTCCCCGGCGAGACCTTTCACGGCAGCATCGCCAACATCGGCGACACCTTCGACGCGGCGACGCACACGTTACGCGCACGTGTCGTCCTGCAGAACCCCGGCCATCGCCTGAAGCCGGCGATGTTTGCCAGCCTGCAGATCCAGCGGCCACCCACGGCCACCATCGTGGTGCCGCAAACCGCCGTGGTGCACGACGGCGACAACACCGGCGTCTACATCGCATCAAACAACGGCAAGTATGAGCTGCACCCCGTGAACGTGGGTGCAACGCGCGGTGACACCATTGAGATCACCAGCGGGCTACACGATGGCGAACGCATTGTGAAGAAGGGCGCGGCCTTTCTGCGCGCGCCAGTAGGAGATTAGGCATGAGTGCATTCATCCGTCTTCTGCTGCGCTTTCGCGCGCTCGTGCTCATTCTGCTCGCGGCGGGTCTGCTGGCCGGTGTCTTCGGCTTTCTGAAGCTTGATGTGGAGGCGTACCCCGACCCGTCGCCACCGCTCGTTGAGATCATCACGCAGAACCCCGCCTGGTCGGCTGAGGAGATGGAGCAGCAGGTCACCGTGCCCACGGAGACCGCGCTTAACGGTGCCCCGCGTCTCGAGGGCATCCGGTCCATCAGCATCTTCGGCCTCAGCGATGTGAAGCTGTACTTCACCTTCACAAGCGATTACTTCCGCGACCGGCAGGAGATCCTGAACCGCCTGCAGGGCCTCACGCTGCCCAACGGCCTGCAGCCGCAGCTCTCACCGTGGTCGCCCATCGGCGAGATCTTTCGCTACGAACTCACCGGCCCCTACACTCTCAATGATCTGAGCTCGACGCAGAACTGGCTCATCCGGCGCGAGATGAAGTCGGTGCCCGGCATCATTGACGTGACCACCTTTGGCGGCACAACGAAGCAGTACCAGATCGAGGCCGACCCCAACAAGCTGCTGGCCTACGGCGTCACGCTTCCGCAGCTGCTCAATGCCGTGCAGAACAGCAACTCAAACGCGGGTGGCAACTACATCACGCTGGGCGAGCAAAGCGTGAACGTGCGTTCGCTCGGCCAGCTGCACACCATCGCCGATGTGGAGAGCGTGGTCATCGCGCAGAAGAGCGGCGTGCCGGTGCTGGTGCGCGATGTAGCTGCCGTGAAGGAGGGTTACCAGCAGCGGCTCGGCAAGATCGGCCGCACCGACGCGCATGGCGATCGGCCCGATGTGGTCGAAGGTATCGTCCTGCTGCAGAAGGAAGAGCAGAGCATCCCCGCACTTGAGAAACTCAAGGCCAAAATCCATGAGCTGAACCACACGCTGCTGCCGCCGGGCATGCACATTACGCCCATCAGCGACCGCACTACGCTTATCGAGCACACCACGCATACGGTGCGCGAGGTCATCATCACCGGCCTCGTACTGGTCACGCTGATCCTGCTATTCATGCTGGGCGACGTGCGCACCACGCTGATCGCGGCGTTCACGATTCCGTTCGCGGTGCTATTCGCCTTCAGCATGATGGCGGCGACGGACCATTCGGCCAACCTCATCTCCATCGGCGCAATCGACTTCGGCATCCTGGTTGACGCGTCGATCGTGGTGCTTGAGAACATTCACCGCAAGCTGTCGCGGCGCGAACCCGGTGACACTACGGCGGCGCTGATCGTGTGCGGCGTACAGGATGCGGCGCGGCCCGTGCTCTTTGCCACTGCCATCATCCTCGTCGCGTTTATTCCGCTGTTCACTATGCAGGGCGTGCCCGGCAAGATCTTCGCGCCCATGGCCCTGACGTATGGCTTTGCGCTCACGGGCGCGCTGCTGTTTGCGCTGGTCTTTGCGCCGGTGCTTGCGTTTGTCATCGCCAAGAAGCCGAAGAATGTGCAGCACCACGAGACCCACTTCGATCCAGATCACGAGGACACGGGAACGTGGCTGTCGAATTTTTTCCGCCATCACTACAGCCGGTGGCTCGGCCGTGCGCTGAAGCATTCGCGCGTGGTGTGGGTGTCGTCATTTTTGGCGCTCGCCGCGGGTGTGGTGATCTTTCTCTTCTTCGTCGGCGGAGAATTTATGCCACCGCTGGAAGAGGGCAATCTGTGGATTCGCGCAACGCTGCCGCAGGACATCGGCTTTGCCGACGCGGCTCATGTTGCCGACCAGTTGCGCGCCGACTTCAAGAGCTACCCCGAGGTAAAGCAGGTTGTCTCACAGATCGGCCGGCCCGATGATGGCACCGACGTGACCACCTTCAACAATCTCGAGTTCCTCGTCGACCTGAACGATCGCGGTACCTGGCCTGCGTCGGTGCACGGCAGCAAGGAAGCGCTGATCGAGCAGATGCAGCACACCCTCAGCAAGTATCCCGGCGCGGTGTTCGGCTTCTCGCAGCAAATTCAGGACAACGTGGAAGAGGCCATGAGCGGCGTGAAGGGTGAGAACTCGCTGAAGATCTTCGGCGACGACCTCGACACGCTTTCCAAGCTCGCCGACAACGTGGTCAACGTCATGGACAACGTGAAAGGCGTGACCGATGCCGGCATCTTCAAGGTCAGCGGCCAGCCCTCGCTCGTGATCCAGCTCAACCGCGAGCAGGCCGCGCGCTATGGCATCGCGCCTGCCGATGTAAACGCCGCCATTCAGGCCGCGGTCGGCGGCAGCGCGGTGACGCAGATGATTGAGGGCGATCGCCGCTTCGACATCGCCGTGCGCTACCCGGAGCCGTACCGCAACAGTCCCGATGCCGTTGGTAACATCACGCTGCCCACATCAGATGGCAGCCGCGTGCCGCTATCGCAAATAGCAACCATCGCGGTCAAGAACGGCAGTTTCCAGATCTATCGCGAGGGTGGCCGCCGCTACATCCCGGTGAAGTTCAGCGTGCGCGGCCGCGACCTGGCCGACACTATCACCGACCTGCAAGGCCAGCTCCAGCACAAGATCACGCTGCCCAACGGCTACACCTTCTCCTGGGCGGGCGAGTTCGATTCCCTTAAGAAGGAGCAGGCCAGGCTTGCCGTCATCATCCCCATCAGCCTGCTTGCCGTGCTGGTGCTGCTCTACACGCTCTTCGGCAACTGGCTTGATGCGCTGATCGTGCTGGCCACGCTGCCGTTCGCGGCGGTGGGCGGCATCCTGGCGTTGCTGGTCACGCATACGGCATTTTCCATCTCCGCCGCGGTCGGCTTCACGTCACTCACGGGTGTGGCCACGCTGGGCGCGGTCGTCTTTCTCTCCGGCATCCGGCGCGCGCAACGCGACCACGGCGTGAAGGAGGGACTGGTCGAGGGCTCGCTCGACGAGATGCGTCCCGTGCTGATGGCCTGCATGTCCGCCGGCCTTGGCCTGCTGCCGGCGGCCATCTCCAACGGCATCGGCGCGCAGGCGCAGCAGCCGCTGGCGCGCGTGGTCGTCGGCGGCATGGTCACCACGGTGTTGGCCATCCTGCTGCTTACGCCGCTGATGGCACGGCGCGAGTCGCACTCACCCGTGCACGAAGACGATACAGAAGAAGGGGAGGCACCGGCCTAGGCTGCTCCATGTTCATCGTCGCCGGCTGGCCCGTGTGCGACCATGCGGCTAGCAGATGCCGGTCCTCCTACCAAAGCTCGGTCGCCTCGCAGCAGCAGTCACACTGCTGCTGCTGTTTACACTGCCGGGCTACAGCGAAGACTGGATTGTGACGTACCAGCGGCGCGCGACCCGCTTCACCCTCGACCAGCCCCGGTGGGCGGGGCCCGTATTTACGCCGAACCCGCTGCTGCTCTCCGTCTTCCGTGAAGATTTCTCCCGTTCGCGTGCTTCTGCAGGTGATCAGGTGCGCAGCCTCGGCTTCAACAAGGGCCTGCAGTTTGTGCCGTTCCCGCGTACCGAGTTCACCGTGATTGTGCCGCCTTTTCTGAAGCACAGCAACGGCACAGCAGACGGCTTCGGCGACTTCACCACGAGTGTGAAAGTGGAACTCTTGCGGTCACCGGAGCAGCGACGCAATTACGTGTTCTCCGCGGTGCTCAATGGCATTGTTCCGACCGGCTCTTACAGCAACGGCGCGCCCGATGCCATCGTCGGCCCGCAGCTTGGCGGCGGCAAAGGCTATGGCAGGTGGAACGTTGCCGCCAACCTGGGCGCAACGCTGCCGGTTGCCAATGCCAAGCGTAACGGCCGTGTGCTCACCGGCAACTCTATCGTGCAATACCACGCAGCCCGCTATCTTTGGACGCAGTTTGAGACCAGCACCTCCACCTGGTTCGGCTCCGCCCGCGATGGTGAAGTGCAGTCCTTCGTGGCACCGGCCCTCGTCTTCGGCAGGCTGCCGTATCGTCCCAACGAGCAGGACCGCCGGCGAGGCATGTCGATCGGCGTGGGCTTCCAGTCCGCGGTCACGCACTTCCACACTTACAACCATGCACTGGTGTTTACCACGCGCTTCCACTTTTAGCTTTGGTGTGAGGCAAACCAGCTAGCATAGCCGCAGTGTCGACCACCGTTACAAGTGCCGCACAGGCCGAGCCGACGTCACGCCGCTTTCCCACGTGGCTGGTCGGTCTTCTCTACTCGGCATCCGGATCCATGAATGGCTTCGTGGCCGTCGCGCTGGCCACGTTGCTAACGGCCAACGGTGTGAGCAATGCCCGCGAGTCTGAGTTCGCCTTTGTCATTCTGGTGCCGAGTTACCTCAGCTTTCTGCTCACGCCGCTGGTCGACTGCGGTGTCTCGCGGCGGGTGTGGGCCATGCTGTTGGCGGTCGCCGGCGCGCTTTGCCTAGGCACATCGGTGCTGCTGGTGGGGGCGGCTTCCGCGCATGGTGGCTATGGGTCCGGCGCGAACGCGCTGATGGCGGTGATGTTCGTGGGCTACCTTGCGACGCAGATGTACAGCAGCACCATCGGCGGCATGGTGCCCAACCTGGTGGAGCCGGCGCGGCAGAGCGCGGCGAGCGCGTGGCTCAACATTGCCTACCTTGGGCTTACCGGCGCCTGTGGTTCACTCTCCGTGTGGGAGCTGCGCCACCTCAGCCTGCACACCGCGGCATTGCTGATTCCGCTGCCCATCCTGATCTCCGCTTCGCCGCTGCTGTTTACCGCGAAAGAGTCGCGCACACCACGCCGCCCGGGCGAGATGTTCCGCAAGCTCGGCCGTGATCTGGCGGAAACCGCACGCAAGCCAAGCTACCTGTTCGCGCTGCTCGTCTTCATCGTGCCCTCGGCGACCTTTGCCATGCAGAACCTCTTCGGCGGCATCGGCCGCGACTTCCAAGCGAGCGACGACCTCACGGCGCTGGTCAGCGGCGTGGGCTTGGCGATCGCGTGCATCGTGGGTGCCGCGCTGGGCGGGCCGCTCAGCAACCGCTTCGACCGGCGTTTACTCTTCATCGCACCGGCGATGGTCGCGGGTGCTGGGTCGCTCGTGATGGTGATGCTGCTCAATCGCGGCTGGCATCCCGTGTGGGTGTTCGTCGTTGGCGTCTGCTTCTACAACGTGCTGGCTGGCATCAACTACACCGCCACCAGTGCGCTGGTCTTCCAGATCGTCGGGCGCGATAACCCGCTCTCCGCCACGCAATACTCCATCTGCATCGCCGCCTGCAACGTGGCGATTGCCGGCTCGGTCGCGCTTGACGGCCACGGCTCAACACTGCACGGCGGCTGGTCGGGCGCGCGCGGCGAGCTGCTGGTGGATGCACTGCTTAGCCTCGTGCTCGGCAGCATTGTGCTGCTCGCGGTGTGGCGCTTTGGAGGCGGCTTCCCCAGGCCTCCTGTTGAGGACGATGGTGCATCGCCGGCAGAGCAAACGCCATGACGAAGCGCAGGAGAACGAGACTGCCACCGGCGCTGCAGGCCGGCGTAGAAGCACTCTCCGGTGAGTCGATGGAAGACCCGCGCGTTCACAGGAACTCGGCGCAACCCGCGCGGCTGCATGATCTCGCGTATGCGCAGGGCAGCGAAATCCACATCGAACCCGGTAACGAGAGACATCTGCCGCACGAGGCGTGGCACGTGGTGCGACAGGAGCGACAGCTCCATCGTCGCGTAGCGGAGAAACCTGCTGTTTCTTTGAGGGTCTCGGTGCTGCGAGCAAACAGCAGGTTTCTCCACTTCGCTGCGCTCCGGTCGAAATGACGCTTCTCTGGTAAGTGAAGCATATGGAACGACAGAGTTCCAGCTACCTGGCCCGCATCTGCCGCACAAGATTACGCGCGGCACCGCCCCATTCGGGAAAGAGAAAGTCGAAGCCTGCCGCCTGCAGTTTGCCCGGCAGCACCCACCGGCTCTTCAGCACCAGCTCCGACTCGGTGCGCATCAGAAAGGTGCCGATCTCGATCATCCACGCAGCCGCGGGCATGCCGACACGTACGCCCCATGCATCGCGCAAGAGGCGCATGAAGTCGCGATTCGGCAAAGGTCCCGGCGCCACCAGATTAATCCCGCCTTCCAGCTCATCATCCGCGATCAGCAGATCGACAGCTCTGGCAAAGTCCGCTTCGTGAATCCACGAAACGTATTGCCTGCCCGAGGCGATGGTGCCGCCCAGGCCGCGCCGCGCAAGCGTTGAGAGCACGTCAAAGACGCCACCCTGGCCGGTGCCCATGACCATCGCTGTACGCAGATCGACCTGGCGCGTGCGCGGTGTTGCCGATGAGAAGAAGGCCTCTTCCCAGTCCTTCGCGACCTTGATGGAGAACTGCCAAGTGTCGGGCGCATTCTCTTCCTTGCCGCCATATTCGCCCGTAGCTTCGTCCATCGGCCTGTCGAGCGCATGCCGGTAAAGGGTCGCGGTGCCTGCGTTCAACCACACGCGCGGCGGCTGCTTCAGCGATCCGATGACCTCACCCAGCAATCGTGTTGAGTCAATACGAGAGTTATAGATCTCCGCACGGTGCTTCGCGTCGTACCGGCAGTTCACGCTGCGTCCGGCCAGGTTGATGCAAACGTCCGCACCTTCAAGCGCCGCGGTCCATGGGCCTTGTGTGCACCCGTCCCACGGCAGCACCTGCCACGGTGCCTGCACGACGTTGCGGCTCAACACGGTTACTTGATGGCCCTGCTGGTGGAAGTGGCGCGACAGCAGCTGGCCTACCTGTCCGCTGCCTCCAGGGATAACGATGCGCAACGGCTTATGAAACTCAGGCTCGTCCATACACAACCTCCAGCAGTTCCGCCGCAAGCTTGTGCAGCGGCCGCAGCAGTGGAATCTTTACCAGCTTCAACGTGAGCAAAAGCATTTTGAGTGTCTTGTCGAGTAGTGTGTGCGTTCTCTGCTGGTCTGGCGACGCGTCGTAGACCCAGAAGAGCAGGATACCCATTTGATAGAGCCACAGCAGCCGTGGAAGGTACGGCTGCAGGTTACGCGGTAGAACAATCTTCGAATCGGTGACAGCGCGTGCAAACGAGGCGATGTCCTGGTCGCGGATCGCTGCGCTTTCCTCGCTGAACGGCGACAACGGGTGCTTGGGATCGACGTGCGATGAGAGCGCTTCCAGCAGGGTTCGATTCTCCTGAAAGTATGCGAGTTTCACGCGGATGATGCCGCCTAACCGCTCTTCAAAGTTGCGGCTGCGCGCCAAGAGGTCAGCCAGTGCAGACTGCATCTCATGCTGCGCCCGCTCATAGAACGCCGTTACGATCGCGTCCTTTGAGTCGAAATAGTAGTAGGCCGCACCCACGGCTAGGCCGGCACCGGCGGCAACGTCGCGCATGGTGGCTCGCTCAAAGCCGCGCTCTCGAAAGATCGTGAGCGCGGCCTCAAGGATGCGCTTGCGCGTTTCCTCTGACTTCTTCGGCTGCAGCGCGGTGGTCATCGTGCGGCAGGTGGATACGCCGGCGCTGGTGGCGTTGGATACGCCGGTGCAGGAGCAGCGTGCAACTGCGCGTTCATGGGCGACCGCCGCATCCTGGCCAGGATGAAGATGTTCAGAAAGTGCACGATGCCAAGCACCAGCAACACCGCGCCGAGCTTGGTGCTCTCCAGCTCGATGACCTGCCGCAGCGTGTCCAGCGGGTAGTAGGTCTTCAGAAAGAAGGCGACATAGCCTAGGTTCATCAGGTAGAAGCCGACAACGAGCAGGCGGTTCACGGAATCCGCAAGTTCCTCGTCACCCGAAAAGGCATTCACAAGAAAGATGCGACCGCTCTTGTGCAGTGTGCGTGCCACCCAGATGGTGAGCGCGATGCTGATGGCGAGATAGCTGAAGTAGCAGGATGCGACGTACATGTGAGGCCTCTTTCTCCCTCTCGAGTTGGTGATTCCGAACGTGTTCAAAAATGAGATTACGCGCGCGGTGCCTGGGTTGCATGATATTTCTGAACGCGTTCACTTTCTGCGCTCCTGCACCGGAGAGAGGGGCCATGAAGGGTCCACTGTTCGCAACCGCTTAGCATGGTGCTGATGCGTTCTGTGGATGTGCAGCATACGCGGCCAGTGTGGGCGGAGGTCTCCGCCGGCCGCTTAGCAGCGAACTACCGGAGGCTCTGCGCCGCGGCGGGTCCTGCCGTGGACGTGCTCGCCGTAGTGAAGGCAAACGCTTACGGCCACGGCGCTACGGAGTGCGCGCCCGTGCTGGCCGCCGCGGGCGCGCGCTGGCTCGGCGTTACCAGCGTGGAAGAAGGCGTGGCGGTGCGGCGTGCCCTGAGCATCCTGCCGCAGATGTTGTCGCCTCGCATCCTGGTGATGTGCGGCGTATGGCCCGGCGAAGAGGCTGCGTGCCTCGACTACGGGCTTACGCCGGTGGTCTGGGAGCCGTACCATCTCGACCTGCTCGAGGCAGAGGCGCGCCGCCGTTCCGCACGGCCACGAAGCATCGCCGTGCACGTGGAGGTGGACACGGGCATGGCTCGGCAGGGTGTTGCCGTTGGCGATCTGCTCGGCCTTTTGCTGGGGCGCTTCCGTGCAGACCCACCGTTGCGTTTGGAGGGCGTGCTGACGCACTTTGCCTCTGCCGAGGTGCTTGACGACGCACAGAACAGCGCGCAGACCGCCGCCTTTGCAACGGCTCTGCAGCAGGTACGTGCGGGCGGTCACACGCCGGCGCTCCTGCACATCGGCAACACCTCCGGCGTGGATAGCAGGGCCGTTCCGCAGACGCTGCCACAGCTTGCGCGCAGCGCCGGCGCACAGGCCATGACCCGCGCCGGCCTTGCCCTTTACGGCCACGCGCTGCCGCTGAGCAAGGGTGCGGAAGAGCCGCATCCCGCGCTGGAACAGCTGCAGCCGGTGCTCGACTGGAAGACGCGCGTCGTCAGCCTGCGCGAGGTCCGTGCGGGCGCAACCGTCGGCTACAACGCCACCTTCGTTGCGCCTCGAGCGATGCGGCTGGCGCTGCTGCCCGTCGGCTATGCGGATGGCTTTCGCCGGGCGCTCTCCTCCACCAACGCGGCCGAGGGCAGCGCCGTGCTGCTGCATGGCAGGCGTGCACCCGTCGTCGGGCGGGTGTCGATGGACCTTTCCGTTGTCGATGTGAGCGCCATTCCAAACACGGCGATCGGCGACGAAGCCGTCTTGCTCGGCAGTGATGGCAACTTGCACATCTCCGCCGCAGAGCACGCGCGGCTGGCCGGCACGCACGTGTATGAGGTGCTGTGCGGCATCAGCGATCGCGTGCCGCGGCTGATCGTGGCCTGAAGAAGTCTTGCTGAGGTAGTAAGCCTACTGCCGGCTTGCAACACAGCGTCATTTCGACCGGAGCGACGGCTCTATCGTCGCGGAGCGGAGAAACCTGCTGTTTGCCCGAAGCGGCAAACGGCCCACAAGGGAGAAGCAGGTTTCTCCACTCCGCTGCGCTTCGGTCGAAATGACAATTGTGAAGAAGGCCTGAACTACATCGAAAAAGGAAGATGCTTTCAGGTGGCCACTGTTTCTCTTCGAGAGCAATCGTTCTATCCTTCAGACGGCTTCAATGACGGCCCTCGGTTGACTCCATAGCCCTATCGTGATTTCTTAAAAGGAATGTCGCTGTTCGCTCTCCAGGGTTGTTGTTGCTGCGCTCTCGCTCTGCGAGCCGCGCAGTGTGCCCTGTGATGAGCTGAACCGGCCCTCCCGTTCAGTCTCGCATCGCCCGCACGCCCGGCCCGCAGCCGGGCTGATTGCGTTTAGGCGTCAACGCTCTCTCGCACAGCACGGCCTCCTCACAAGCTCACACGCGGCACACGCCGAAGAGGGACCCTCCGTGCGAAAGACTTTGCTTTATGCTGTTCTGCTCGCGCCTTTGCTGCTTCTCGCCTTATTGGCAACCGGAGCGGAGGCGCAGGCCCCGTCACCCACCACGATCCACGGTGTGATGAGCCGGTGGGAGATTGCCAACATCCAGGTCTCCGAGCAGTACAGCATCACACCCGATCTGAAGAACCAATACCTGGCCGCGTATCTGAATCAGCTTGACCAAAAGGGCGTGAACACGGCGGTGATCAACGTGCAGCCCTCGGTCACCGCCAACCAGACCTGCAATCTCCCGACGCAGCAGAGTATCTCCACGCAGGACTGGAACAACTACACCGTGGCGCTGTTTCTGCCAGACGCAGCCAAGAACGCAACACAGCTGCAGGCCTTCGACTCGGTGCGCAACACCATCGAGAACCGCAATTGCACCAACGGCTATACCCTCGCGCAACGCGATTCAGTGATCCTGACGTTTCTTCAGCGCGTGCAGACGCTCTACGCTTCTGGTGCCATTAGCGGC
Organism: uncultured Terriglobus sp.; assembly: GCA_964244605.1. GTDB lineage: Bacteria > Acidobacteriota > Terriglobia > Terriglobales > Acidobacteriaceae > Terriglobus. Next base: position 19,273 of record CAXTJS010000004.1, on the reverse strand, counting down.
AACGTCAAGTTCTTCCTGGACCAGCGGCGCTGGTTTCAAACCGGCATCGACGCGCAGACGCGCACGAGGCTTGAAGGCGAGTACGCGAGCGACCTGGCCGACATCGTGACGCAGGCGCAAAGCCGCGGGCTGGCGCAGTGGCTGCTCGGCATTCGCCTGCAGGAGCACAACAACGGCAACATGAGCGAGCTTCTGCCGCTCATCGTCGACCTGGCCGCGCGCGTGAACTCGCAGACGAACAACTGGCTGCAGACGCATACCTTCATCGTGAATGGCGGCTACTACGGGGCGGACTACAACGGCATCCAGAGGGTGCTGTGCCCGGCAAACGACGGCACGTACCAGTTCACCTGCACGCAGGGCCAGAACTTTTCCTTCTTCGCGCTCATTGCGAAGCAAACGGGCGCGTTCGCCTTCGGCTACAAGTGGATGGAGGTGAACTGGCGCGGCAACCAGGGCCAGTACATGGGCGGCGCCGCACGGGCTTATTGTCAGAGCTACATCGCGGGCTGCGATCCGAACAATCTGACGGCCGCGAACTGGACGCAGTTCCTGAACGACCAGGTCAACGGCACCGGCTTTGTCAACCTGAAAACCTTCATTAACAACCATGCGGCGCAGTACCCGAATCATGCGCAGGTCGTCTTTATCGGTGACAGCTCCGACTCGGTCTTCCAGATGGTGACGCCGAGCAACGGCGCGCTGGCCGACCTGCCGCAGATGGTGGCGTTGCGCGCACTCTTTCAGGACGCGGCGAACGGCGGCGGCGGATGGAGCGGCCGCATCTTCATGGACGCCTACTCGGACCGCGACTTCGAGCCAAACGATCCGACGGATGTCGGCCACTCGCTGGCGTTTGTCGACTACTCCTCACTCAACCACTCGGGAAGCTCACAAGCGTTTTACGAGCCTGCGTCTGTTGCCTTCTGGCAGCAGTGGCAGCCATAGACACCACGCGCCCTGCGAGCCGGGGCAGACCAAAGAACACCTCAGAGAGGACTCTACTTTCATGCAATCCTTCGATCGTCTCTTCCGGAGACGTATCCTGCTGCCGCACCTCCCATCGCTTGCCGCATACCTTCTGCTTTCCCCCATCGCGTTCGCGCAGGTCGACACGGGCTCTCTCGCAGGTGTTGTGACCGACGCCTCCGGCGGCACCATCGCCGATGCCAACATCACCCTGCGTGAAGAGCACACCAACCGGCGCATCACCCAGCACACCGGCCGCGGCGGCACTTACTCCTTCAGCCCGCTGGCACTGGGCACCTACACGCTCACGGTGGAGAAGGGCGGCTTCAAGCAGTCCGAGCGGCAGCACATCGAGGTCACGGTGCAGAGCAGCCTCAGCGTGGATGCGCACCTGGAGCCCGGTGGCGCAAACGAAACGGTCGAGGTAAGCGCCGCAACGCCGCTGCTTGACTCTGCTGCGGGAGCCAGCCTGCAACAGCTGGTCACGCGTCAGCAGATCGATGAACTGCCGCTGAACGGACGCAACGCCACCCAGCTTGCGCAGCTTTCGCCCGGCGTGGCGATCTCGCAAAACGACAGCCGCGGCCTGCAGGCCAGCGGATCGTTCACGGCCAACGGCACGCGCCGCACGCAGAACAACTACCTGCTCGATGGACTCGATAACAACTCCAACATCGCGGACCTGGTCAGCCAGGCGCAGTTCGTGATTCTGCCGCCGCCCGATGCGTTGCGCGAGTTCGCCGTGCAGACCAGCAACTACACGGCGGAGTTCGGCCACTCCGCCGGCGCGGTGCTCAACATCAGCACGCGCAGCGGATCGAACGAGGTTCACGGCGACGTGTGGGAGTACCTGCGCAACGACTACTTCGATGCGAAGGACTACTTCGTTCCGACCACGCAGCGCAGGCCGAAGTTCCGGCAGAACCAGTTTGGCGGTGCGATCGGCCTGCCCGTCGTCATCCCGCACGTCTACAACGGCCGCAACCGCACCTTTGTCTTTGGCGACTACCAGGGCACGCGCGTGGTGCAGGGCCGCACGTATGTCGTAACGGTACCCACTGCGGCGGAGAGCGGATCCAACTTCACCGACCTGCGAGACCTGATCGCGCTGCAGACCACCACAAAGACTGACGCGCTGGGCCGCGTCTTCCCGCTCGGCACCGTCTTTGACCCGGCGACTACGCGCGCCATCGCCGCCAACACCGTGGACCCGGTCACGGGCATCCGCGCCGGGGCTGCGGGCTTTGTGCGGGACCCGTTCTACAGCGGCAACCTGCGCGGCGTGACCAACTTCAGCACCGCCGGCAACGCCGCGCTATTGAACCAACTGCCCGGCGGCAGGCTCAACCCGAATGCCGTCCGCTTGCTACAGCTCTATCCCGCACCAAGCGCTGCGGGGCTGACGAACAACTACTCCATTAGCCCGGTGAGCACGACGTATAACAACACCTTTGACGTGCGCCTGGACCAGGTCTTCTCCGATCGCGACACCGCCTTTGCCCGCTACGGCTTTCTGCACCAGACACAGTTTCTGCCGGGGCCATTTTCGGGCATTGCGGATGGTGCGGCATCGCGGCCGGGCAGCGGCCGTACGGAGTCGCAGAACATGGCGCTGAGTGAGACGCACGTCGTCTCCGCCCATGTGGTCAACGAGGCCCGCATCGGCTACACGCGCGTGGCCGATGCGCGCCGCCAGGCGGGTGCCGACACGCTCGGCATCCCGGCGCAGTATGGCATCCCCGGCATCCCGCAGCTGCCCTCAAATGGCGGCCTGCCGTTGTTCACCTTCGGCCAGCTCGCCAATCTGGGTACGGCCGGCAGCCTGCCCAGCGACAAGGAAAGTGAAGTGCTGCAGGTGACGGAAAACGTCAGCGTCGACCTGGGCCGGCATCAGTTGCGCACGGGCTTTGAGTACCAGCACATCGCGCTGCCCTCGCTCACGCCGGCAGCCTCGCGCGGCACCTTCGCCAACAGTGGCATCTACACCTCGATCATCTCCAATGTGGATGGCTCCACCGACCGCGCGCAGTTCGTGCTCAACCCCGGCGCGAGCTCGGTTGCGGGCGGTATCAACAATCTCGGCGGATCGAACGCGGTCACGGCGTCGGCCTTTTCGCCGGTCTTCTTCGTGAAGCGTCCGTACTACGCCGCGTATGTCGAAGACAACTGGCGTGCCTTTGCCAACACGACGTTCACCTATGGTCTGCGGTGGGAGCTCTTCGGCATCAACACCGACCGCGACAACCGCTACGCCAACATGGTTCCCGGCACCTTTTCACGGGACGGCCTGCCGCACTTCTACGTGCCGCAGTCGCAGCTTGCCGCCTATCCGCAGGTCTTTCTCAATCAGCTTGCGCTCGACAAAATCCAGTTCACCGCACAGCCTGACGGGAACCTGGCATCGCCGCAGCACACCAACTTTGCGCCGCGCTTCGGCTTCTCGTCGCAGGTCGCACATCGCGTCGTTCTTCGCGGCGGTTACGGTCTCTTCTTTCAAGGTGAGGAGAACCTCGGCATCGCCGGGCAGCCGCCGGCAAACTACCCGTTCACGCTCAACGTGAACTACACGGCCGGCAGTTCCGTCACGCCGCTCACGGCCAACGGCTCTGTCGGGCCGCTCTCGCAGGGACTGAGCAACGTGGCACTCAGCCCGGCGACGCTGCCGCTGGCTGCGGTTCCGCTGATCGGCCGCCAACCCAATCCGAAGACCAGCTACACGCAGGATTACAACCTGCAGGTGCAGTTCCAATTGACCGCCAACACGATCGCGTTTGCGGGCTACGTCGGCTCCAACTCGCGTCACATCCAGGTCAGCCCCGGCACCAACGGCTACACGTCCATCCAGCCGTCCACGGTCAGCTCAAGGACTCTGCTGACGTTCCCGGACTTCGCTGCGGGCGGCACCTTTCTGGCCAACATCGGGCAGGGCAATTACAACTCGCTGCAGGTCGGCGGCGAACACCGCTTTTCGAGCGGCTTCAGCGCCACGGCCAACTTCACCTACTCCAAGTGCCTGGGGAACATTCGCGATCTGCTCGACAACGGCATTGGCGGCTATCGCGCGCCCTATGTCGCCGGTGTCGGCATCAACGCGGACTACACGCGCTGCGACATCGACACGCGACGCACCGTGCACCTGAGCGGCACCTATGAGCTGCCCTTCGGCCGCGGAAAACAGATGCTGATCCATGGCGTGGGCGCGCTGCTGGCGGGCGGCTGGGCCAGCAACTTCATCCTGCAGGCGCAGGACGGGCAGCCGCTTACGATCGGTGCCAGTGGCGTCACCACAACGTCAGGCCTGGGTGCGTTTGCGCTTAAGGTGCCGGGCGTCGATCCGTACGCTGGTAGCCACAATGCGAAGCAGTTTCTCAATCCCGCGGCGTTTGCCAATCCCGTTGCTGCAACCGCCGGCAATCTCACGGCCGCAAGCCTCGGGGGACCGGGGGGCCAGGTCGCCGGACCACCCTTCCGCCGCTTCGATCTGTCGGTGGTCAGGCGCTTCACAACGCTGCACGAGCAGTACTTTGAGTTCCGCGCGGAGGTCTTCAACCTGACGAACACGCCCAACTTCGCGCAGCCCGGCAGCCTTGCGTTTACCTCACCCTCTACCTTCGCTTCAATCTCGTCCACGCGCGACAACCCGAACGATCCGCGGCAGATTCAGCTCAGCGGCAAATACTACTTCTGAGAGGAATGGTAACCATGACTGAAGAATCCAAACAGCCCGGCGCAACGCGTCGCGACTTTCTTCGTGGAGCCCTGGCCGGTGCCACGGCCCTTGCAGCGGGCTCTGCGGTTGAGGCCGAAGGTGCAGCAGCACCGGCACAGGCACCCGCGCGTCGCCCGAACGTGGTGATGATCTGCGCCGACCAGTTCCGCGCGGACTTCATCGGCGCGGCGGGCGTCAACCCCTCCACCCGCACACCGAATCTGAACGCGCTGAGCAAACGCGGTACGCTGTGTCGTCGCGCCATGTCAAACCAGCCGCTCTGCTCGCCCTCACGCTCATCGTTCCTGACAAGCCGGTACGCCACCGAGACGGGCGTCTGGAAGCTTGGTCTCGAGCTCGACCACACGTTGCCGACGGTTGCGACCAGCTTCAAGCAGGCTGGCTACACCACCGCCTTTATCGGCAAGTGGCACGTCGCCTCAGAAGACCACAGCGACCCGGCGAAGCAGGGCTGGGTGCCTCCCGGACCGCGCCGCGGTGGCTTCGACGACCTGTGGGAGGGCGCCAACGTGCCGGAGGTGACCTCGCACCCGTACGGCGGCGCCTTCTGGGACAACAGCGGTACCAACATCGGCTTCAAGGATCAGTATCGCGTCGACTTCTACACGGACCGCGCCGTCAACTTCATCGAAGCGCAGCACGACAAGCCGTTCTTTTTGTTTCTGTCGCAACTTGAGCCGCACCACCAGAACGATGTCGACGAGTTCGTGCCGCCCAAGCGCTACGAGGGCAAGTTTGAGAACCCCCACGTGCCACGTGATCTGCTCACCCTACCCGGCAACTGGCAGTCGCACCTGCCCGGCTACTACGGCTGCGTGCAGGCCATTGATGACTGCGTCGGCCGCGTGGTGGAGACGCTGACGCGCACCGGCCAGCTCGACAACACGGTGATCCTCTTCTTCTCGGACCATGGCTGCACCTTCCGCACACGTATGGGCGAGTACAAGCGTTCACCGCACGACAGTTCGCTGGGCGTGCCGTTTGTGGTGGCGGGGCCCGGCATTGCGCGCGGCCGGTTTGTGGAAGAGCTGGTGAGCCTGCTCGACCTCGCGCCAACGCTGCTCACCGCCGCGGGCCTGCCACTCGCACCCGGTATGCGCGGCCGCGCCGTGCAGCAGCTCACGCAAGACAGTACGGCTGCGGACAAATGGGACGGCACCGTTTTCGTGCAGATCAGCTCCAGCATGTGCGCGCGAGCCCTGCGCACGCCGGAGTGGACCTACTGCGTCTTCGATCCCGGCGTGGCGCCGGACAAGGTCTCGCACAGCCTCACCTACCAGGAGTACGCGCTCTACTCCGTCCAGGGCGACCCGGAGCAGCACACCAACCTCATCGGCAGGCCGCAGTACAGGGAAGTGGCGAGCACGTTGCGCGAGGAGCTGCTGCGCCGCATCACCGCCGCAGGGGAGCCGCTGCCGACGATCACGCCCGCAAGGTTCTTCTTGTGAGATCCCTCGGGAACGCTGCCGTGACGCGAAAAGTGATCGCGTTCCTCGGGGTGATCGCGCTGCTGGGCGCTTCGCCTGCTCCCGCCCAGACAGCGCCCCCGCAGCCTGCTCCGGAGAAGGCGAAAGCGGCAGTCGCGCCGTTGGGCCGGCGTGTCGAGTACAAGCGGGCCGAGGGCCGGGCCCTCTCGCTGTACATCCTTGACCCGCCCGCCGACCACACCGCGCACAGCGCCATCGTCTTCTTCCACGGCGGTGCGTGGACGGGCGGCGAGGTCTCGCAGTTCAACCGTCAGTCCGCGTATCTGGCAAAGCGCGGCATGACCGCCATTCAGGTGGAGTACCGGCTCCTGTCGCGCGACGGCACGGATCCGCCCCGCGTATGTGCGGAGGATGCGAAGTCGGCCTTCCGCTGGGTGCGCGCCCACGCTGCGGAACTGCACATCGCGCCCGATCGCATCGTCGGCGCGGGTGGCTCCGCCGGCGGCTTTCTGGCAGCCTTCGCCACCACCGTCGCGGGCTGGGACGACCCTGCCGACAACTTGGCGGTCTCACCCAGGGCCGATGCGCTCGTCCTGTTCAACCCGGTGCTCGACGGCGGCCCCAATGGCTTCGGCTCAGCTCGCTTCGGCGACACCTACCGCAACTTCTCGCCCTTCTACCACGTCGACAGCGGTATGCCGCCCACGCTCATCCAGTCGGGAGACGCCGACAAGCTCGTCTCGCCTGCCTCGCTGCGCGACTTCCAGGCTGCCGCGACGGCCGCGCATGTACGCTGCGAGCTGCTCTTCTACCCCGGCCAGCCACACTCCTTCTTCACGCCGGAACCCTACACGACGGAGAGCCTCGCCGTGGCGGCAAAGTTCCTCGACAGCCTGCACCTTCTGCTGCCCGGCCCGGCCCCGGTAGCGCCTCTCTAAGTATTCTCCATCTGCTGGTGGTCTGCTTTGTCGCGCCCCTGCATCGTCATTTCGACGGAGCGACGGCTGTATCGTCGCGGAGCGGAGAAACCTGCTGTTTGCTCGCAGCGGCAACGGCTCTCAAAGAAGAAGCAGGTTTCTCCACTCCGCTGCGCTCCGGTCGAATGACGCTTCTGAGAGGGCCTGAGCTATACCTACAAGAGATGGTCCTAAGCGGACAACACACAGCGAAAGCCGATGTTCGCGGTTGAGCTATCCGGTGTGTTCCGGCTGCGAGCGCCGACACGGTAGCGGTTGCAATAGGAGGCGTGGCAAAGAAACGAGCCGCCCTTCAAAACCTTCGCGTCGCTCGACGAAGGGCCTCCCGGATTAAAACTTGCGGCCGAATGATGGTTCGTTCCGAACCAGTCGGCGCACCACTCCCATGTGTTGCCCGTCATGGAAAACAGCCCGAAGCCGTTCGGCGGAAAAGCGTTCACGGGACAGGTGCCCCGGAATCCATCCTCACCCGTGTCATGGTGCGGAAAGTCTCCCTGCCAGACGTTGCACCGGTGCTCGCCCTCGGGCCGCAGGCTGTCGCCCCACGGGTACCGCTGCTGCGTGAGGCCGCCGCGCGCGGCATACTCCCACTCCGCCTCGGTGGGCAGCCGCTGGCCCGACCACCGGCAGTAGGCCTCGGCATCGTTCCAGGACACATGCACCACAGGATGATCGCCTCGCTGCTTTACGTCCGAGCCGGGACCCTCAGGCGTGTTCCACTGCGCGCCGCGCACAACGCACCACCAGGGCGCAGCCGCCACCGTGTCCTCCACCAGCTCGTGATATCGCTCGTGCGGTATATGGCCGCTAAAGACAAAGGAAAACCCGAACTGTTCTGCCTCCGTTCTGTACCCGGTAGCCGCCACAAACTTTGCGAACTGCGTGTTGGTCACTGGAGAGCGGTCGATGAGAAACGGATCGAGCGTGACGGTTCGCACCGGTCCTTCGCCATCCTCAGGGATGCCGTCCGGGTCGTCTGCTCCCATCAGGAACGTTCCGCCGGGCATTGGGACCATGCGCGCCAGCGTCTCCTCGCGTGCTTCGCGCGCATCGCCGGAAGGCACCGGCCTTGACGCCCCTGCGTGTTGCTCCGCGGAGGGCGGAAGGCAGCAATGACCGTGTGCTTCTGTCCCTCTCTGCTCCATGCGGCTTCCTTGTCTCTGGTGTATGTGCTTGTCCTCTAGAGCTCGGCAGTCGCGCTAGCGTTGAGAATCGCCGGGATGCTCCGGAAGGCCTGGCTCATCCAGAACCTGTACAGCGGTTACCGGGCCCAGATGCTGCCAGTCCTGCAACACCCATACGATTTTCTTGTCGGGTGTGACCTCGACCATCTGCGGGCCCATGTGTTCGCCGCCCCGCGAGCAGATGATGGTGTTGCCGTTTGCCAGCCGTGTTGCGGTTTGCGTGTTGCCATACCAGTACTGCGCTGGAAGATCCTTCTTCGTCAGCTCCCAGACGACCTTCTTGTCGGGCGTGATTTCGAAAGTGCGCACGTCTGGCTCATCGGTGATGAGGGTGTTGCCGTTCTTCAGCCGTACCGCGGACCAGGGCCTGGGCACGTCGTAACTCCAAAGCTCGTTGAAGTCTTTGTCGTACTCCACCACGCGCCCCATGGAAAAGAAGGGAACAAGGTAGTGCCCATCCGCTGTGTAACGGACGTGGCGAAACTCGCCATGCACGATGCCCCTGTCGGTCGTACTTGAGGCCGGAAGCGCATGCTCCACGACCGTCTTTCTCGACTTGATGTCGACCACCATCAGTTTCGGCGGCAGGCCGTTCAGGATAAACATGACCTTGTCCAGGCCGATCGGCTGGCAGCCGTGGATCTCCGTTCCGTCCGGAGCGTCGAAGCGCCACACGACCTTCTTTTCCGGGGTAACCTCCGCGATGTACTGCATGCGCGTGAAGACTACGTTGCCGTTGGACAAGAGCCATGCATCGTCATGCTCCAGCCCTGGGCCTGTCGTATAGGTCCAAATCACCTTGCCGTGATCGATGACCAGAAGCTTGTTGTAGTTTTCGCCGAAGACGAGCATCGGGTGCTGCGCCAAGCCACGTCCCGGCAGCCCGGCAGGCGTCGGTGCAGCGGGCTGCAGAGGCGGTGCCGGTAACTCTTGCGGGCCCATCGCCGGTACGCTCTTCGCGGCAAATCGAGGCAGCTGCCGCATCACAGGCCGGTCAGCAGCCGCGGATGTCGACTGCGTAACGGCACGACCGCCGACACAAAGAGCGGCGAAGGCGAAGACGCCAAAGATGAGAGAGCCGGGCGAACGATGGAGCTTCATGGCACTTATCTTACGGCGACAACGATGCGCTTACGGTACCTTCAGGCGTAGCTCAGGCCTCTTAGAAGCGTCATTTCGACCGGAGCGCAGCGTAGTGGAGAAACCTGCTGTTTCTCTGAGAGCCGTCGCCGCTTCAGGCAAAGAGCATCTCTCTCCGCTACGCATGATAGAGCTGCTGCGTGCTGGTCGCGCGTTGATAGCCATAGGCGTTGACTGCCACGCCACCGACCACGGCATACTCAACCCCTGCTGCGGCGAACGCGGCAAACAGTGTTGTCTTGCGCGAGCTGATCAAGGGACCTCCCCCGCATTGCGAGCATCTGCCGGTTCAGGTCGTCCATCCGGCTTAAGCGCTCAGCGACCGTAAGCGAGAGCGAGTGCTGCCGCTGCTCCTCTTTCCCCTGCTCGCGCGTGATTCGGCGAGCCGCTGAAAGCGGTTGATCGGCAGGCCCTTCAGGCAGACTCATTCGTACTCTCCGCGTACAGTGTCGCAGACGCGCTGCGCCTCAGAAGAAGCGCACCACCAGCCCGGTCGAGATGTGGAAGTTCTTGTCCGTCTGGCTGCCGAATGAGCCGGCACCGACCTCAGCGACGCGCCAGTCCAGGTGCGGGAAGAAGGTAAAGTCCACGCCGCCATTGACCTCGTAGGTGGAGTGGTACGAACCTTTGAGCGAACCCGCGTCTTCCTTCGTGGCACCGGTGAGCGCTTCGACATAGGGCTTGATGGGCAGCAGCGGCGGCTTCACCGCAAGGCGCAGACCGCCCTGAATCTTGCTCTCGCTCACGCTGTCGCCGGTCAGGCGGGAGCCGCGCAGGTCGGCACCCAGCTTTATCGGGCCGAGGCTGAAGAAGTCGTCATACACACCGAAGGTGCCGCCCTTGATGAAAGTGCTGTTCTGATCAAGCCGGTTCGCCTCAAAGTTTGCGTAGGCCGCGATCTGCGCGTGGGCAGACGCGCAGCCCACCGTTAGGAGTGCAACAGAGCAAATGAGGCGTAGAAGCTTCAGCATGCCTTCACGTTAGTGGCGATGGCCGCCTCACCGCAACGCAAGGGAACCGTCGCGGATACTGCAGCGATAGCGTGGCAATCAGGCGCGTGCGAAGTCGATAAATGCCTTTGCCGGATCGGTGTGTACGAGCTTCACCGTGACGCGATCACCCACGTCAAGACTGCCGCCGCCGTGCATCAGCATGCCTTCTACCGGTGGTGAGAGCACGCGGACAAACGTGCCCTTCGGCCCTGCTCCCGTGACAACGGCCTGGTAGATCTGGCCGATGTTGTGGGCCAGCGCCATGGCCTGCGCGCGCTTGGTCATGGCGCGCTCCACCTTGCGCGCCGCTTTGTCGCGGTCGTTGCAGTGGTCCGCGATGCTGCTCAGTTCGTCGTCGGTGTAGGGAGCGGGCGCGTTCTCAAGGGTCGCGTGCAAAATGCGCTGCGTTACCAGGTCGGCGAAGCGGCGGTTCGGTGCGGTGCTATGCGCATAGTCATGCGCCGCCAGCGCAAAGTGCGAAGGCGGATCGGGGTCGTCGCCGCGCACCAGCACGTACTCGCCAGCGCCCATCAGCTTGATGACGGCGAGCGCGAGGTCGGGGTAGTGATCCGGGTCTTTCGCACGCTGCGCTGCGAGCGCCGTGTTCAGCGCGCCGGAGTCGGGCGTCGCCGGCAGATCATAGCCAAGCGGCTTCAACACCTCGGCGATACGGCTCCAGCGATCGGGCGAACGCACCACGCGGCGCAGGGCCGAGCGCTTCGCCTCGCGCAATGTCTGCGCGGCAGTCTCATTCGCGGCAATCATCAGGTCTTCAATCAGGTCCATCGCCGGGTTGTGCAGTGTGGTTTCCAGCGACAGCACTTTACCATCGGCGACGACGGGCGTTGCCTCCGCACGGCGAAAGTCCAACGCGCCTGCAGCTTGGCGATGCTTACGGATGCGTTGCGCCGCTAACGATTGCAGACACACTTGCGCGGCCAGTTCGGGCGAAAGATCGTGAGCGCTGCTACCGCTGCACAGGTCGCCATCAAGCAGCGAGCCGATCTGCCGATAGGTAAGCTGCGCGCGGTTGCGCACCGTGGCTGCGAGCATGCGGTGGTCCGTGATGCTGCCGTCTGGCTGCACTGTGAACTCCGCGATCAGTGCGCTGCGGTCTGCGTCCGGGTTGAGCGAGGTGAGCCCGGTAGAGAGCTCCACGGGCAGCATGGAAAAGTTGCGCACCGTGGTGTACACCGTCTGCGTCTGCCGCGCGGCAAAGGCGTCAATCGGTGTGCCTTTGGCGATGGTGGTCGCCACATCGGCGATGCCGACGCGCACGCGGATGGGCTTGTCGTCTGAACCGCCGGTCGCATTGAGTTCCTCCGCCCATTCGATCTGGTCCAGGTCGCGCGACGTGTCGTTGTCGATGGACGACCACAACAGGCCGCGCATGTCCTCAGCACCAGGCGGCACCTGCGGAGGCGCGGCGAGGATGTGCGCAAGCTGCTCTGCTGCGCCCGGCTCTGGTGTGAGATCGAAGCCGTCGTGCGTCATCTCGGCAAGCGCAGCCGCGTATGGATCGAAGGAGGTGTGGGATGCGCTTGTTTGCGGTGCCTGGTCTTGGGTCTGCATTCGCATGCAGCGTAGCACTCCGGCTGCACAACTGTGGCGATAGACTCTGTTGCGGAGCCCACGGCTCAGGAGAGACGATGCGCATTCTGATGGTGGGTGCCGGCGCAACCGGCGGCTATTACGGCGGACGCCTCGCCGAAGCGGGGCGCGATGTCACCTTCCTGCTGCGCGACCGGCGTGCCGCACAGGTGCGTGCCGAAGGCCTGCGCATCACCAGCCCGCGTGGCGATGCAACGCTGCAGCCAAAGATCGTCACCGCAGACGAGCTGCGCACTGGCGGCACGCATTTCGACGTGATCCTGCTCTCCGTGAAGGCCTATTCGCTTGAGAGCGCCGTGGCCGACATCGCGCCGGCAGTCGGGCCGCAGACGCGCATCGTGCCGATCCTCAACGGCATGCGGCACCTTGACGTGCTGACCGAGCGCTTTGGCGCGGAGCGGGTGCTGGGCGGCAGCGTCCGCATCATTGTCGACATGGCGGAAACGGGCGAACTCATCCACAGCACGCCGCTGGCGGAGCTCACCGTTGGCTTGCTGCCCGGCGTTGTCGATCAAACAACCATCGAAGTGTTGCGCGAAGAGCTCACGGTGCCCGACTTCGACCTTGTCGTTGCCGACGACGTGATCGATGCCATGTGGCAGAAGTGGTGGCTACTGGCCAGCATGAATGCCGTGTGCATTCTTGCGAACGGCACCATCGCCGAGGCGGCCACCGCACCGCATGGCTCGGCTTTCACCAGCGCCGTGCTGCAGGAGTGTCTCGATGTCGCGGCAGCCAACGGGCACGCTGCGCGCCCGGCGCTGATAGCGGAAATGCGCGACCGCTACAGCGGCTCAAGCTGGAAGATTACGTCGTCGATGTTTCGCGACCTGCAGCGCAGCCAGCCGGTGGAGGCGGACCAGATCTTTGGGGACTTTCTCGCCCGCGCTGGCGGTGTTCCGGTGCCGCTGCTCACGGCGGCGTACGTGCGGCTCAAGGTGTATGAAGCCGGACGATCTTAGGCGAGCCAAGGATGAGCGGTGCCTATCTTTGCGTCCGTCGCGAAGGAGGAGTTAGGTGCCACCGATTGCAAGCCGCAGAGGGCACGGTCAGGAAATTACAGCAGAGCCCGCATGCCGTGCGATGCATCCCGCGCGAAGCCTTGCGCCTCCAAGCGCGCATGGGTCGTCCTGTCCTGCTCGTTGCGTTGTGGCAGCTTGGCGGAGACGTGGGGATCAACCCCGCGCACCCGTTTCTGTCCACATCGATGCTGGTGGCCCTCTTGACCTTTTTCTGGGGTGTGTTCGTGCTGCCGCTCTTTGGCTTGGCAGGCGGACTGCCACTGCTA
>CAXTJS010000004.1:1306-5945 GCA_964244605.1 uncultured Terriglobus sp. | reverse complement strand
GTGGATGCGGGCCGGGTGCGTTGTTCTGCTCGCGGTGCCGGCGCTGTTGGGGATCAATTTGCTCGCGTGGCTCGCTTATCTGCCGCTGTCCGGCCCGATCGATGCGGCGCGTCGTTCCCACAGCGTCGGCCCCGCCACGGTGCGCGAGGGCGTGCCCATTCCGGCGGGCAGCCATGTCGAGGACGCCTCGATCGGTAGCCGCTCCTTTACAGTGCAGCTCTCGGCGCCCATCACGGCGGAGGGTCTGCGCTGGACCGGTGAATTGGAAGTGAGCGCGCCGGAACTGGACGCGAAGGAGGGCATCCTGACGGGCACGCTGGCAGAGGCAGCCGTTTACCAGGGGATGCCGTGCGGCGCGGGCAAGGCGTCCATCTCGCACCATTACGTTAGCTGTGTGCTGAGCCGCAACCTCAAGTCGCGCGGTTACAGCTTTGCCTCCGGCACGGAGCTGGTTGTGCGCTTCGACGACCAGGCCCGCGCCAACAGCATCGACGAGGGCACCGCGGCCGCACCCTTCCGCGTAGGCGACACGCTTTGGCCCGCGGGAGTCGTGCTGAAGCCATCAGACACGCTGGGTGAAGAGGCGGCAACGAAGCAGCTGGGCGTTCCCGGTGCGTTCCAATCCGTTTGCGTGCTGCCCGGCATGTCCGTCCCGTTTCGCGGCGTTTTGCTGCACGGCCCGGCAGAAGTGCGCTTTGAGGTCGACTACGACGAGGCGGCGAACTCATGCGGGTCGCACTCCGTATCAGAAAACAGCAGCGGCTCCCTTCGCATGCCGGACGGCACGGTACACCGTCAAGGTGTTTGGCAGCACACGACGCATCTCTGGGAATGGCACGACGAAAACGTACCGGCCACGTTCGTAGACCGCACCACGAATCCGGATGACTGAAGACGAGTACCGCGCGGAGCCACGAGACAGGCTCGTCCGAGATAGATCTCAGAATTCTCACTCCGGTCGAATTGACGCCTTCGAAGCGGGTGCCCCATTCTTCGCGTTCTTCGCGAAGGGTGGGATGAAAGAGCGCCCCGAGAGGTACCGGAAGGGACAGAAGAGCGTTTCGTGCTGTCGCATGAATGGACCCCACCCTTTCGCGATGGAGCTGCGAAAGAATGGGGCACCCGCTTTCTGAGGGCTCTGAAAGTTAAACGCCGCGCTTTGCGCTCGCCAGTGGCGGGGCGTAGGGCGACTTATGCCGCTTCGGCTTCGGCGCGGGTGCGGAGAGGTCGATGGGCCGCTCGGCTCGCTGCTGCTCCACTGCGTCGGCGATGGAGTATTTCAGCGGCTCAAGGCCCTCGCCGGTTACGCCGCTGATCGCGAAGAACGGCAGCTTGCGCCGCTTCGCATAGGTCTGCAGCTTCTTCAGCTTGTCCGGGTTAACCGAGTCGATCTTGGTAGCAACGACGATGGCAGGCTTCGACTCGAGGCCGTGACCGAAGTCATTCAGTTCGCCCTCGATGGTCTTGTAGTCGTCGACGGGGTTATCGCGCCCGCTGCCGTCGGAAACGTCCACCAGATGCACCAGCACGCCGGTGCGCTCGATGTGTCGCAGGAACTGGATGCCAAGGCCCGCGCCCTGGCTTGCGCCTTCGATCAGGCCGGGCATGTCCGCGATCACGAACGAGCGCTCATGCGGAAAGTCGCCGATCTTGACCACGCCCAGGTTCGGCTCCAGCGTGGTAAAGGCGTAGTTGGCAATCTTTGGCTTCGCCGCGGAGAGCACTGAGATCAGCGTCGACTTGCCGACGTTCGGATAGCCGACCAGGCCCACGTCGGCTAGCAGCTTCAGCTCCAGCCGCAGATGCTTCTCTTCGCCGGCGCGGCCAAGCTCATGCTCGCGCGGCGCCTGGTGCACGCTGGTGGCAAAGTGCTGGTTGCCGCGGCCTCCGCGGCCTCCGCGCGCAATCACGATTTCTTCGTCGGGCCGCAGAAAGTCATGCACCATCTCGCCCGTGGCTTCGTCATAGAGCACCGTGCCCACGGGCACCTGCAGCACCATGTGCTCGCCCGCGGCACCGCTCATGTTTGAGCCCATGCCGTGGGTGCCGCGATCTGACTTGTACTCCGGGTTAAAGCGGAAGTGCACCAGGGTGTTGTGGCGCTCGCTGGCACGCATGAGGATGTCGCCGCCGTGGCCGCCGTCGCCGCCCGAGGGTCCGCCGCGCGGCACAAACTTCTCACGGCGAAAGGCCATGCAGCCGTTGCCGCCGTCGCCGGCTTTAATGCGGATTCGCGCTTCGTCAATAAACATTTGGGCCGTCTTCCAGTTTACCGCCAGGCGGGGTTCTCCACGAGTTGTCACTCGTTTTCCACGCCGAGGCGCGTTGAGCGGCCCGTTCCCGGCTGCGACAATCGCGGTATCCGGACGCACAGGTGGAGCAGCTTTACCAGCAGTTCACACAACTGTGGGAAGCTCTAGCCACATCGCCCGACTTAGGACCCGGTACGGCACGCCGCGACCGACGAAGTCTTCCGGGCAGAGCACGATTGGTAGTGACAAAGTTCCTGTAGTGGCATCAGCGGCTTCAGACCGCAGCCACGGCACAGATTTGCAGTTTCTTCAGGAGATCCAGACGATGCAGAACAAATGCGCACGCAGCCTCGCGCTCGCGTGCATACTGACCGGCACGGCTATCGTGAGCGGCACCATGAGCGCGCAGTCCCTCACGCAGGGCGCCATCGAAGGCACAATCTTCGACAACACAGACGCCGTGGTGCCCAACGCAACGGTAACGGTTCACAACAACGGCACGGCCACTGACAAGATTGTCACCACGGATGCAGCCGGTTACTACAAGCTGCCGCTGCTGCCTCCTGGCACGTACAAGGTCACGATCAAGGCTGCCGGCTTCGATGAGGTTCAGTCAAGCAATGTGGTGGTTCAGGTCAACGAGACCACAACACTGAGCCCGCACCTGCAGATTGGCAGCGAGAGCCAGGTCGTGGAAGTGAGTTCCGCAATCCCGGTCATCAAGTTCGATACGCCGTCGTTCGGCGGCCAGCTCGACAACCGCGAGATCGAGAACATCCCGATTAACAACCGCCGCTGGTCCAGCCTCGCGCTGCTGACACCGGGCACCACCAACGATTCTGCGGGCTTTGGCCTGATCGCATTTCGCGCCATCCAGCCGCAGCTGAACAACGTGCAGATTGACGGCACGGACGACAACCAGGCCTTCTACGGTGAGGAGCGTGGCCGTACGCGTGCTGGCTACTCCACCGCGCAGATTGCGGTTCGCGAGTTCCAGGTCAACACGGGTGTCTACTCGGCAGAGTTCGGCCGCGCCGTAGGCGGCGTGATCAACTCTGTGACCAAGAGCGGCACCAACAGTCTTCACGGCGAGGCCTACTTCTACCACCGCGACTCGGACTTCAGCGCGCAGAACCCCTTCACCTACCGCGTGGATTACAACCCCGCCAACAGCACGGCGACCCGCATTCCCTTCAAGGCCAAAGACAAGCGCAATCAGTACGGCTTCGGCGTGGGCGGCCCGCTCATCCAAGACAAGCTCTTCGGCTTCTACTCCTTCGATCAGTTTCGCCGTAATTTTCCAGGCACGGGCACCGCAGTCGCGCTGTCGTTCTTCAACCCACTCTCCACGGCTGACGCAACGACGCTGGCGCGATCGATTTACCTTGCCACGGGAAACACTGTCTACAATCCCGCAAACGCCGGCTCCGTGGCGCAGGCGCAAGCCATTTACAACAGCTATATCGCGGCGGCCAACAGCGCACTCGGCCAGCAGCCTCGTCAGGGCAACCAGACTATCAATACGCCCCGTCTCGACTACCAGATCCGGCCGAACCACCGCATCACTGCGCTGTACCACCGGCTGCGCTGGGACTCGCCGGGCGGCGTGCAGACACAGGCCAACGTGTTCTACGCGCGCGATGGTTTCGCGCAGGACTTTGTGAAGCTCGACTACGGCGTTGCGCGCCTCGTATCTACCTTCGGCTCCAATCTGACCAACGAACTGCGCTACCAGTACGGCCGCGAGCTGAATAACGAAAGCGCGCTGCCGAACACGCAGTTCACCAGCCAGCTGCTCACCAACGCTACCGGCATCTCGCCCCAGGTGAACCTCAACAACGGCTCACAGGGCTTCATTGCCGGCCAGCCCTACTACGCCTACCGCCCGGCTTTGCCCGATGAACGTAAGTGGCAGATCGGCGATACCGCGATTTACCAGCTCGGCCGGCACAGCCTGAAGTTCGGCGAAGACATCGTGCACAACTACGATCTTCAGGCGACCATCGGCTTCAGCGGCTACTCGCCGAATGGCACCTTCAACTACACCAGCATCCTCAGCTCCGCACGTGACGTGCTCACGCGTGCCGGTGTGGTGAACGGCAACTCGACTACGCTCGGCCAGGCGACGCTGACCTCGGGAGGCGGCGGCTGCGGCACTATGAACGCGGCCAGCACGCCCGGCAACTACACGCCGGTGGGCTGCTATAGCTACTATCGTCAGACCATCAGCCCCGCCCCGTTCTCCACCACGAACACGGGTGGTACTGCTTACGATCTGGCTACGACCGACTATGGCGTCTTCGTTCAGGACGATTGGAAGGCAACGCCTAAGCTCACTCTCAACTTCGGCATCCGCTACGATCTGCTCGGATCGCGCATCGAACGCC
>CAXTJS010000004.1:0-1296 GCA_964244605.1 uncultured Terriglobus sp. | reverse complement strand
GGGGCACGGTATGACTTTGAGTTGATTCCGGACCAGCAGTCCCAACTCATCGCGGCCAACAATCCCGGCAGCAACAATCACATCAGCGACAAGAACAACATCTCTCCGCGGGTTGGCTTTGCTTACGACCCATACGGGTTTGGGCAGACGGTGGTGCGCGGCGGTTTCGGTATCTACTACGGCCGCATTCCCAACGTGAACCTCTTGGGTGCGCGTTTCAACTCCGGGTCTGCCAACGGTCAGCTTGGCTATAACTTCTCTGCCCCGACGCTCGCCGGCGCACCGCTCTTTTCGCAGCGCCCCAGCGATGCCGCGGTGCGTGCCTCTGGTCTAGTTCCAGACATCACGAATATCGGCGCGAACTTCAGGAATCCGTATACCGAAGAGTTCGATCTGGCCGTTCAGCAGAACCTGGGACTGAACACGGTCCTGTCGCTCACCTACCTGGGTGCGCTCGGGCGCGAACTGCCGAACTCGTTAAACCTGAACCTCAATCCCGCGAATGCCTACACGGCCAGCTACACGGTTACCCCCGCAGCCGGGCAGACTACCTGCGGTCCCATCACCTGCGGCACCGTATTGCAGGAGAAGGTCTACGGTCAGCGTCAGGTAGTTACGGGCGGACAGACGGCCGCCGCAACACTGAACACGGCGTACGGCAACATCTTCACCGGCGTCAGCAACGTCAACTCCAATTATCACGGTCTGTCGCTTGACGTTACTCATCGTGCGGGCAAGTACATCACGTACGACGCAAATTACACCTGGTCGCACGCGTTGGACTATAACCAGTCTTCCGTGACCGGCTTCAGCTTCAACGGGTTCTTTGACCCGTACGGCAACGGCCGGGCGAATTATGGCAACAGCTACTTGAACGTTCGTCACCGCGCAACGGGCTGGGCAATCTTCAACGTGCCGGGTCTTGCCGGCAACGGTCCGGTCACCTACCTGACAAACGGCTGGTCGGTGAAGCCGGCGTTCCAGATGCAGTCGGGCCTGCCTTACAGCGCGCTGGTCAACGGTACAACGGCTCCCGCGCAATGCACTGCGGTCGGCTGCCTGCAGGCAACGAACTCCGGCTTGTCTGGCCTTGGCGTCAGCTACATCCCGCAGCTTGGCCGCAATACCTTTCAGTACCCCCGCGACATCCTGCTGGATCTCCGTATCCAAAAGGACGTGCGTGTGACGGAGAAGGTGACCTTCCAGGTCATCGCGGAGGCCTTTAACCTGGCGAACCACCAGAACGTAACTAGCCTGGTGACCACCGCCTATAACCTGACCAACAACGCCACGCCC
>CAXTJS010000003.1:40556-41910 GCA_964244605.1 uncultured Terriglobus sp. | reverse complement strand
GAGGCGCGCTGCGCTTCCATGTCAAGCAAGGTGCTTTGGATCTCGCGCAGCATGGCCGCCATGTCCGGCGTGGAGGCGCTCGCAATCTGGTCGCTCAGCTGCTCGGACTGTTCGTGCGCGGCCGTGTCATTCAGCTCGCGATTCAACAGCGGCGAGAACTTCACACCCTGCGCCCGGATGGCCTGCCGCAGCAGGGCGGGGTCGCTGGTAAAGTCCTGCAACATGCGAAGCTGTGTCGTCATGGCAAACACGGCGGCGCGTCCACCGGGCTTTTGCTGAGCGAGGTACTTCACCAACTGGTCGCGCAAATAATGCTGTGACTGCGCTGGTGTGTTGAGCGCATCGATCAGCACCACATCCACGGTGCCGCCGGCTGTGGCCACATTCAGGTTGCTGAAGATGCCGGGCACCGGCTGCATCTGTTTCACTTGCTCCGTTGCGGAACCGGAGTGTTCCTCAAAACTCTTCAGCGGCTGCTCGGCCTTGTTCTCAAAGACGTGGAAGTCGTCGCGCGTGAGGCCGTGCACCGTGCCATCGTGGTTGTCAGTGACGACTACATCAAGAACAACCAGCTGCACACCGGTCTTGAGCGTGGCGGCGTCCGCGGCGGGAGCCTGCGCCTGCAAGCAAGTGCAGCCTAGGCACAAGACAAACAGCAGTCCAGCAAAAGACCAAAAGCGTTTCTGAAGCATCACGACCACCGGCGCGGGCAGGAACGTTGCCCTTCGAGAATGGCCCAGCGTAGCACGCGCTGCTGTGGTCTTTACTGGCCGGTGTACTCCACAAAGAGCTCGGGATAGGTCGCCTTGAGCGCCGCGATCTTGGGCCGGTCACAGACCTGAATGTAAGGATTGTTCGGGTTGTGCAGGGCGTAGTCCTGGTGGTAATCCTCGCCCTTGTAGAAGTCCTTCAGCTGCGTGATCTCTGTCACGATCGGCTTGCTGAACAGGTGCGCCGCGTTGAGCTGCGCTATGTACGCCGTGGCGAGCGCCTTCTGCTGGGGCGTGCTGTAGAAGATGGCGGAGCGGTAGCTGGTGCCCTCGTCCGGTCCCTGGCGGTTCAGCTGCGTGGGGTCATGCGCGACGGAGAAGAAGATGCGCAACAGGCCGCCGTAGGTGATGACCGCGGGATCGTAGGTGACCTCGACCGACTCGGCGTGGCCGGTCGTCTCCGTCGTGACCTGGTCATAGGTCGCCGTTTCTTTGCTGCCGCCGGCATAACCGGCAACCGTCTTCTTCACGCCCTTCACACGCTCAAAGACCGACTGCGTGCCCCAGAAGCAACCGCCTGCAAATACCGCGGTCTGCAGTGGGCCAGCGGCGGCCTTGGTGTCATGCATGGCGACCGGGAAGCG
>CAXTJS010000003.1:34921-40546 GCA_964244605.1 uncultured Terriglobus sp. | reverse complement strand
GCGCTTCACGGGCGCGGCATGGCAGCCGGTGGCCGAGAGCAGAAGAGAGACAGACAGAAGTGCAGCAGAAGCCACGCGGCGCATACGAGATCCTCATCTCTTCGACGCAGGTGAACGGTGAAGTGATGCGAATCGCCACCTCCGTTCCTTAACCATGCATCGTCATTTCGACCGGAGCGCAGCGGAGTGGAGAAACCTGCTGTTTGCTCGAAGCGCCCCGGCCCTCAAAGAACAACAGGTTTCCCCACTCCGCGATGAAGAGCCGTCGCTCCCGTCGAAATGACGCTTTAACAGGCCTGACTTACTCCGCCGCCCCGATCAGAAATTGTTCCAGCTTGCCGTCCGCCATCGTGTAGGTGCTCAGCGACGCGTTGCCCTTCGCAAAATGCAGCGTGTACGCGCGGAAGGTCATGCCGCCACGCAGCGCCTCACCGGTCTTCTCTGCGCCCGTGAGCGGACCCATGGGTGCCAGGCTTGCGTAGAAGTCCTCAATCGTTTCAGCGTTGAAGTAGAAGTTTGCATCGTCGGTGAAGAGCGCCTTGTCGAGCTTGCCGGTCTGCAGGCCAGTCACGATGGCCTGCACCTGCTGCGTCGTGCTGTCGGTAACGACAGGTTTCGTCGGCACGTTGGTCTGTTCGGCAGGTGCCTTGCTCGCGGCCTGCGTTGCGGGTGCTGAAGACGTGGCGTTCGGCAGAAGGATGCGGCGGATGGCCGTCGTGATGGACTCCGCGGCGGAGCTTGCCTCCTCGTTCGTCAGCACGGCAACCGCAACGTCGTCGTCGAGCGCGACTATGTTGTTTGACACAAAGCCGCCGACCTCACCCGAGTGGGAGAGAACCGTCTTGCCGCCTGGCAGCACGCGCACAAACACGCCCAAGCCATAGTGCGAGCTGGAGCCGTCTTTCAGCTTGTACTCGGTCTCCATCTGCTCGTAGCTCTCGGGCTTGAGCAGGGTGCGGTGCACGATGCTCTCGTCCCACTGCAGCAGCGTGCCAACCGGCATGGCGAGTTGCGCGTCGCCGGCATACCAGCCCGGCGCCTCAAGCATGGCGGGCCGCATCGGGCCGAGCGCGTGCTGCTCATAGCCCAGCACCTCAAGCTGCCCGCGGTCGGTGTCCAGGTCGAGCACGCTGTCGAGCTTCAGCGGCGTGATGACGTTCTGCCAGAGGAAGTCGTGGAAGCGCATGCCGCTGGCCTTTTCCACGATGAGCGCAGCCAATTCGAAGTTGGTGTTGCTGTACTGCCACTTGGTGCCGGGCTCAAAGTCGAGCGGCTTCGTCGCCCACTCGGTCACGATGTCGATGGGCTTGGCCGTCTTCGTCCACGCAGGAATGGTGTAGTCCTGCGGCGCGTAGTCGCTGTAGCCCGAGGTGTGCGTGAGCAGGTTACGTACGGTCACATCGTTTGCGCGGGTGAACTTCGGGAACCATTTTGCGACGGGGTCGTCGAGCTTGAGCTTGCCCTCTTCCTGCAACAGCAGAACGCATGCCGCGGTGAACTGCTTTGAGATGGAGCCGATCGGGTAAGCCATCGACGCCTTTGCCTTGACCGGCTTTGATGTGGTGACCGACAGTGACATCGCGGCACCGTCGCCGTGTGGCACGCCTATATTGCGCAAGAGGCGTGCGTCGCCGAACGCGGCGGTGTAGACGACCTTGCCGCCGCGTGCGATGCCGACCGAAGCGCTCGGAACTTTTGTTGCATCCAGCACCTTCTGTACCGCGGCTTCCACCTTCACGCGGTCGTCCTGCGAAAGGCGTTGCGCGGGCAGAGCTGTTACTGCGAGCAGGGCAGACAGGGTGAGTGCGGCGAAAGCGTTGCGCATGGTGCGGAGTCCTCGTGTGAGTACAGCTTACAAAGGGAAGCAAGAGCGACCGCGAAGTTCGCCAAGTTTCCGCAGAGTACGCCTGTGATCTTTTCGCAAACGTCGCGTACGTTGCGGTCGTTCTTCATGACATCCGTGGTTCCCACCTTCACCGCGCTCTTGCGGTTAAGGTGGGAGCCACAGAGGCTGACGCCTCCTTCCACAACAAAATCATGGAACAATTAAGACGATGACCGAGACCTTTGACATCATCGTCGTCGGCGGTGGCCCGGCCGGTGCCACGGCGGCCTACAAGCTTGGCCAGAGCGGCGCAAAGGTGTTGCTGCTGGAAAAGGCCGCTGCCTTTCCGCGCGAGAAGCCCTGCGGCGGCGGCCTGAGCGCGCGCCTGCTCGACCGCTTCCCGTACGTCCGCGAGTTCCTTGCCGACGGTGAGGTGCCGGTAAACCCTGTATCGCGCGTGCACCTTGAATCACCCGATGGCACGCGCGTCACGTACCAGCAGGGTGAGCCGATCCTCTATCTCATTCGCCGCTGGGAGTTCGACGCCGCGCTCTTCCGCCGGGCGGAAGAGGTCTGCACCGTGCGCAAGGGCGTGACCGTTCGTAGGTGCACGGTGCTGGGCGATGGCACGAAGGGGCACGTGGAGCTTGAGAGCACCGAAGGTGAGATCTTCACCGCGCCCATGGTCATCGGTGCCGACTCGGCGAACTCCGTCATCGCGCGGCACACCGGGCTGCGCTCCGAGGCGGCGCACAAGGAGTACGCCGTCGACATGATGGAAGAGACGACGTACGACCGCTTGCAAGTGCGTGATCGCGACGCCATCTACCTCTTTCTCACGCTGACGCAGACCTTCGGCTACGGCTACATCTTCCCGAAAACGGAGCACCTGAATCTCGGCTTCGGCTGCAAGCTTGACTGGTACCTGCAGGCGCTGCGCGGCAAGGGCAAAGAGCACCATGCCGAGTGGGTCGACGTGCTGAAGAGCAAGGGCGACGTGACCGGCGAGACCAATCGCGACGGATACAAGGCCTTTCCGATTCCGGTGAGCGGGCCGCTGCAGCAGACCTATACCGACCGCGTGCTGCTGGCGGGCGATGCGGGCGGCTTTGTGAACGCCTTCACCGCGGAGGGCATCTTCTACGCGATGACGACCGGCTCCCTCGCGGCGGACACCGCGCTGCGCTCCATCCGCAGCAAGCGCTATGACAAGCGGCAGCTCGCGGCGTACCAGAAGGCCTGGCAACGTGAGATCGGCGACGACCTCCGGCACTCCGTTGAGATCCAGCACCGGCTGTTCAACGGCTTGGGCCGCATGGACTCGCTGGTGCGCAACGCCGCCTCCGACCCGGAGCTGCTGCGGCTGATCATCGGCTACAGCATGGGCGCGGCCCGGTATGAGGATCTGCGCAGCCACATGGTGCGCTCCACCGTGCCGACGTGGGTGTGGGGCAAGGTCAAGTCCGCCGTAGGGATTGGGTAGTAATCCGCTCGGGCATCTGACGCCAGTATGGCGAGCCGCCTGTTGCGGTGAGCTCGTCTTTCAGTGAAGAGTTGCCCTTCCGTTGCCGATGCAGCAAGTATGCCTGCCGGAGGGAACGTGATGGCTGACGCCTTTTCAGACGCTGCACCGCGGGAGGATAGCAAGTCACTGTTTCGCTTTGTGGCGAAGCAGCCCATTCTTGACCGCGCGCAGCAGACGTTCGGCTACGAACTGCTCTTTCGCGGCAACTGGGAGAACCACTTCGAAGGCGATGAAGAAGTCGCCTCGCGGCACCTGATCGACAACGCCGTTGCCTTCGGGCTGGAGTGGCTGGTGGGCACGGATACGGCGTTCATGAACTGCACGCACAACGTCATCCTGCGTGACCTTGCATCGCTGCTGCCCACGTCGGTGATTCTGGAGATCAACGCCCGTGCCGGCGTAGACGCCGAGCTCATCACCGCGTGCAAACGGCTTAAGGCGAGGGGTTATCGCATCGCGATCGACAATTACGATTTCGACCCGCGATGGGAGCCACTGCTAAACACGGCCGAGTTTCTGAAGGTCGATTTTCCCAACGCAGACCCCACTGCGCGGCGCGATCTCCTGCGCATGCTGGCGAACGTACCGATCAAGGTCGCGGCGAAGAACCTGGAAACGGGTGCCACGTTCCTCCGCGCCCATACCGAAGGCTTCGACCTGTTTCAGGGTTACTTCTTTCGCAAGCCGGTGGTGGTGTCGCGGCCGGCGCTCGCATCGGTAATGCAGCGGCTCCGCTTCCTGAATGAACTGGGTCACGCCAGTCTCAGCTTTCAACGTGTGCTGGAGCTGTTGAAGGTGGAGCCCGGCATGTCATACCGTATCCTGCGGTTGGCGAATGCCGCGTCTGTCGGCGCGCGCAATCCCATTGAAAACCTGCGTACGGCGCTGGTGCTGGTGGGTGAAGACCGCTTCCGCAAGATGGCCGTGACCGCGCTCACGGTAGAGATGTGTGGCAATCAGCCCGAGGAGGCGCACCGCGCCGTGCTGCAGCGCGCGCGCTTTTGCGAGCTGATGGCACCGGGGCTCGGCGAGCAGCCGGACGCGCTGTACCTTTTCGGCATGCTCTCCATCATCGCGGGCATCCTCGACCTGCGGCCGGACGACATCGCCAAGACCGTTCAGCTGCATCCCGGCATGCTGGAGGCACTGGCCGGCGAGGAGAACCCGTTCGCGGACATGCTTGCCTGCGCGGACAGCTATGACCGCGGCGACTGGGAGCGGTTTGCCGCAAGCGCGGAAAGCCTGCACATGCCCGAAGCCGCAGTGTCCTCGGCGTACTTCGAGGCACGCAACTGGACGGAGCAGCTGCTGAGCGACATGCGCTAACGCAGTTCCACGTGCGTAAGAGTGTGCCCCATGTCCCGCTTTTGGGACATGGGTTGCCAGACTTCCCATGTCCGAAAATCCGGAGATGGGGTACACATTTCGCACGGCAGTTAGAAGTTGAGTCTGGCCGCCAGCTGCACGCTCCTTGCATCGCCAACTGCGGTGGGCCGTCCGAAGGTGGCGTTTGGCTGCAGCGGGTATGCGCCCGTGCCGAACGTCGTATTGGGCAAGAGATTGTTGCGGTGGTTCAGCGCGTTGAAGGCCTCAGCCATGCACTCCAGCCGCAGCCGCTCCGTGAATGAAAAGGTGCGACTGAGCCTTGTGTTGAGCGTGAAGTTGTCGAAGCCCACGCCGGCGTTCCTGCCGATGATTGCGCCGGGCAGCGCTTCGCGGCAGGGGTTCACGCCGTTGCTGGCGGTGAGCGAGTAGCCCAGTGCGCAGGGCCGCTGTGCCGCGCCCTGCAGGCTGTTTGCGCCCGTGGTGATGTTGAACGGCAGCTTTGAGCTGTACTGCAGGATGCCGCTCAGCCGCCAGTCATGCGTAACGTGTTGGGCAAGCGTGTGTGCGCCGTGGCTTGGCGCGGCCAGGTCCGCCGACAGCGTGACACGGTGGCGCTGGTCGTCGTCGGAGCGGCTGCGGTCTTCGCGCAGGTTCCCGTTGTTGGCCGGCGCGCTGAAGAAGAACTCGCCGATGTTGTCGATGGCCTTTGACCACGCGTACGAGAGCCGCGCGGACCCCCAGGGCACGGGACGCTGCTGCACGGAAACTTCAAGCCCGTCGAAGTACGAATCGAAGGCCGAGCGATACGAGCGCACGTTGCCACGTGTGGCATCGGGCCGCGTGCCGTCCGGGTTGATGTTGCCGTTGATGCTGCCGACCAGGTGTTCGCCGCGCAGGTGCTGCCAGCTGATGCCGAGCGTGGCACCCGGGGCAAGCTGCTGCTCGATGC
>CAXTJS010000003.1:0-34911 GCA_964244605.1 uncultured Terriglobus sp. | reverse complement strand
GATGCACGCCGGGATCATCGACACGCCGATGTACGAGCTGCTGCTCGATGCCGAGGCTCGCCTGCTGTGCGTAGGGGTTCTGGATGTTGCGGTCGAGCAGCGTGTAGTTCAGCAGTGCGCCGCTGGGTGGCGTCGACGCCGTCTGCGGAAACGTGGGCGCTCCCGCCTGCCCGGGAGAGAACGTGTAGCTCAGCAGGGCTGCCTGCGCAGGGTCGGCTGTGTTATGCGCCGAGAGCAGCGCATTGGCCAGCGGACGCAAGGGGATGCGGTCGTAGAAGAGTCCGTAGCTGCCGCGCACCACCGTGCGGCCGTCTGCCCGCGGGGCCCACGCGAAGCCAAAGCGTGGCGACACGTTGTTCGCGTCCGTGTTCACGGTTTGCAGCCGCGCCACGTCGTAGCGCACGCCGAAGTTCAACGTCAGGCCTGCTGACGCCTTCCACGCGTCCTGCACGTAAACGCCCAGGTTGCTGTTGCTCTGATGCACCGAAGGGGTGCCGAAGTTCTGCGTGAAACCCTGCGTGTTGTAGGTGCCGCTGAGAAACGTCGCGAGCGAGCTGAAGGTGTAGGCACCGCGCAGCGACATGGGAAAGGTGATGGTGTCGTCGTTGTAGAGGTAGTCGACGCCGAACTTGATGGCGTGCGCGCCGCGGTCAAGCTGCAGGTTATCCACGATCTCGCCGAGCGTATTGCTGCGGCCCGTGGGGGACGAAGTGGAGCGCCCAAAGGTCGCCACGCCGGAGATGGTGACCGCAGGCCCGATGAGGTCATTCGGCGGCGCATCCAGGTCGTCAAGGATGACCTGTGCGCGCGTCTCGTTCAGCAGGTGCGGCGTGAGTGTGGCGACGTTGCTGACCGCGAACGTATGGTGCGTATCGAAGACCGATGTGCCGTTGCTGACCGCGTTCAAGGCACCATTGCCACGGGCGTTCAAGCTGCTGAGTTTGTAGAGGTGGTAGCGTGCCTGAAGCCGATCGTTGTGGCTGGTGAAGTCGCGATCGCCACGGACGAAAACGGTGTCGGTGTGCAGCGTCGTCGGGTAGGTGGAGGTTGCCGTCGAAGCCGCCGGCAGCAACGGGCCACCATAGCCGACCGCGCGCAGACGGGTGTTGATGGTGGTGGCGTCCGCGGGCGCGATGGTGATGATGCCGTTGGTGCGCAGCCGCTGCTGCTCAAAGTTGCCGAAAAGAAAGCTGCGGTCACGCTGCAAGGGGCCGCCAAGGCTCGCGCCGTACTGGCCGGCGGTCAGGGGCAGAGTGGTGCCGCTCAGCGCATTTGCCGCGTTGAGGCGCTGGTTGCGCAGAAAGCCATACGCTGTGCCGCGTAAGGCATTCGTACCGCTGCGCGTGACGATGTTGAAGTAGCCTCCCAGCGCGCGGCCGAACTCCGCCTCACCGCCCGAGGTGACCGCCTGGAACTCCTGCACGGTGTCCAGGCTCAGCACGTCGCCTGCTACGCCTGCGGCATCGTCGTTGGCAGACAAGCCGTCGACCACGAAGCTGTTCGAGAAGTTGCGCTGGCTGTTGACCGACAGGCCCTGGCCCACCGTCTCCGATGTCTCGGCGAGCACCTGCGTGCTGGCCGTGTTGGTTGAGGAAACGCCCGGCAAGAGCAGCGCCAGATCCAGGTAGTTTCGGCCCGCGTAAGGCAGGTCCTGGATCTCCGCAGTGCGCACCGTCTCGGCGATCTCAGCCCGGCCCGCTTCCAGGCTGGGCGGATCGGCTAAGACGTCCAAGCGCGCGGTTACGCCGGCGGGTTGCACCTGCAGCCTCAGGTCAAAAGACGAGTCGGCTCCGGCAACGATGGTGCCCGACGTAAGCGGCGCAAAGCCGGCTGCCGAGACCGTCAGCACGTACCCGCCTGCGGGAAGCAGCGCGAAGCGGAAGCGGCCCGCTGCATCGGTTTCCGCCGTGATGGCGCGGTGGGTTTCCGCTGCGGTTACGGTAACGGAGGCACGGGCGACGGCGGCACCGGTGCCGTCTTCAACCCGGCCGCTGATGGCGGCGGTGGTGATGGTCTGCTGCGCACAGGCAGCGGTCGCTGCCGCGCACAGCGGCAGGGCGAAACGGAAGGAACGGTGCATGGTGTCCTCAGGGCCGCTAGGGCGGCCTGGCAGTCGTACGCGACGGGGTTAGCCGCGTGCTTACCGCTGAGAAGCTAGGTAAGCCGCAGGCCGGGTCGTTCGCTGAGCGATGCCGGTGGTGGTCCGCGCTTCTGCCGCGCTCGGTCCAGCGCAAGACGCCGCCGCGACTCTTCCTGTGCGTGCACGGCAGGGTGGCTCTGCAGGCCGGCGAAGATGGCGCGGGCCGCGGCGGGACGTGCGAGCTCATGCTGCAGAACGTTCGCAACAGTGCCGTAGAACTTGCAGGGAGCCATCGGTGCACGGAACTGCGGTTCGGTGCTCTGAGTACTCTTCTGAAGCTGTGCCATGTTCATGGCGCAGTGGTGCTTGCCCGCGCGTCGGCAGCACGCCGGTAGTCCGGCATCCGCGTCCTGTCCGAGCGCCAGCAGCGGCGTTGCCAGTGGCAAGGCAAAGACGGCGAGCAGCAGGATGGAGAGCAGGCGTCGCAACAGCACGATTGTAGCTGCCCTGTGCAACGAGCCTGCTAAGCGTTGCCGGTAAACGCCGCGAGCATCTCCGCCACGGGCTTGCGCGTGATCGACTCGTTCACGAAGAAGGGCATGCGCGTGTCGTTCTCAGTCAGGCGGGTGCGGATGTCGGCCTTGAGCAGCCGGGCGTGCATACCACGCGCTCGCTCGGGTGAGATCTCCAGGTAGCTGATGTTGCTGCCGTCTGCCACGGGCTTGATGGTGAAGCCGCCCGCCGCCTGCAGCCCGGCCAGCAACTGGTCACCGGCCTGACGCGCAGCGGTGAACCGCTCTGCAAAGCCGGGCAGTGCCGCAAGCGCGGGCAGCGCCGCCTGCCAGCCCTGGTAGATCATGCCGCCGTAGATGTGGCGCAGGTCGCGCACCTTCGCGATCGTCTCCTTGTTGCCGGCAAGCACGGATCCAAAAGGCGCGCCCAGATACTTGTAGAGGGACACGTACACGGTGTCGAACGGCGCGGTGTAGGCACGCAGGTCGAAGCCGGGCCTGCCGGAGAAGAGCAGCAGGCGCGCGCCGTCCAGATGCATGCCGATGCCCTTGCTGTGCGCAAGCTGGCTGATGCGCTCCACCAGCGGCAACGGCACGCCCGCGCCGTCCTGCCGGCGCACGGGGCTCTCGAGCGAGACCGCACCGACCGCGATGGGATACGGCCCGTTCACCGCGTCGTTTACGGCACTGCTGATCTCTTCAAAGCTGGGTGAGGCTTTGCCTGCTGCGAGCGGCACAAGCGTAAGGCCGCTCAGGACGGATGCCGCATCGCTCTCATCGCGGTAGAGGTGGCTCTCCGCCTGCACCAGCGCGTGTTTGCGGTCGCCGCACAACACGCGGATGGCAAGATTGTTGGCGAGTGTGCCGGTCGCGGTAAACGCGCAATCTTCTTTGCCGAGCAGGGTGGCGAAGCGATGCTCCAGCTCTTCCACAGCCCCGCCCTTGAGATAGCTGTCGCCCGCTGACTCATGCGCGGCAAGCTGCTGTGCGAGCTGCTGCACGCGCATCGCTGCGGTGAGTGGCGCGCTGTCTCCCACGAGCACCACCGTCTTCTCCGTTACTGGCCGGGGCGGCGCAGGCGGAATTTTCGCCGCCGTTTGTGCGGGTGCGTAGCTTTGTGCGGCGAGGTCACGCAGCAGGAGACCACCTGCCGTGGTGGACAGGGCGGATTGGACGAAGGTGCGGCGGCTTAACGGCATGAGTGTCTCCCTGAAAGGCTTCAGGTCAGCATGCCACAACAAGGATGGAGCTACTTCGCGCCCTTGGTGAAGATCTCTTCCGCCAGGTAATTTTCCACCTTGGCCTGATCGCGGATCATCTCGCGGTAGGCGCTGGTCAGCAGTTGCGAACGCGTGTTGCGCAGTTGGTCGCGGATGCTCTGCTGCACCACAGGATTGCCGAGGTCGCGCTGCCCGGCCGACTCGCGCGAGATGAGCTTCAGGATGGCGTAGCCGACGACCTGCTTCGAGCCTTGCCCGGCAAACATCGGCAGAATGTCCGTTGTCTCGCCCGCCTTCAGCTTGGATACCGCTGCAAACGTCTGCGCATCGCCGCGCAGCTGCGACTCGGACGGGAAGCCCATGTCGCCGCCGTTCGATGAGGTTTGCGGATTTTCGGAGAAGTCCGCCGCAAGTGCTCCGAAGTTCTCGCCAGCGTCGATACGATTCTTCAGCGTCTGGATTTTCTTCTTGGCTTCAACATCGCTCGTAGCCTTGCTGCCCTGCAGGTTGCTGGCGCCCTGGCTGGGCAGGGACGTGACCACAATCTGCGCGAGGTGGTAACGGTTCTCAATCAGGTTGAACTCTGACTTGTGCGCCTGGAAGTAGCTGCTCACCTGAGAGTCGGTCACGTTGATCTTGCTGTTGATCTCTTTGTTCAAGAGCTTGTCGAGCGTGATGGACCGGCGCAGGTCGCGGCGCACGTTGTCCAGCGTCTGGCCGCTCTGGCGCAGGCGGTCGTTGAAGACGTCTTCGGTGTAGGGTGCCTTCATCTCCGTCAGCTTGGCGTCAACCTCATCGTTGGTCGCGGTCAGGTTCATCTTGGCCGCGCGCTGCTCGATGATCTCCTGGTCGATGAGGCCGCGCAGAATATCCATCTTGTCGCTGTCGGCCTGCTCCGGCGTGGAAGGCTGCGGGTCCTGCTTGTTCTTCTGCTGCGCGTCGTAGTAGCGGTCCAGGTCGGCGCGTGGAATGGCGTGGCCGTTCACGCTTGCGACCACGTCGGCGCCATGCGTCTTCTTGCAACCCGCCGCGCCAAGCGTGACGACGAGGGTAGCGACGATGACGAAGCCGCGAAAGCCTTCATGCGAAAGGCGGAACGAGCGGGCAAGGGCGAGCGAACGGTCTTCTGTCACGACCCTTATGGTATCGCGCCCACTTACATTTGCACTTGCCAGTCCCGGCGCAAACGGGATGCTGCACCTGCTTTGGTGCAGGCTCTTGAATCGCTGTTGCCGTGACGAAAAGGTCATCCTTACTTCGACGTTCCAGCCGGCTTGGCGGCGTTGGGACCCGGCGGCTGCGCTGCCGCGGGTGCAGCAGGAGCGGTGACCTGCGGGGCAGGCGGTGCACTCAGGTCAGGCAAGGGCACGGGCGGCGGTGGTGTGATGCCTTGGGCCACCAGCGCCGAGTCCACAGCCCGGTAGACGAACTCGATCGGCGCAGCGCCGTTGATCGATTCGCCATTGATAAACAGCGCGGGTACGCCGTTCACGCTCAACTGCTCGCCCTCGCGCAGGCCGGCGTTTACGGGTGTCTCGTCCTGTGCAGCGATGCAGGCCTGCAGCTTCGTCTTGTCGAGCTTTGCGGTTGTGCCGGTATTGGTCGCGAGCTTATCGAGCTGGATTTTGGCCGCCGTCAGACTCTTCTCCTGCCCGCCAATCTCGGCGGCGTGCGCGTGCAGGTAGTCCACGTAGCTCCAGTAGGCGGGGGCGTTCTGATTGCCGAGGCAATCGGCGTCGATGGCCGCGTGGATGGCCCACGGGTGCTGCGAAAGCGGGAAGTCCTTGTACGCAACGCGCACTTTGTCGCCGTAGCGGTTCAGCAGCGCGGGGAAGAGCTGCGCGTGCATGCGTGCGCAGAAGGGGCACTCCAGATCGTCAAAGACTACGATGCGCACGGGTGCTGACTCGGCACCACCGCGCGCCGGACGGCCCGTGTCCGCGACCAGCTGCTTCGGGTCTTTTGTCAGGTCAAAGGTCGTCATCTGCGCCAGCGTCTTGTCATCGTGCGAGAGCAGAAAGGTAATCGGCTTGGCCGGCTTGCCTGCCTCGCCCACCATCACCACAACCTCATCAAAACTGGGCAGCGTGGCGCTCTGCTTGCGCTCGGTCACCTGTACGCCATAGGTGAAGGGCAGACTGGCACGCGCGCGAATCAGAATCTCAATGCGCCGTGCAAGCTCAGGCGGGATGCTGTGTGCCTGCGCCCGGCATCCGGAGACGGTGAGCAGCGCGGCAAGCAGAAACGATGCGGTGGGGCGGAGTGCGAAACGGCCATTAAACACAATGGTTGGATTATCGCAGCCGGCAGAGGTCACCAGGCCCGGTTACATGGCTTAGCTTGTGTGATCCAGGATGATCTTCCAGCCGTCCGGTGTCTTCTCAAACACGAGGGAGAAGATGCCCTGCGCGTTGCCGCCGGCCTTTTTGTTGCGCTCCAGGTGGTACTTGCCCGTGAGCACGGCGTAGTGCTCGTCCAACAGCCGCGGCTCCAGGTCGCTGAAACTGAGCGTGCCCATGCTGTCGCGTGTGGGGTAGGTGGTGCGGTAGTGCGCTGCCATCTCGTCTGAGCCGTGCTGCACCGACCCGCTTACGAATGTAGTCTGCGGTGAGTGCTTATAGCCGGTCAGAAAGCCGTTCAGGTCGCCGTCGTTCCAGGCACGCTCCTGCGCCACCAGCACCTTCACGATCTCAAGCTCACCCTGTGGCAGGACGGAGAGGCCTGCGCCCTCTTTTTGCGCCCGCATCGGCGCGGTAAGCAAAGCAGAAAGCAGCAACAGAAAACAGGCCGGACGAAGACGCATGGGAGCTTTCCTTAGAGCAGATGTCAGGGCGCCACTGCCGAACGCGCGGCGTGATGGGCTGGTGACTAGAATCATGCCATGCGTGCCGAAGCAACGGTGAGCGACGGTGTGCGACTGCTTTCACCCGGCAAACAGGCACGCGGTGAACAGGGCAGCGTGTCTGCCACGCCTGCGACCCGGTTGCACTACACGACCTGCTCGCTGGATTGCCCCGACTCCTGCCGCGTGATCGCGACGGAAGATCTCGCCACAGGCAAGCTGGTGCGTCTGGCGGGAGATCCGGCGCACCCGGTCACGCGCGGCTTCTTATGCGGCAAGGTAGCGCGCTACCTTGACCGGCTGTACTCGCCAGAGCGCTTTCTCTTTCCCATGAAGCGCCGCGCCGAAGTGCCCAAGGGCAAGCTGGAGGCCGGCCGCGAGGCGGAGGCATTCGAGCGCATCTCCTGGGACGAGGCGCTCGACACCATTGCAACGCGGCTGCAGGCGATCTCTGACGAGCACGGACCCGAGAGCATTCTGCCCTACAGCTACGCCGGCACCATCGGCCAGCTTGGCTACGGTTCGATGGACCGGCGCTTCTTCCATCGGCTGGGTGCTTCGCAGCTTGACCGCACCATCTGCGCCAGTGCGGGTGCGGCGGCGCTGACGGATGTCTACGGCATCCGGCTCGGCATGGAGCCGCAGAGCTTTGCCAAGTCGAAACTCATCGTTGCATGGGGCGCGAACATCCACGGCAACAACATTCACCTGTGGCCCTTCATTGAGGAGGCGCGGCGCAACGGTGCGAAGCTCGTGGTGATCGACCCTTACGAGACCCGCACGGCAAAGCTCGCCGACCGGCACCTGCGCATCCGGCCCGGTACTGACGTGCTGCTAGCCATGGGCCTGATGCACGTGATCGTGCGTGATGGCCTGCAGAACGACGCCTACATCGAAGGTTGCACGCACGGCTTCGCAGAGCTGCGCGAACGCGTGATGGAGGCGCAGTACACACCGGAGAACGTGGCTGCGATCACCGGGCTCCCTGCAGAAGAGATCGTGGACTTGGCGCGCGCTTACGCGACCACGCGGCCTGCGGCCATCCGCGTGAACTACGGCGTGCAGCGGTCGGAGAGTGGCGGCACGGCGGTGCGCGCCATTTGCATGCTGCCGCTGCTCACGGGCGCATGGCAGCACCCAGGCGGTGGCCTCTTGCTCTCCACCTCTGGGGCATTCCCATTCCACAGCGCAAAGCTGCAGATGCCGGAGCTGATGCATGCTTCCCCACTGGGACGAGCGGCGCGCACCGTGAACATGAGCCGGCTGGGGCATGCGCTCAACGAACTCGGCAGCAGGCCAGGCGAAGGGCCGCGTGTGCACGCCATGTTCGTCTACAACAGCAATCCCGCCGCGGTCGCACCCAACCAGAATGCGGTGCTACGCGGCATGCGGCGTACAGACCTGTTCACTGTGGTTCATGACATGTTCTTCAGCGACACGGCCGACTACGCGGACATCCTGCTGCCCGCGCCCACCTGGCTGGAGCAGACCGACATCCAGGGCGCCTACGGGCACTACCACGTGCAACTGTCGCCGGCAGCGGTAGCGCCGCTCGGCGAGGCACGATCGAACGTGTGGCTCTTCGGCCAGCTCGCACAGCGCATGGGACTTGCAGAGAGCTGCTTCCGCGATACGGAAGCCGACCTGATCGACCATGCGCTCGATGTGCAGCACCCCTGGATGCAGGGCGTGACGCGGGAGCGCTTGGAAGCGACTCTGCATGGCGAGGAAGAGCGTCGCGGCTTCCTCCCGCTCGATATGCCTCGCGACGCCAACGACGCCTATCTGCCGTTCTCCTCGCCGGAGTGGTTCCGCACGCCCAGCGGCCGTGGTGAGTTCGCTTCGGAGTCGCGCCGTGCACTCGGTCTCGATCCGCTGCCTGCGTATGTTGCCGGTGAGGAATCCTTTGCAGCGCGTAGTGATGAGTTTCCCTTGCAGATGCTGCCGCGCAAGGCTGACAATTTTATGAACTCCACCTTCGCCAATCTCCCCCGGCATCAGGCGATGGAGAAGGGCAAACTCGGCGTCATCGAGATGCATGCGGACGACGCCATAGCCCGCGGCATTGCCGACGGCGACCGCGTTGCGGTGCGCAGTGCGCGTGGCACCATCTACCTCGCCGCCCGGCTCAGCAGCCGCGTTTCGCTGGGCGTGGTCGTCGCAACGCTTGGCTGGAACAAGTTGGCTGCCGATGGAAACGGCGTGAATGTGCTCACGGGCGAACGGCTGACCGACATCGCGGCGGCCGCGACCTTCTACAGCACGCTTGTGCAGGTGGTGCTTGCCCCCGTACCGCAGGATGCGCCATTTTCCGCAGCCGCTCTGCTTCCCACCACGACAACGTCTTAAGCGATCGAGCAGGCAAGCGCTCCGGCCTGTCCTGCATCCAATACTTCGAGTGGACGGGCAAACCCGTGCCGCGACAGTTTCGAAAGGGAATCCGATGGCAGATAAGAAAGAAAAAGCACCTAAGAGCCGTATGTACAAAAACCGCGTGGCGCTCGAAGATGACGTGAAGCAGAAGGTCGTCGACGTGATGAACGTGAGGCTTGGCGCGGCACTCGACATGTACTCGCAGGCCAAGTTCGCGCACTGGAACGTGAAGGGCTTAAACTTCTACCAGCTTCACCTCGTGTTTGACGCGACGGCAAAGGTGATCTTTAAGCAGATCGATCCTATCGCCGAACGCATCACGCAGCTCGGCGGCGTGGCCAACGGCACGGTGCGGCAGTCCGCTGCCGGATCGCCGATTCCGCCGTACAACGTGAACGCCGTGACCGGGCCGGAGCACCTGAACGCGCTTGCCGATGCGCTCGGTGTGTATTGCAAGGAGCTTCGCGAAGCCTCCGATGACATCGAGGAGATCGGTGACGATCCGTCAGCCGACTTCTTCAAGCAACTGGTGATCGAAGCGGAGGAGGAGTTGTACTTCCTCGAGTCGCACCTGGAAGCCGGCGACGTCCAGTAACCATTTGTTAAGACGAGAGGCGCAGCTTCGGCTGCGCCTCTTCGCGTTTGTGGGTTGGTATCCTGAGTCGATGCTTGCGAAGTGGTACGCGGATTGGATGATTCGCTGGGAGACGGAACTGACGACGCGCGACACCAACCGCGTCGTTCGCCCGCTGGAGTGGGGCTTCGACTGGCTCGCCGACTTCAGTGAGACGGCGCGAGCGTGGTCCGGTGCGGATGGCAATCACGCCGATGCTCACGGAGCCATGCGAGCTATGGCAGCGGTGAACGAAGAGATCGTCGCGCGCAGCCCCGAGTTCTACGGGTACAGCACGCCTTCGGACTTTCGCCTGGAAGAG
Organism: uncultured Terriglobus sp.; assembly: GCA_964244605.1. Taxonomy (GTDB): domain Bacteria; phylum Acidobacteriota; class Terriglobia; order Terriglobales; family Acidobacteriaceae; genus Terriglobus. The sequence continues at coordinate 24,949 of CAXTJS010000003.1, read as the reverse complement.
CGCCACCCGGAGCTGTACCCCACCAACGTGCGGCCCGAGACGCTGGCGCAGGCTGCGCAGCTAAAAGCGGACGCGGCAAGCGGCAAATTGGCTCACGCACAGTTTCTGCGGTTCACCTCACCCGTGCGCACCAAGTATCCCGAGAACGACATCGTTAACGCACGCTGGTACCCCGAGCCGCCGCACAAGCACACGGGGCGCAAGCGGCAGGCCATCATCGTGATGCCGCAGTGGAACGCCGACGCCTTCTCGCACAACTCGCTCTGCAGCATCTTCAACAAGTTCGGTATTGCGGCGCTGCGGCTCTCGAAGCCGTACCACGACATTCGCCGGCCGGCGGAGCTGGAGCGCAGCGACTATGCCGTGAGCAGCAACGTGGGTCGCACCATTGCGGCGGCGCGGCAGGCCGTGGTCGATATCCGCAGCTGCGTGGACTGGCTCGAGTCGCAGGGCTACGAGCAGTTCGGCGTGCTCGGCACCAGCCTTGGCAGCTGTTACGCGTTCCTTGCAGCAGCGTTCGATCCACGCATCCAGGTGTGCGCCTTCAATCACGCCAGCATGCAGTTCGGCGACGTGGTGTGGACGGGCCAGAGCACTCGCCATGTGCGCGCCGCTTTTGAGGGCAAGGGTATGACGCAGGCCGACGTGCGCTCCATCTTCACCGGCATCAGCCCGGCCAGCGTGATGGACCGCTTCGCCGCCGCATCGGCCCGGCAGACGCTCGTGATTTACGCTCCGTGGGACCTCACCTTTGTGCGCGAGTTCTCGCTGGAGGTGCTGCGCGCTCTCCGCGAGCGACGCGTTAACTTCGTCAGCCGGGTCCTGCCGTGCGGCCACTACACCACCGGCGAAACGCCGTTCAAGTACATTGACGGCTGGTACATGGGCTCATTCATCTGGAGCGCCTATCGCCGGATGCGGCTGCAGGCTGGCTGAGTCAGAAGCGCAGCAGTCGTGCTTACAATGAGAGTGCCTTCGATGGTCTGGCCGCGTTGGGCTTATGCCGGAGTCTCAAAGTTTCGCGCTCAACGCGAAAACGAGAACGCTCCGAGTAGCGAGCTCGGAGCGTTTCCGTGGAAAGGTGGTGAGTATGTGCTTCCAATGCAGCCCATAAGGCTGAAGTGGAAGACTGGACGCCAAGTAGAGATACCGACTGAAATCGTGATCTACCTGCTGTTCCGTGCGCTCAATCATTGGCATTTCTAATGCCGTGACTGAGCGGTACTACAAGCCGTTCCCTCGTCTTGCCAAGAGGCGAGGGAACTCTTTGTCATTCAGACCACAAAGGCACATTACAAGTCTGCCGGGACACTCCCTCCATGTCAACAGGTAAAGACGGGCTGGCAAGCGGCTCTCAGGAGTGTTAATCGAAGTGGGATTGCCGCAGAAAGACACGCTGCTGCTTCGAATGGCCGATGCGAAGCAAGGGCGTTGTGGAAGAATTGAACCATGCCTATCGACTTGAACAGCCCGCTCGCCAGCAGTGACCCGGAGATTGCCGCCACCATCGACCACGAGGTGGCGCGCCAGCACGACGGCCTGGAGATGATCGCGTCGGAGAACTTCGTCTCGCGCGCGGTGCTTGAGGCGGCCGGTACGGTTTTTACCAACAAGTATGCGGAAGGGTATCCCGGAAAGCGCTACTACGGTGGCTGCGAGTACGCCGACGTGGTGGAGAACATCGCTCGCGATCGCGCAAAGCAGATCTTCGGCGCAGAGCACGCGAACGTGCAGCCGCACTCGGGTTCGCAGGCGAACGCCGCCGCATATATGTCGATCATCAGCCCCGGCGACACGGTGCTCGGGCTCGATCTGGCGCACGGCGGCCACCTGACCCATGGTCACAAGCTCAATTTCAGCGGCAAGCTCTACCGCATCGTCGGCTACCAGGTGCGCAAGGACACCGAGACGATCGACTACGACGACTTGCAGGCGATCGCCGAGCGCGAGAGGCCGAAGGTCATCGTGGGTGGCGGCAGCGCGTATGCGCGCTTCTGGGATTTCGCGCGCATGCGGCAGATTGCCGATGCCGTCGGCGCGTACCTGATGGTGGACATGGCCCACTTTGCCGGCCTCGTCGCAGGCGGCGTGCACCCCTCGCCGGTGCCGCACGCGCACCTGGTCACCACCACCACGCACAAGACGCTGCGCGGACCCCGATCCGGCCTCGTGCTCTGCAAGCAGGAGTTCGCGCAGGCGCTTGACCGTTCCGTCTTTCCCGGCCAGCAGGGTGGCCCGCTCATGCACGTGATCGCGGCCAAGGCGGTGGCGTTCAAGGAGGCGCTGCAGCCTGAGTTCGCCGTATACGCGAAGCAGATCGTCGCGAATGCCAAGGCACTGGGCGAGGCGCTGCAGGGTGAGGGCTATCGCATCGTCTCCGGCGGCACAGACACGCACCTCTTGCTGGTGGACACCTTTGCCAAGGGCATCCTTGGCTCTGAGGCGGAACTGGCGCTCGGTCTCGCCGGCATTACCGTGAACAAGAACGCGATCCCGTTTGACCCCAACCCGCCGCTGAAGCCGAGCGGTGTGCGCTTCGGCACGCCCGCGCTCACCACGCGGGGCATGCGCGAGGGCGAGATGCGACAGATCGCCAAGTGGATCGCCGCCGCGCTCGAGGGCCGCAGCAATGAAGGTAGGCTGCGCAGCATCCATGGTGAGGTCACTGAACTTGCGGACAGGTTCCCGCTTTATGGCTGGCTGCGTGAGAGCGCATTGCCAGAGCCGTCAGCCGAACCAGCGCTCGTGGCATAGATCGTCAAGTGAAACGGACGAAAGAGTACAGGGTGCCATGCAGGAAGACTTTGATGCAGTCGTAGTCGGTTCCGGGCAGGGTGGCAATCCGCTGGCGAAGGCCATGGCGGCCAAGGGCTGGAAGGTCGCGGTCGTCGAGCGGCGCTACCCAGGCGGCACCTGTGTGAACGACGGCTGTACGCCGTCGAAGACGATTGACGCCAGCGCCCGTGTGGCTTACCTCGCGAAGCGCGGCGCAGACTTCGGCGTCGGCACCGGTCCGGTTCACATCGATCTGCTCAAGGTATGGCAGCGCAAGCAGGAACTGGTGCTCCACTCACGGGAGAAGAACACCGAAGGCCTGGAGAAGGTCTGCACGCTGCTGATGGGCGAGGCGGGCTTCGCGGAGGAGAAGGCGATCGGCGGCAAGCATGTGCTTTCCGTGCGCATGAACGATGGTGGTGAGCGCACGCTTGTTACGCCACGCGTCTTTCTGAATACGGGCGAACGTTCCGCAGTGCCGAAGATCGAGGGGCTTGACTCGGTGCCGTTTCTCAACAGTACCAGCATCATGGACCTGCAGACTGTGCCGGAACACCTGATCGTGCTGGGTGCGGGGTACATCGCGCTTGAGTTCGCGCAGATGTTCCTGCGCTTCGGTGCGAAGGTTACCGTGATCGAGCGAGGCGAGCGCATCGCCGCGCATGAAGATGACGACATAGCCGAGTGCCTTCGCGGCATCCTGCAGGAGGACGGTATCAACATCCTGACCTGCACGTCGGTCAACAAGGTGAGCGGCACCGCGGATGCAGTCTCGCTTGAGATCACAACCGGTGATGGTCCGCAGACGTTGCACGGGTCGCACCTTCTCGTCGCGGCGGGCCGCTCTCCCAACGTGGAGCCGCTGCACCTCCAGCGTGCCGGTATCGAGCAGAATAAGGACGGCCACATCGCCGTGAACGACCGGCTTGAGACCACCGCACCGGGTGTGTGGGCGCTGGGCGACGTGAAGGGCGGGCCGGCCTTCACACATGTTTCCTATGACGACTACCGCATCCTCAAGACGAACGTTCTCGATGGCGGTGATGCTTCCATCAAGGACCGGCTAACGACCTATGTCATGTTTACCGACCCGGAACTTGGGCGTGTCGGCCTCTCAGAAAGGGAAGCGGAGAAGGCCGGGCGCACGGTGCGGATCGCTAGCATCCCGATGAGTTCCATGGCGCGCGCAGGCGAGATGGACGAGTCGCGCGGCATGATGAAGGCCCTTGTCGATCCTGAGACGAAGCAGATCCTTGGAGCCTGTGTGCTCGGCGTGGATGGTGGTGAGGTCGCGGCGCAGCTGCAGATCGCCATCATGGGCGGCCTGCAGTACACGGCGCTGCGCGACGGCATGTTCTCGCACCCGACGAAGGCCGAGGCACTCAACACACTCTTCGGCAGCTTCCGCGATGGTGAGGAGTAAGCTACTGCAGGCCGACAGCCGTGTTCGCACGCGAATTCTTCAGCAACACACACGGCTGTCAACGAACCGCAACATTTCGGTCCTAAGCTCACCGCATGCGAGTGAGCTTTGTGGTTCCCGCCTATAACGAAGAGGCGTACCTGCCTGCCTGCCTATCCTCCATCCTGCGCCAGACTAAAGACTGCGGTGTTGAGACGGAAATCGTCGTCGTCAACAACGCAAGCACCGACCGCACGCGAGAGATCGCGCTGCAACACCCTGGTGTTCGAGTGGTGGACGAACCACGCAAGGGACTCACGCATGCCAGGCAGGCCGGCTTTGACGCATGCACCGGTGAACTGATCGCCAACGTGGACGCAGACTCCCGCTTGCCGAAAGGCTGGCTGCAGCAGGTCCTGCAGGAGTTCAGCAAGAGCCCTGCCATGGTGGCGCTCAGCGGGCCGCTGGTGTACTACGACCTCACGCCACGGCAAAGCCTGATGGTGCGCAGTTTCTACCTGATGGCCTGGACGACTTACGTGCTCAACCGCTATGTGCTGCGGGTCGGGTCCATGGTGCAGGGCGGCAACTTTGTGGTCACGCGCAAGGGTGTCGAGCGTATCGGCGGCTTCAATCTGACGATCACTTTTTACGGCGAAGACACCGACATCGCACGCCGACTGAATGAGGTTGGCGAGGTACGCTTCACCTTTGACCTGAAGATGTTCTCTTCAGCACGCCGGCTGAAGAAGGAAGGTATCTTCACGATGGCGTGGCGGTACTCGGTGAACTACCTGTGGACGACCTTCTTGGAACGGCCGTTTACGCACGAGCACATCGATATCCGTGAGCAGCCCGAAGGGTAAGCGACCCAACACTTCGCGAGTCGCGATTCCTGGGTGCCCATTCTTCGCGCAGCGAAGGTGGGGGTCTGAAGCTGCAACAATCCTCGTAGCAAGCCAAAGAAGTGGTTCCTCGTAGCAAGCCAAAGACGTGGTTCGTGCTCCGCACGAATGGACCCCACCCTTTGCGAAGAGCCGCAAAGAATGGGGCACCCACGCTTTCCGGCGCTCCTTTGCACCTGTTACCTCGGTGAATCAGATCGCGCCGGGCTCAAGACCGCCTACGCGACTTCTCGTGAAGCATCTGGAATGGCGGCCTGCACCTTCGGCAGCATTATCCGGATCGCGGCGGAGATCGTGCGATAGCGTGACAGCCTCACAAGCCCGATCGCGGTCCGCAAGAGCCGCGGTGCCCTGCCGCTGTGCCACAGCTCCGCCATCGGCCGCATCACGCCGTCGCGGTCCGGGTGGAAGGCGCGCTCATCCCAGCGCTGCCAGCCTGGGCTGAAGTGCGGGTGGTCAACGACAGCGTCCAGCGTCGACTCAAGAATGCGCTGCTCCCAGGGGCGGCTGTACTGCGGCAGAAAGAGTACGTGGCTCCTGCGTTCTACGCGGATCTCGCGCACGAAGTCGGTGAAGTTCGCAGCGTTGGTGAGGTTGATGTTGGCGTTCGGCTCAAGGCCGTGCCGGTCACCGCCGGAGATCAGCAGCTGCGACCACCGCGGCGCGAGCTCCCTTACCTGCTGGTTCTCACGCGCATGGCGCAGCGCATTCAACTCAAGCGCGTGCATCAGGTGGTTGTACTTCTCGAGAAAGCGGTCGAGTTCGCGCGCATGTGCGGCATCGCCGATCTTGTGCAGGTCCCACATGGGATGGTTCAGCACGATGAGGACCTGCGGGATGCCGTTCAGCTCCTCGAAAAGACCGAGGAGGTTACTCTCCTGCGGATTTGCCGTGAACGCCGCCAAGCGGTCCATCCAGAGCAGCGCATCGTTGCTGGGCAGGTTATGCACACCCACGTGAAACGAGGTGGGCCCGAAAGGGACGGTCCACTCCAGCGACATGGGGATATGGCGCGCGGAGGGCACGGTGCGTAAGAGCAGCGGCGCCTGGATGTCGTCGTGATCGGTGATGGAGACGAGCGGGTGCAGCCCCAGCGCGCGGATCTGCCGCGACTCAAGGTCGAACGCCATGCGCGGCACCAGTGGCGGCCGCCAGTGGGCTGCCAGAAAGTCCAGCTCCACGCCGTGCCGTTGCCGGCTCACGCGCTCGTAATAGCGGAAAATGGGCCGCAACGCCGGGTACTCCAGAAACATGGCGTGGATGAACGTCAGGCTCTCAATGGAGTGGCTGGTGTGGCTGTGCAGCGACACGCCGGTGCTGAATTGCGATGCCGGTGAAGCGAAGTGTGCACTGTATGAGACTTGCGAGGTCGGCTGCATGTTTCCCATCTCCAGGTGAGGCTGCGGAAGGTTTGCGCACGGGCAAGACGGAAGCGAACGCCTGATTATTGGGCCGGCATTCTGAACGGGCCGTGAGCAGAGTGAGAATCGTTGCCTAATTTGCGGTGCAGCCTCAAAGCAGCCACATGCATAGCGTGCATGACCGGCGCAGCCATTCGTGCCATGCTAGGCAGCATGGGTTACTTGCTGGTTCTGCTGCTGGGGGTATGTACGGGGCTGCGCACCATGACGCCGATTGCGGTGATCTGCTGGTTCGCCTATGAGAAGGGTGCCTTTGAGCCGCTGCTCATGCTCACCGGCTGGCGCAACTTTGTCAGCTATCTGCCCAGCGTCGTCGTCTTCACCGTGTTTGCCGTCGGCGAGTACTTCGGCGACAAGCTACCGAACACGCCCTCGCGCAAAGCGCCCATCGGTCTGCTTGGCCGTACCGCATTCGGCATCTTTGTAGGGGTGCTGATCGCGCCGCGCGTGGGCGGTCACCATTACCTGAAAGGCATCACCGGCGGCATCGGCGCGCTGCTTGGCACGTACGGTGGCTGGTGGCTGCGCACAAAGCTGGCGACCCGTGTGGGCAAGGACTGGCCCATTGCGAATCTCGAAGACTGGTTCACGATTGCGGCGAGCATCCTGCTACTGAACGTGATTACGCACTCGGATTTCTTTCGGTAGCTCTATGCTCTTTACCTACAGATGTAGCTGTCCTATTCGTAGCGGCATCCTGAGCAGAGCGAAGGATCTCACATTTCCCCAAGCAAATGTGCCGAGGGAAAGGTGAGATCCTTCACTTCGTTCAGGATGACACTTCAAAGAGCTACACCTGACGGTAAACGGGTCTAGCGGGAAGAAGAGCGCCCGCAGCGAGCGCAGCGGTTTCGCGGCGGTCGTTCTTGTTTCTACAAGTTAAAGCAGGCGGGCCTATAAGCCGGATTCTGTCGTGAACGATCATTCCTCTAGGCCCGGCATCGCTGCCGTGCTCATAGCGACCTACCCGCGAGTCTGGCGCACCGGGCCGATGCGCTCATGAGGGCTTGCGCCCCCAATCTTCCCGCCTATTTGGTCTTGCTCCGTGTGGGGTTTACCATGCCGCCTGCATTGCTGCCGGCGCGGTGCGCTCTTACCGCACCTTTTCACCCTTACCTGGCCTGCTTGCGCATGCCGGGCGGTATTGTCTCTGTGGCACTTGCCGTCTTTGCGCCTTGACGCGCAAATCCCGGGCGTTACCCGGCACACTGCCCCGCGGAGTCCGGACTTTCCTCCCCCGCATGCGCCAAGGCACATGCAGCGGCGACCGTTCAGCCCGCCTGCTCTGCCGAGTATACGTGCGTAGCCTGCCTAGTAGTTACCGCGGAAGCCGATGGTGCGCAACTGCAGCCGGGTCACGGTGCTCTGGATGCCGTCGTGCGGGAACGTCGTCCAGTGGCCGATGCCTGCGGCTTCAATCGCTTTCAGCGCCTCGCCCTCGCTGCGCACGCGCATGCGGTGCACGTGCTCCATGGAGAACTGCTGCTGGCCGCCGGGCACCACCTCGGCATCGAGCCACAGGCCGGAGCCGAGGCGTCTGAACAGGAACTGAACGAGGTTCGTTTCCACCGCTATTCGAAGAGGACAAGCAACTTGTTTAATATCTCCTCGACGATGTCGACCGGAACAGCCTCCAGCCAACGACATCTGCGTGACTTCATATCCAGAACGCGGCACTGATTGCAGAGCGCGACACCTGTCGTTTGCATCCCCGCCCCGGATAGCGAGACAGTAAAGCCTTTGTCTCGCGCATAAGAACCACCGGAGGTAACCGGCACGACAAGTGCCATGCCGGAGATGTGAAAGTGGTCGGGAGACACGACGATGACGGGACGTGTCCCTTGCTGTTCACGACCAAGCACAGGATCGAGGGACACGAGATAAATATCGCCTCGCTTCATCCTTAAAGAACTTCTCTACCTACAACGGGCGCGTTCAGCCATTCCTGTTCTTCCGCGGACATCGGCTTGCTGAAATCGCACTGCGACATCAATTGGTCGAGAGAATATTTGGAACGCTTTCTGCCGATAGCGATCCTTCCTTGCTCCGCTTGTAGATCGACAGTTGCGCCGGCGCGCAGGTCGAGCTGTTCGGCTAATTCGGCCGGCACTGCAATGATCAACGAACCATCTTGCTCCTGCACGCTGACGGTATGCATGGGATTCTCCTAGGCTGAGTATACGAAGAGGTCAGTTCCTGGCAAAAAAGGGCGCTGCCGTGCTGCCCCGTCCAGTCTTTTGCTCCTCATTTACCGATGAACAATAACGTCGCCACCACAGCGAATTTGCCGCATCGCCCGTGAACTCTGCGGGCGTTCCCGGCTCCGGAAGGAACACAGGCATGTTCTGCTCAGCGGCAATCTCCGTGAAGCGCTCCGGCGGTTGATGCCACGCGTGGAAGGCAAGATTGAAGCAGCCCCAGTGGATCGGCATCACAGCCTTCGCACGCAGGTCCTGCGCGGCGCGCAGGGCATTGTCCGGGCCGAGGTGGATATCGCTCCACAGCGGGTCGAACGCGCCAATCTCAAGCAGCGCCAGATCAAATGGACCGAAGCGCGCGCCGATCTCCGCGAAACCCTCGTAATAGCCGGAGTCGGCGCCATGGTAGAGATGGTGCCGCTCCGTGTGCAGCACGAACGACGACCACAGCGTGGTGTATCGCTTGAACGAGCGGCCAGAGAAGTGCCGGGCCGGCAGCGCCGTAACCGTGAGTGGAGTCGTGCTGGTAGACGGCACGGTGAACTCGTCCATCCAGTTCATGGGATGGATGCGGCCCCCGCCCACGCCCCAGCGCTTCAGGTGCGTCTCCACGCCGAGGGAACAAATGTAGAGCGGCTTGCGTTTGTCTAACTGCTGCAGCGCATGGCTGTCGAGGTGGTCGTAGTGGTCGTGAGTCAGCAGAACGGCGTCAATGGGTGGCAGATCTTCCATCGCAAACGGCGGCGGGTAGAAGCGTTTCGGACCAAACCACTGCACCATCGATGCTCGGTCGGAGAAGACAGGGTCGATCAGCAGCGTGGTGCCGTCGATCTCCACCAACAGCGACGAGTGGCCGATCAGCGTGATGCGCAGACCCGACGCGGGTGCCGTTTTATAAGTGGACACGTCCGTATGGAAGGGGCCAAGCTGTTGCATCGGCATGGCCTCGGCCTTGTTGGTGATCAGCCTCTTAATGATCGTGGGCAAATGTTTGGTCGCGCCCACTTCGGTCGGCACAGGATTTTGAAAGATGCCGTCACGGCACACCGCTGGTTTCAGGAGGCTCATCGTCGTTAGAAGTGGATGCGAAATGCCCAGCGCACGATGCGCATGAGGTGCCAGAGAGTAAGCTCAAAACACACGGAGCAGGGGAAAACGCGGTCAGGATGGACTGGAAAGAAGGGTTAAAACTCGCGATGCAGTCGCTGTGGGCCAACAAGCTGCGCACGGTGCTAACGCTGCTCGGCGTGGTCATCGGCGTAGCGGCCGTGATCGCGGTGGTGACGCTGGTCAATGGCGCGAACGCCTACGTAGCCACCAAGGTCAACAACTATGGTGCCGACATCCTCACCGTATCCAAGCGGCCGGGCTTCATCGCGGACTACAACGAGTACCTCAAGTATCAGAAGCGCAAGAACATCGACCTGGAGCAATTCCACTATCTCGAGCAGAACTGTAAGCACTGCGACGGCATCGGTGCGCAGCAGACCACGCGCGGCAAGATCGTCTACGGTAAGCAGTCCAGCACCGACACCACCATCCGCGGCAACACTTGGCTGATGCCGCAGCTGCAGAACCAGACCATCGTGGAGGGCCGCAGCTTTACAACCGCCGACGATGAACATGCCACACACGTTGCGCTGATTGGTGCCGACATCCAGGAAAACCTCTTGGGCGGCGAAGATCCGATCGGCAAAGAGATCCACGTGGACGGCGTGCCCTACACCGTCATTGGCTTGGGTGAGAAGCAGGGCAAGACGCTGGGCCAGAGCCAGGACAACTGGGTCACGCTGCCGCTGAACGCCTACCAGAAGACCTATGGCACAGCGAAGACCGTGACGATCTACGCCAAGGCCGCCACCGGCAAAAATGCGCTGGAAGATGCGCAGGACGAAGCACGGGTGCTGATGCGCGCCGCGCGGCATGACCGCCCGGGCCAGGAAGACACCTTCACCATTGAGACGAGCGACACCTTCATCGGCCTCTGGAAGAGCATCAGCTCCGGCTTTGAAGCGGTGGCCGTTGCTATTGCCGCGATCTCGCTGGTGGTCGGCGGCATCGTCATCATGAACATCATGCTGGTCAGCGTGACGGAACGCACCCGCGAGATCGGCGTACGCAAGGCGCTGGGCGCGCGCCGTCGCGACATCCTGATGCAGTTCCTCATGGAAAGCGCCACTATGGCGCTGTTTGGTGGTTTGCTGGGCGTTGCGCTCGGCGGTATCACGGCGCAGATCGTTACGGTACTGCTCGGCTTCCCATCATCGTTCGCGCTTTGGAGCGCCTTTGCCGGGATGTTCGTCGCCACAAGCACGGGAATCTTCTTCGGCGTATACCCCGCGCGCAAGGCCGCGCTGCTCGACCCCATTGAAGCACTCAGGGCAGACGGCTAGATGGCAATCAGAATCGGAGACATACGATGAACATCCGCAACATGCTGACACAGGTGCGTGAGCCCGTGCACATGGCAATGGATCAGCTGCGCGGCAACAAGCTGCGCTCGGGCCTGACCATTCTCGGCATTGTGATCGGCGTAACCACGGTCATCGCGATCTCCTCCGTCATCAACGGGCTGAACAGCCAGATCAGCGACATGGTCTCGTCCATGGGCACCAACGTGCTCTGGATCTTTCGCTTTCCGGTCATCGGCACACGCCCGACCACCGAGATGCTGACCCGCAAACAGCTCACGCTTGACGACGCGATGGCGATGAAAGAGCTGCCGCACATCGTGGACGTGGTGCCCTCGCTGCGCTATCAGAACTTCGACTTCGGCGCGGGCAACGTGGTGGTGAAGTACGGCAAGCTGAAGAGCGAGAATGTTTCGCTTGAAGGCACAACGGCCGACAATCCGAACGTGTATGACCTCACGCTCACGCAGGGCCGCTACTTCTCACAGCGCGAGATGGACCACGCCGACAACGTTGCCGTGATCGGCCATGACACCGCGCAGGACCTGTTCAATGACGAGAACGCCATCGGCCGCGAGATCAATGTGGACGGCAGCTACTTCACCGTGATCGGCGTGCAGGACAAGGTGAAGTCAGCCTTTGGTGGCGGCAAAAACGCCGAGGACAACATGGTCCACATGCCGATCCCGACCTTCAAGAAGATGCATCCGGAGATCCTTGACTACTGGGTCTCCGCGAAGTTCGATGACCAGAAGAACAAGGGCATTGCCGAGGATGAGGTACGCGAGCTCCTGCGCCGTCGCCGCAAGGTGCGCAACGAGGCCGAGGACAACTTCGCCATCTTCGGTGCGGACAGCATCACGCGCCTGTGGGGGCAGATCACGGGCAGCCTCTTCCTGCTCATGTTCGGCCTCAGCGCCGTGGGCCTGTTGGTCGGCGGCGTGGGCGTGATGAACATCATGCTCGTCTCCGTTACGGAGCGCACGCGCGAGATCGGCATCCGCAAAGCCATCGGTGCCAATCGCCGGACAATCCTGCTGCAGTTCACGCTTGAGGCGGTGACGCTGTGCGCGCTCGGCGGGCTGATCGGCGTGCTGATCGGCTCGGCGTTCGGTCTGGCGCTACGGCTGGTGCTGTCTTCGAGCGTGTCGATCTTCTGGGTAGTTGCGGCGTTCATCATCTCCTGCAGCATCGGCCTGATCTTTGGGATTTATCCGGCTTGGAAGGCGGCCAGTCTGAACCCAATCGAGGCGCTGCGTTACGAGTAAGGCGTGGACGAAGCAGATCCCTCCGCTTCGCTACGGGATGATAAACACAGGGTGCTGTGAGCGGCATACGGAGCCGGGGCATGCAAGCATAAGTGCAGCGGACGCAAGCAGGCTTATCCTGAGCAGTAGTGCTCGCCGTATTTATCGAACTCGTTTGTGCGCTGCTTACGCTCAGTGGCATCGCCTATCTGCTGATCGCCCTGCTCGGCATCCGCTCCTTCGGCAGGCAGGCAGCGCCGGTGATGCATGGCTTGCCGCCGACCGTGTCGATCCTGAAACCTGTAAAGGGCAGCGACCCCGGCCTGTACGAGAGCTTCGCCAGCAACTGCCGGCAGAACTACGCAGGCCGCTACGAGCTGCTGCTGGGGCAGAGCGACGCAACAGAGCCACTGGACGCCATGGCGGCACAGCTCCGTGCGGAGTTCCCGAACGTGCCCGTGCGCGTGCTGCCGTGCCCAGAGCGGCTGGGCACCAACGGCAAGGTCAGCACGCTGGCGCAGATGGTGCCGCACGCGCTGGGTGACGTGCTGGTGATCAACGATGCCGACATCCGCGTCAGCCCCAACTACCTGACGAGCATAGCCGCTTCACTGAGTGAGCCAGGCGTCGGCATGGTCACGGCCCCTTATCTGGGCCAGGTGGTGCCGCGGGGCGGCTTATGGTCGAAGCTTGAAGCGCTTGGCATCTCTGTCGAGTTTCTGCCCGGCATCTGCGCCGCGCGTCTGATGGAGCATGGCATCCGCTTCGGACTGGGCAGCACGCTTGCCTTGCGGCGCGAGACGCTTGCCGACATCGGCGGCATCGAAGTTCTGCTTGATTACCTTGCCGACGACTACGAACTCGGCGTGCGCGTCCACGCGGCGGGGCATCGCGTTGTGCTGTCGCGTGAGATCGTCGCTACCACCGTGCCGCTCTACTCCTTTCGCACCTTTGCGGAGCACCAGCTTCGCTGGTCGCGCACCGTGCGCGATGCGCGGCCGCTGCAGTACATCGGCTTTGCCAGCACCTTTGCGCTGCCCTGGGCACTGGCGACTGTCCTTGCGAGCGGCTTTGCCCTGTGGAGCTTCTCGCTGCTGTCGCTCGCCCTGCTGCTGCGGTTCGCGGTCGCGCTTTCGGGCGGCGTCGGCGTCTTGCGGGATGGACAGGTGCTCCGCGACCTCTTCCTCGTACCGGTGCGCGACTGCTTCAGCCTGCTGCTCTGGGCCTGGAGCTACGCGGACAACGTGGTGGTCTGGCGCGGCGAGCGGTTTCGTGTGCGCAAGGGGAAGTTGCAGAGCGCGTCGTAGCGATGGAGCCGGGTGCCCCATTCTTTCGCGGCACCATCGCGAAAGGATGAGGTAAGTTTTGCCGATGCTCCTGTCGGCTGCGCTGAACATCGAGGCACCGCTCCACCCCACCCTTCGCGGTGGAAAGAATGGGGCACCCAGTCTCCGCGATCGGGAAAGACCTATAGCTTGCCTTGCCACAGCCGGTACTCGGCATCCTGCGGGTGCGCTTCGACACGGCTCGTCGTGTTCAGCAGCATGGTCTGCCGGTCCGTTGCACTCCATTTTGGCCATGCCGGCAAGTCGTGTGCCTCTGGCGCCTTGCCGGAGATGAAGGCGGTCCAGGCGGCATGCATCGTCTTCGCCACACCGGCCTCTGCCTGCGCGTTCGTTACGTCGGTATGTGGTTTGCCCCACACCAGCCCGATGTCGAGCGAATGGTAGGCGAAGCCCTGCATGCGTCCGCTGCTCTCCGCGAAGTCCAGGCGGTAGACAAACGTCTCGCCGCCGTTGTTCGCGTGGGCGGCGGCGACGCGCATGCTGGGGATCCAGTACTCCTCGGCCGTAACGGCGCGGATGCGGCGCTGCTCGACGGTGAGGTCCGGGTAGAGCGCCGTGTACTGCTCATAAAGTGGCGCAAACCGCTCGACGGGCATGTTGCCCAGATCGGCAGCGGCGGCGTTGCGCGAGGGGTGCGGCCCCAGGAACAGCGCGCTCTCATCGCGGTTGGTGCCCAGCAACAGGCGCTTGCCGCGTGTGCTGCCGTTGGCAATCGTCTGGATCGGCGGTTGCTTCAGCAGTACGCCATCGATCTCGCATCGCAGCGGAAAGTGCTGCGGCCATGCCTCGATGAAGGCCTGCTGCGCTTCGATCAGCTTCGCGGGCTCGGCGGTCAGCATGGACGCTGCGTCCTGCCCCGTGCTCGTCTTCCAGGTTGCGGCGAAACCCTTTGCGACCGCTTCGCTGTTGGTGAGCGGCCATACGCGCTCCGCACCGCCACTCTCTGAGATCACCTGGTGAAACAACGGTGCCGCACCCGGCGTGCCCATCAGGATGTCGCAAAGCTTGGCGCCTGCGGACTCACCACCGATGGTGACGCGCGACGGGTCGCCGCCGAAGTCCGCGACGTGTTGCTGCACCCACTGGAGCGCGAGCAAGAGGTCACAAAGCGCATTGTTCGCGGAGCCGCGATACGCGTCGCCGAGCAGCGGGCCGAAGTCGAGAAAGCCGAAGATGCCGAGGCGGTAGGCGACCGTGATGCAAACGATGCCCTCACGCGCAAACACCGCGCCGTCGGTCACGGGATCGAAGGCGAGGCCGCCGGTGAAACCGCCCCCATGGATCCACACAAAGACGGGCAGCGGCTTGCCGCGCGGCATCTCTGCCGGTGTCCACACATTGAGCTGCAGGCAATCCTCACTCTTGCGTATGGAAGGCGTCCCGGTCTGGAAGGGCTCTGCACCGAAGCGCGTGGCGTCGAACTTGCCGGTGAAGGGCTTCTTCGCAATGGGCGGTCGAAAGCGTAGAGCGCCGACAGGCGGCTCGGCGAATGGGATGCCGCGGAAGACGCGTGTGCCGTTCTCGATCGCGCCTCGTACGGTGCCAACGGCGGTGCGAACGGTGGCCGTAGGAGCCTGTGTCGCTGCGAAGGAGCGAAGAGCGGAACCCGCTGTAAGTGTTGCGGCGGTACGCAGCAGGTCTCGTCTGGATAAGGTCATGGCTCGCATTGTCTACTCCCGGTTGGGCTGGTTGCTCACAATCATCTTGCCGCCGCCCTCGGCAACGACATAGGTCCTCACCGGCAGCTTTGGAAGCTTCTCCGGCGCAGTCCAAAGGTAAATGCGCTGCGAGGTGAGCCACCGCGCGCGCAGTGACAGGTCTGTTTCGAAGATCGGCGGCGCGTCCGTGAAGAAGCTGCCGTACCAGAGGTTCGCGGAATGGCCGTGCAGAATGTGGATGTCGCTGCGCTGCAGGTAGAAGCCGAGCGTGGAGCCGGCTTCGTACTCGTCGTTGATCATCACCAGTTCGCCCGGCCGCTGTTGTGCGCGAATCGCGTCGGCAAGCTGCTTGCTGCTGAGCACCGGTGAGAACGTAGTCAGCGCGATGTGCGAAGCCATAAGGAACGCAAACGCGGTGGCCAGCAGCACAAGGTTGGCGGCATGCGTGCGGTAGTGGCTGCGCAGCCACCACGCGGCCAGCGGGCCGGCGAAGAGCGCGGCCCCGGCGATCGCCAAAGGCAGCCGGAACAGCCCCATGGAGCGAGCGTTCAGGTCGAGAAAGTGCCCGAAGGAAAGCGCGTACTCGCCCGGGTTCTGTTGCAGTAGCACGGACAGGTCTTCATAGCCGGTGGGCGCACTCGTATGCAGCAGGAAATAGCTGCACACCAGGAGGGCAACCGACCCGAAGACGAGCAGCACCACCGCGCTGCGCATGCCTGCTGTGTGCAGCGGCGCGGGTGTCCGTGCCTCTTCGGCTTCTGCTGCTTCGCGGTCAAGCCAGCGGCCAAGCAGCATTGCCAGGAAAGGCAGCGATGGCAGCACGTAGTACTCCTGCCGCGTCGAGAAGGAGAAGAAAACCATTGGCAGCGCGGCTGCGATGCCGAGCATCAGCGTAGGCCTCTGCTCACTCGTTAACGAAGGGGTACGCCGCCACGGGACCGCCGCTGCCGCCTGCACCAGAAACGCGCTCCACGGCAGCAGCCATGCGATCAAGAGACCCCAGAACAGCAGCAGCGGCACCGTGTCGTAGTCGCGCGGCACGCGCAGGTTCAGGTAACGCAGCACGTGCTCGTTCATGAAGTAGAACCACGTCCAGCCATGCACGTTTCCCCATGTCGGCTCGGGTACGCTCCAGCCGCGCCAGAAGAAGGGCAGCCACTTGTCTGCGTGCACCAGGCCGACGGCATGGCCTTCGTCCGGGTTCGCTAAACCTGCAGCAATGTGCCAAGGCGCGGCGACAAGCAGGAAGGCGAGCAAAGCCGGGAAAAGGCGCAGCTGCAGCAATCTTTGCAGACCACCGCGCCAGCCGCGCGTCGCAAGCAGGTACAGCAGCACAGCGCCAAGCGGGAAGACGAGCCCAATCAGCCCCTTGGTCAGCACGTTGAGCGCGCACGCGATGCCAAAGCCAATGCACGGCCACAACGGCGCGCGCCCCTCAATTTGCTCTGCACGCCAGAAGCACCACAGCGCCGCCGCGTACCAGAGGCACACGATGGCATCCGGGATGAGGATGCGCGTAAAGATGAAGATGCCAAAGCTCGAGAGCAAGATCATTGCGGCATACAGGCCTGCCCGCGCCGAGCGGAACGCCTCACGCGCGAAGCGCTCCACAAGCAGGACCAGCAGCAGCGTGAACAGCGCCAGCGGCAGCCGTGCCGTCGCCGTGTGTACGCCCAACAAGCGCATGCTCGCAGCCATGCTCCAGTAGAGCAACGGCGCCTTCTCCAGGTAGCGGATGCCGTTGGCATACAGCGTCACCGGGTCGCCGCGCACAATCATCTCGCGCGCCACCTCGGCGTGCACGGAATCGGCATCGTCCAACAGCGGCGGCGAGAGCAGCGCAAAGGTGCAGTAAAAGGCGAACCACAGTACGAGCAGCAGGCGCAGCGTGTTTCTCGACCTCGACGGTGCGTCGTAAAGCATCCTGAGCATCATCGCATCTGAGGCCAAGGGCAACGTGACAGGACTATCCTGAAGACGAGCAATGCGTCTGCGCAACGACCAGCCCGAAGCGGGAAACCAGCCCACCACCGATCTCATCTTCGGCGAGTGGTACCCCGCCCTGCGCGCGGACCGGCTGCGCACCGGCAAGATGGAAACGGCGCTGCTGCTGGGCGTGCCGCTGGTGCTTGGCCGCAAGCGCGACGGCAGCCTCTTCGCCATGCGCGACTTGTGCCCGCACCGCGGCATTCCGCTCTCGGCCGGCTGGTTTGACGGCGACACCGTGCAGTGCCGCTATCACGGGTGGAAGTTCGAGCCGTGCGGCGGCCAGTGCGTGGAAATCCCGTCGCTTACGCAACTAGACACGCTGCAGCCCACCAAGATCTACGCTGGTGCCTACCCCTGCCGCGAAGCCGACGGGCACGCCTGGGTCTTTCTGCCGGAAGCGGGTGCCGGCCGCCTTACGGATGCCACGGTTCTGCCGCCCGTGCCGGAGGTGCCGAAGTTCAGCGCGAAGTTCCGCAGCGCGCATCTGCAGGCCGACCTGCCCTGCAACGTGGACCACGGCATCATCGGCCTGATGGACCCGGCGCACGGCCCATTTGTGCACCGCGCGTGGTGGTGGCGCTCCGCCGCGAGCATTCACGAGAAGACGAAACGCTTCGAGCCGCTGCCGGACGGCTTCCGCATGAGCTCGCACGCGCCCTCGGCGAATTCCGCACCATACAAGCTGCTCGGTGTCTACGGCGAAAAAATCGAGACCACCATCGACTTCACGCTGCCCAATCGCCGTTACGAAACCATTCGCGCCGGTGATAAATGGTTCGCTTCGTTGACCACCGTCACACCCGTTACACCCGCAAGCTGCCGCATCGACGTAGTCGCATCCTGGAACATCTTCTACAACGTGCCGCTTGTGCCGCAGATCGCCAGTTACTTCGGCGCACGCTTCGTGCAGCAAGATCAGGAGACGATGGTGCAACAGGCCGAAGGCCTGCGCTACCGGCCAGCGATGATGTTGATTGATGATGCGGACAAACCGGCGAAGTGGTATTTCGCGCTGAAGCAACGCAGGCTTACGGGTAAGGGTGAGCACCCCTTACAGCAACCGGTCGAACTGCACTGGCGGAGTTGATGAAGCTTGGTGGCCTTCATATCCATGTTTCAGAGTGTGATTGAGTGTACGGAAGCACTCTTACCGCTCTATCCAAGGCGATAAGATGTCCTCCTTTATAAGGCTTTCGATAAGCCCTGAAATCGTGGGTCCGAAGAACATTGCACGGGGAGCGAAGCTGTCATACATGCCTAGTTCAAGCCGCCCATCCTTCTCGACTTGGATGTGGAGAATGCTTTTGGGCATCGTTCCACCAACAGCCTTCATGATGGTGCCCACGGTCGCAGACTCAAGCGGAAGGACGACAAAGTCCTGCCTCGGCCAAATCGTATTTCTCTTTAGGATTTGCGTTTCTTCACCGGATGCGCCATACACCTCCAGCAAAGCAGTTCTACCGAGGTCACCTTCGAAAGATACGGATGCTGATCCGGTAAGCCTCTCCAAGACGACCATCAGAAATCGACGCTTGTCACGAACCTTATAGAGAAGGACCATGGGTGTTTATACCAAGCAGATAGCTCCAGCAACTTGATTTCACCACGCCTTTCCGCTATCTCTGTAACAGGCTTACTTGAAGATCTGCCGCCGCGAACGCAACGATGCTACTGTATGCGCCCAATCGCATCGGCAAGAGCACCCGTTCCGTTTGCGACCGCAGAACCATGCCCGTTTAAGATCAGCTTCGGTTCAGCCGTAAGCAGCTTGCGGGCCGACGCATTTGCCAGCGCCTTGTCCCACGTGAAGAGCTTCGGCAGCGGAAACCACCATGGCGTGTGCGTGCACACCTGTAGCGTGCCGCCGAGGGACACGAGCGCGTCGCCACCGATGAGCGTGCCGCTGCGTTCGTCCAGGAAACTCATCTGCCCTGGGCTGTGGCCGGGTGTGTAGATGCAGCGCAGTGAGCCGAACAGCTCGCCTTCGGTGAGCGTGTGCGTGGGCCGGGTCTTTGCACCGGGAAAGAGGAAGCCTTTGAGCGGCGTCTGCGGTTCGTTGCTCCGCAGGGATAGGTCCTTGTGCAGCAGTGGTGCTTCGCGCTCGCTGATGGCCACGTCCACCGGGCCAAGCGCGTCGTGCAGCGCATCGAGCGAACCCATGTGGTCGCCGTGCGCGTGGGTGAGCAGGATGCGCTTGATCGTGCCACCAAGCTCCGCTGCGGCGCGCAGAACGTCTTTTTGGCTGCCGGAAACAGCGGTGTCGATGAGTGTGAAGCCGTCCGCCTCACGCAAGAGGTAGCAGTTGCAGAAGCCCAGAAAGGTTAACTGAGCGATGTCGGGGCTGATACGCGTGATCTTCATGCTTTTGCCTCTATGAAGTGTGATGCGGCGTGGCCAGCCGGAGAACCGGTAGCATCAGCGGTATGGTTCCTGCGCTGGACAAGGTCGTGGTTGTGCTGGTGCGTGCGCGCAATCCGCTCAACATCGGCGCCGCAGCACGCGCCATGAGCAACTTCGGCTTCAGCGATCTGCGCCTTGTTACCGACTACGACGTGCCCTTCGAGACAGCGCGCAGCGCCGTGAACGCAGAGCATCTCCTGCAGTCCGCGCGGCAGTTCCGCACAGTCGCAGAGGCGGTTGCGGATTGCTCCCTCGTCTACGGCACCAGCGCACTCGGGCCGCGCAAGCTGGAGCATCCTGTGGACCTTTTGCCTGATGCAGGGGAGCGCATTCGCTTACAGTTAGCAGCCGACAGGGCGGAGACATCCTCGGCTGCGATCCTGTTTGGCTCTGAGAAGACGGGCCTCTCCAACGAGGAGCTGAGCTACTGCCATCGCCTGCTCACCATCCCCATGCATAGCTCCGGCATCTCCATGAACCTGGGCCAGGCCGTTGCCATTTGCCTGTACGAGCTCGCACGCGAGAGTGCCGCACCGCGTGCTCTGCCGGAGACACCCGCGCTCGCAACGGCAGCGGAACTGGGCCGCTTCGAAGCAATCCTGCGCGATGCACTGCTTGTCGCCGAGTACGACCGCCGCTTTCCCGGCAACGTGGACCCGGAGACGATGCGCGAGCTGGTTCGCCGTATGCAACTGCACAGAGAAGACGTGGGAACGTGGATGGGCATGCTGCGCCAGGTGCTCTGGAAGCTGCGCGGCGGCCCGGAGCGGGCATAGAAGCAGAACCTGTAGTGCGTGAGAAGTCCGTGTACCAGCGTCCCGCTCTTCTCATCCATAGGAAGTGCCTCCAGAACCGCCGCCCTTGATACCATCGCGGTATCCAAGGGAGATCAACCGTTCCGATGCAAGCTGACCCCGCTTTTCGCCGTCTTCGCAGCACGCTTCTGCTCGCTTCTGCCTCAGCGTTCACCTTCACCGCATCGGCTCAGACGGGCCGCATCTACAGCTCGGGCGACTACACCCGCGCGGCGTCCATGCTCACCGCAGGCACGTCGCCGCTGGTCGACCATGCCGTGCGCGCCGCGCAGTTCCTGAGCAACAACCGCTTTTGGTACATCGACACAGCGGACGGCATGCCCACGCTGATGCTGGGCGATGCGGTGAAGGGCACCAAGTCCGCACCGTACGACGGCACGCGCATGGCAGCCTCGCTGCACGCAGCAGGGCTGAAGGAGAGCGACCCGAAGAAGATCGTGCCGCAGAACTTCGACCTGATCGACGATGACAAGACGGCGGTCATCACGGTGATGGGCCGCGTGTTCAAGTGCGCGCTCGACACGTATACCTGTACGACCGAACTGAAAGATTCCACCAGCATGACGCGTACCGGCCGCCGCAACGCGACAGAGGCCGTCGCCTCACCGGACGGCAAGCGCGCCGTGTTCATTCGCGACTGGAACCTGTGGCTGCGCGACCTCGACACAAATGCCGAGCGGCAGCTGACCACTGATGGTGTGAAGGACTACGGCTACGCCACCGACAACGCCGGCTGGACGCACTCCAGCCGCGCTATCGCGCTCTGGTCGCCCGACTCAAAATTGGTGGCGACCTTTCAGCAGGACCAGCGGCTTACCGGTGAGATGTACACGACGACCACCAACGTCGGCCATCCCAAACTGGACTCCTGGAAGTACCCGCTGGTCGGCGATGAACACGTGACCATGATCGAGCGTGTCGTCATCGATGTGGACGCGGCCAAGGTGACTCGGTTCGCCATGCCGCCCGATCAGCATCGCTCCACGCTCTGCGATGACATAAGCTGCGGCGGCGGATGGGACGATGTGCAGTGGGGTGCCGACAGCAAGACGCTGGCGTTTGTTTCCACCTCGCGCGACCACAAGGTCGAGAATGTGCGCATCGCCGACCCGCTTACAGGCAAGGTGCGCGACCTCTTTGAGGAGCGTGTGCCGACCTTTTTCGACAGTGGCTACACGCGCGTTAATTGGCGCTGGCTCTCAAAGCGCAACGAGTTCGTCTGGTTCTCACAGCGCGCCAACTGGGGCAACCTGTACCTCTATGACGGAGCCAGCGGCAAGCTGGAGCACCACATCACCAAGGGCGACTGGAACGTCGAAGACATTCTGTACCTGGATGAGACCAGTGGCGAGATGCTGCTGAGCGGAGCAGGCCGCGAGCCCGGGGCCGATCCCTATTACCGCAAGCTCTATAGCACGAACCTCGACGGCAAAAACCTGAAGCTGTTGTCGCCGGAAGATGCCGATCACATCGCGACCGTGTCGAAAGACGGCAAGTATCTGATCGACATCTACTCCACGCCGCAAGCACCGCAGATTGCCGTCTTGCGCGATCGCACCGGCAAGGTTGTGGAGGAGCTTGCGCATGGCGACATCACGCGGCTGAAGGCAGCGGGCTGGATTGCTCCGGAAACCTTTCACGTAAAGGCGCATGACGCCAAGACCGACGTCTACGGCCTGCTCTTCAAGCCCGCAAACCTGGATACGACGCAAAAATACCCGGTCATCGACTACATCTATCCGGGGCCGCAGGGAGGGTCGTTCGGCCCACACGGCTTTCTTGCGTCACGCGGCGACAGCAATGCGCTCGCACAGCTTGGCTTCGCCGTGGTTGAAATTGAGGGCATGGGTAACCCACATCGCTCCAAGTCATTTCAGGATGCGTACATCAACGACATCGGCATCAACGCCATCCCCGACCAGATCAGCGGCATGAAGGAGCTAGCCACCCGCTACAACTGGATCGACATGGACCGTACCGGCATGTGGGGCCACTCCGGCGGTGGCAACGCCACGGCGGCCACGATGTTCCGCTTCCCCGGCTTCATCAAAGTCGCCATCTCTGAGAGCGGCAATCATGAGAACCGTAACTACGAAGACGACTGGGATGAAAAGTGGGTCGGTCTGCTGCAGAAAAACGCGGACGGCACCACCAACTACGACGCCCAAGCCAACGCGCAATACGCCAAGAACCTAACTGGCAAGCTGATGCTCGCGCACGGCCTGCTTGACGACAACGTTCCTGTTTCAAACACCACGCTTGTCGTCGAGGCACTTGAAGCTGCAAACAAGGACTACGACCTGGTGATCTTTCCGCACGCCCATCACGGTTACGCGGATGGCGCCTCGTACATGATGCGTCGGCGTTGGGATTACTTTGTGACGAACCTCATGAAGGCGACGCCGCCGCATGAGTTCAAGATGCCGGACTCGGGACCGCCGCAATAGCTCGGCTCTGCATTCAAGTGAGAGGCCACCGGTCATCGGTGGCCTCTCGACGTTCCGGAGAGACAAGTTACTCCACAATGCTGCCATCAGGCCCGCTCGCCACCGCGGCCTTCTGCACCTGCCATCCATTGTTGGTCAGCACCAGTGTGGCCTGCGCACTATTCGCGGATGCCAGCTTGGTACGCAGTACCGGATATGCCGTCTGCACGCCACCGCTGCGCGCCCAGTCTGCAACGTTGCCGATGGTGTAGGTGTAGTTGACCACCGTGCTCACGCCGGGTTGCGTGCCGCCCACGGGCGTGTTGCTGGTGATGTTCTCGACCGTGCGCTTGCCGTAGCAGAAGTTGCCGAAGCCGGGCATCTGCGGGTCGGCCTTCCAGGTGCCGCGGCCCTTGTCGCTCAGGTCGTAGTTATTGACCGATTTTGACAGCACGATCAGCTTCGTCTTCTCCGCCGTGGTGCGCACAAGCAGGCCCTGGTCGACCAGCGCGTCCCACTGAGCCGTCTCGGACGCGTCTTTGGTGTCGGCCTGCACGGGGAACTTCTTCTCCGTCTTGAACAGGCACTCCGGATGCGCGTCGTAGTACGTGTTGATCGCAGTTTTGTAATTGCCCGTGTTGTCTGCCTTCTTGTTGCAGCCCGTTACCGCCAGGGCACTTACTGTCACTATCGTTAGTACCGCTCCCACTCCTCGCATCACAACTCCCCCTTGCGAACCCGCAACTGCGGCCCGTGTTCTGTGCGTAGGATGCGGTCCGGGCTTCTTCGCGCTTCCCACCTTTCCTCACGCGGCACCCACATCTGTAACAGCACGTTCACGCGCTGCTCACGGCAGCTTCACGCGGGCCGGGTACACCTCTGCTTATGCGGACAGATGTATTGCGTTCTCTCCTTCTTACGACGGCGTGCGTCACCATGCCCCTCCTCGCGCACGCGCAGTATGAAAACGGCAGCGTTGTAGGCACGGTGCGCGACAGCTCCGGTGCCGTGGTGGCGAGCGCTACCGTCACGGTGACCAACCGCGCCACAGGCGTGGTCAGCACGCGCGAGTCCGACAGCCAGGGCGACTATGAGGTACCGGCGCTGCGCGTGGGCCAGTACGACGTGCGGATCGAGAAGGCCGGCTTTGCCGCGGCCAGCGCGACCAACGTGACCGTAACGGTGAGCTCGCGCCAGCGTGTGGACCTGCAGCTCAGCGTCGGCTCTGAAAGCACGACGGTGCAGGTGAGCGACGTCGCGATCAAGGTAGAGACGGACCAGTCGCAGCGCGGCGAGGTCATCACCAACTACCAGACCGCTGCGCTGCCGCTGGTGAGCCGCAACTACAGCGACCTGATCGGTCTCGTCCCGGGTGCGCGTGCAGCGGCCAACGGCATCACCACCACGGCAACAGGAACGCTGGTGCGCGAGGGCTCCTTCAACGTCAACGGTCAGCGTTCGATGTTCAATAACTTCCTGCTCGACGGCATCGATAACAACGCCTACGGCGAGAGCAACCAGGGCTTCAGCAACCAGATCATCCAGACCGCGCCGGATTCAATCGCTGCCTTCAATGTGGTCACGAACAATGAGTCGGCAGAGTACGGCCGCGCCAGCGGTGCCGTGGTGAACGTGGCGTCACTGCAGGGGACAAACCAGATACACGGCCGCATCTACGAGTTCATTCGGAACACTGACCTCAACGCCGTTGGTTTCTTTCAGCCGAGCCGTGGTGTGAAGCCGCAATTAAACCGCAACCAGTTCGGCGGCAACTTCGGCGGGCCTATCTTCAAGGACCATTTCTTCTACTTTGTGGACTACGAGGGTTTTCGCCAGGTGCGCAAGGTCGCCCAGGCTGCAACGCTACCAACGCCTGCGCAGCTTGCGGGTAACTTCGCCACGACCGTGTACGACCCCTACACCGGCCAGGCATTTGCGCCGAACAATGGCGCAGCC
>CAXTJS010000002.1:3883-46616 GCA_964244605.1 uncultured Terriglobus sp. | reverse complement strand
GGCATAGATGCTGCATCTGGCGGAGCGCTGCCCCGCGACGTGCCGGTGCTGCGTGATACCGTAGCTTTGCCGTGCCGAGCCTTTTCACCCGCGAACCGGAGTCAAAAGCAGCTGCCCCGCAGCACGACGGCAGTGCGCCCGGCTGGCTGCCGCAAAGCCTGCGCGGCTATTGGTACCGCTGGTTTCCTACGCGGGCCAAGGCGCGCCGCGCCATCTTTCTATCGCTGCTCGGGCTGTCGGCCCTCTTCGGCTGCCTGCTTGGCCTGACGCTCGTCTCCGTCACAGACCTGCCGCAGATTGAAGACCTGGAGCACTACCGCCCCAGCACCACCACGGAGCTGCTCGACGTGCACGGCCGCGTCTTCGGCTCGTTCGCGCTTGAGAAGCGCATCGTCGTTTCCTACAACGAGATCCCGCCCGTGTTGCACGACGCCATTCTCTCTATCGAGGACAAAAGCTTCGAGAGCAACGCCGGTATCAACCTTTTCCGCGCGGTGGGCGCGGCAGTTGTCGACTTGAAATCGAAGGGGCGGCGGCAGGGCGCGTCCACGCTCACAATGCAGCTCTCGCGCAACCTGTTCCTGTCGTTTGAGCAGACGTACACGCGTAAGATCCAGGAAATCCTGCTCTCCATTCAGATCGAGCGGCACTTTACCAAGCAGCAGATCTTCGAGCTCTACTGCAATCAGATTTACCTGGGCAGCGGTAATTACGGCTTTGAGGCGGGCAGCGAATACTACTTCAGTAAGCATGCGCGCGACCTGAGCCTGCCAGAGGCGGCCTTGCTTGCAGCGCTGCCGAAGGGGCCGTACGGCTACTCGCCCATTCGCCGGCCAGACCGCGCGCTGCGCCGCCGCAACCTCGTGCTGAGCGA
Organism: uncultured Terriglobus sp.; assembly: GCA_964244605.1. GTDB lineage: Bacteria > Acidobacteriota > Terriglobia > Terriglobales > Acidobacteriaceae > Terriglobus. The sequence goes on along the minus strand of CAXTJS010000002.1, from coordinate 45,742 downwards.
GATGCTGAAGGACGGCAAGATCACGCAGGACCAGTACAGCAGCGCTACGCGGGCGCCGCTCGGCCTGCACATCGAGACGCCACCCACCACGGTCGCACCGTACTTCGTCGAAGAGGTCCGCCGCCAGCTTGAGCAGGAGTACGGCTCCGACCGCGTGCACGGCACGGGCCTGCGCGTGCAGACCACGCTGGACCTCGACCTGCAGCAGGTGGCGGAAAAGGCCGTGCTCGACAACACCGCGGACTACGAGCGCCGCCACGGCTGGAAGGGCAAGCTGCAGAATATCGTCGCCGCCGGGCAGGACCTCGAAACCTATGCGCACCCTGACTGGGTCGCCGCGCCAGAGAAGGGCAGCTACTTCCACGCGCTGGTGCTGCAGGCCGACAAGCGCCACGTGATCGTACGCGTGGGCCGCCGCTACGCCGAGATTCTGCCGCAGGACTGGGCGTGGACAACCACCTACGCCGACAACCTCGTGCAGCGCGGCGACATCGCCTATGTGCGCATTGAGGACGTGCCCGCCACCGGCACCATGCACGCGTCGCTGCAACAGGACTCCGGCGCCCAGGCGTCCCTGATGGCGATGGACAACAGCAACGGTGAAGTGCTCGCCATGGTTGGCGGCCGCGACTACAACCTGTCGCAGTTCAACCGCGCCACGCAGGCTGAGCGGCAGGTGGGTTCGTCCTTCAAGCCATATGTGTATACCGCCGCGGTCGAGGCAGGCAGCAAGCCGACCGACACCATCGTCGATGCGCCGACGAGCTTCTACACACCGAACGGCCCCTACACCCCGCACAATTACGAGCCAGACTACAAGGGCACCATGTCTTTGGTGGCGGCCTTTGCGGAGTCGCGCAATATCCCTGCTCTCAAGCTGGCGAACAAGGTCGGCATACGCAAGGTGATTGAGGTCGCGCATCGCTTCGGCATCACGCAGAACATTCCGGCGTTTCTGCCGGTCGCGCTCGGCTCCGCAAGCCTCACGCTCAATGAGCAGGTGGGCGCCTATGCGGTCTTCCCGAACGACGGCATCCGCGTGGAGCCGCACGTCATCCGTCGCGTAGTGCAGGCCGATGGCCTGCCGCTGAAGCAGATTGCGCCTCGCGCGCGCGAGGTCATCTCCGTGGAGACGGCGCGCACGATGATGACCTTCCTCAAGGCCGTGCCTACCTTCGGCACCGCTGCAACCGCAGGTGCGCAGTTGAAGCATCCGCTCGGCGGCAAGACCGGCACGACCAACAACTACACCGACGCCTGGTTCGTGGGCTTCTCGCCGTCGATCACCTGCGGCACCTGGATCGGTTACGACAACCGCATTCCGCTGGGCGAGAAAGAGACTGGCGCACGCGCAGCGCTACCGGCGTGGATCACCTTTATGAAGGCCGCGATCGCGCGCACGCCGAACGAGCAGTTCCCAAGCGGCGCGATCAAGAAGACGCTCGACGTCGCGCCAACCTCGGATGAGAACGCGGCCCCAGCCAAGCTCGCGAAGAGCGACGACACGGACGAGGACAACGACGACACGGACGCAATTCCCGCCAAGCCGGACGCCGCCGCACCCGCGCCCACACCTGCTCCGCCAGCGGACGCACCTGCCGATACCATGCCGAACGATGCCGCGCCGCCGGCCCCCGCAGCTCCTGGAAAGTCAGCACTCGTTCCGTCACCTGTGGGGCCGTACAAGCCTTATACCCCGCCGGAAAACGGCGTGCGCGTGACCAACGCGCGACCGCAAACGCCGCCACCGCAGTAGCGTCAATGAGTGCCGGCCTTTAGTTCGTCAGTCCGTCCGGTGCGGGTTAGGCTCTCGAGAGTCTGGTCGCCGCGCCGGCATAGCAAGTCAGAAGGTGCTCATGATGATTGATCGTTGGAAGCCTCAGTCCCTTGCCTCACTGCTTGTCGTTTTGCTGTGGGTTGCACCCACTGCTCAAGCGCAACGAAGCCCGGAGGCACGCAGCGCGCTCATGCCACTGCCCGCCTCGGTGCAGATTCGCACGGGTTCGCTGCCGGTCACTCCGCAGTTCAGTGTCTCGCTTGCGGGGCCGCATTCGGAACGACTGCAGGCAGCAGCGCTGCGCACTTGGAAGCGCCTTGAGGACAAGACAGGGACGCCGCTGCCAAGGCAACTCGCGAATGGGACCGGAACGGTAACGATCTCCATCGGAGCGGATGGATCGCCGGTGCAGGGCGTCGAGGACGATGAGTCCTATACGCTGGAGGTGAACGCAACAGCTGTTCGCATTCAGGCAGCGGATACGCTGGGGGCGATGCACGCGCTCCAGACGCTGGTCCAACTCGTCCAGCCTGGAGACAGTGGGTACGTGGTGCCCGCCGTGACGATCCAAGACGCGCCGCGCTTTCGCTGGCGCGGACTCATGATCGATTGCAGCCGTCACTTCGAACCAATTGACGTACTCAAGCGGAACATCGACGCGATGGCGGCGGTAAAGCTCAACGTCTTTCACTGGCACCTCACGGATGACCAGGGCTTCCGCATCGAGAGCAAGGTCTTTCCAAAGCTGACGGCCAACGGTTCCGACGGTCTCTTCTACACGCAGGAGGAGGCACGGGGGCTGATCCGTTACGCCCGTGACCGCGGCATCCGCGTGGTGCCGGAGTTCGAGATGCCCGGGCACTCCACAGCTTGGCTCGTCGCCTACCCTGAGCTTGCCAGCGGCCCGGCCCCGGATGGCATCCGTAGAGAGTTCGGCATCTCCGACGTGGCGATCGATCCTACCCGCGAAGAGACCTACAAGTTCCTGGAGCAGTTCCTCGGCGAGATGGCAGGGATCTTCCCCGACAGCTACTTGCACATCGGCGGTGACGAGACGCCGGCACCGGAGTGGAAGACGAATCCAAAGATCGTCCAGTTCAAAAAGGCACATGACCTCGCCGACAACGATGCCTTGCAGGCTTACTTCAACGGCCGGGTGCTCGCCATACTCGCCAAGCTGAACCGGCGCATGGTGGGGTGGGATGAAATCTTCAATCCCGCGCTGCCGAAGGACGTGGTCGTGCAGTCCTGGCGCGGCGAGGCGTCGCTGGCAAAGGGTGCACAGCAGGGCTACCAGGGTGTGCTCTCCGCGCCGTATTACCTCGACGGCATGAAGCCTGCCGGCGTTCACTACCTGGCCGACCCTGTACCAGCGGACACCAAGCTTTCGACGGAGCAGCAGAAGCTGATCCTTGGCGGCGAGGTATGCATGTGGGCTGAGCATCTTGACCAGCGCACCATCGACTCCCGCATCTGGCCGCGCACGGCTGCCATCTCGGAAAGGTTCTGGTCCGCGCAGAGCGTGCGCGATGTGGACGACATGTACGCGCGCCTGACTGGAGTGTCGCTGGAGCTGGAGAGTCTCGGGCTGAAACACGTCTCCGTCACGGACAACGGTCTACGCTCTCTGGCAGGATCAGAGGACATTGCGGCGCTGCGCACCTTCTCGCTCGCGTTTGAGCCGGTGAGCTTCGGGGAGCGCTATCACCAGCAGCACACCTCACAGCTCACGCCTCTCACCGGGTTCGTAGATGCGGTGCGGCCCGACCCGCCGATCCATCATCAGCTAGATCTTGCGGCGAAGCGGGTCGTCGCCAACTCCGCTGGCACCGATGCAGAAACCGTTGCCGCGCGTGTTGCGCTTGAGCAATTCTTCCGGAACACAGCCGCCTCTGTGCCTGCTGTGCAGAAACAGATCGCCTCCGCACCGCGCCTGGAACCCATGCGAGTGCGTTCGGAGCAGCTCGCCGCCTTGAGCCAAGATGGTCTGGATGCATTGCGATACGTTGGGACGCCGGGATCGATGCCGGGAGGCTGGAAGGAACGCGTGCAGGCGAGGATCGCTGAGGCGAAGAAGCCATCGGCGCTGGTGCGCTTCACCTTCCTCGATGCGCTCAGCCAGCTTGTAAGTACCGCACGATAGGGCTTGGGTCGTCCGGCAACCCAGAGACTGAACGGATGCGCGTCGCTAGGATGTACGCTTCTCGGCTTCCGTGAATTGCGGCGGCTACTTCTGTGCTGTCTCGGCGGTGTTTAGGCATAGTGCTGACGACAGCGCAGCGGCAGCGGCGAAGCAGATTCGTAGCAGCTCTGTCGTTGCCAAGTAGAGCGGTTCTGGCGCACATCACTGAGTCCTCCCCGGCGTGAGTGCAGCTTGAGAGGGAGGCAGCTTCCGGGCATTCTTCCCGCGGTGCAGTGTGCGGCGTCAAAAGCGGTCGGAATGAACACAAACGCTTAGCGGCTTGTGGGGACCGTGAGCGTTCCGACGCGGCCGCTGCCCACGTCCAGGACGCCCGCCCGCAGTGCATACCGGCCTGCGGGAAGGTTGAGCTTGAGCCCGATCGGGACGCCGCTCCCAAGATAGCGGCGGTAGTCCTCCTCCGTGAGCCCAAGGTCAAGCATGTGATTCACTTCCACGGGAGGAACCCCCGGCTGCGCAGGATACGCAATCAACAGCACCTGCAGCTTTGCGCGGCGTTCCCCCGTTGCTTCGTTGTAGCGGAAGGCTACCCCGTGTAGATCCAGAGTGGGACTCCACTCGGTCTGGCCATCCGGGCCGGTGGCTGGCGGCAGGGCATGCAACACCAGCATGGTGGACGGCGGCGATTCGATCCGCATGGCCTTTGCAAACTGCTGAAGCGCGTTGCCGGTGGGCTGCTCCGCAAGGGCGAAGTAGCCGCGGCGATAGCTCAACTTGTAAGGCCGCCCTTTGATCGATACCGAAATGGACCGATACTTGTCGTTCCACGCATGATCTGTCGGCTCATACGCAAGCGAGTAGTAGTTCTCGCCGTCTTCAAAGCCGCGCTGCAGCATTGCCGCAGGATCGTTGTTGCCGTAGAAGGCTTCGCCACCGGTCTCGCTGGCAATATGCTCCATCACTGCCCGGCCGGTCTGCCTTTCGTTGAAGTAGAGCGACGCAGTCGCCGAGGCCTGTTCGCCGGCAGAACCGAAGCCTTGCTGGTCCGCGCCGACGTTGTCGATCTGCACGCCCACCAGGCTGGTGGGATACACGGCGATCTGCGAGTCGGCGATGGCGCGATCGGCCTTTTCGCTGAAATTGCGCAGTGCCAGTCCTGAGGAGCCTCCTGTCCCAGCAAAGCTCTCGCGTTCGCGTTCGGTGTCCTGACGGACTCCGCCCGGCGTAGGAATCGAACGCGGCCCACTTGTCGAGATGTTCTGCAGGGTGAAATACGTTGAGGAAGGGAACTGGCCCGCAAGCCAGAAGAGATTCTTCCGGCCCGGGTAGCCGTTCACGGCCCGTGCCAGCTCCAGGAAGGCGCTGTTCGTGGCATCCAGCCGCAGCTTCATGTTCTCCACGTCTGCAATCCCGGCATACTTCTGCAAAAGCCCGCCAGCTGAAATGGCACCGGTACCGCCCGTCAGTGCGAAGTCGACATATGCGGCACTGTCATTGTCGGTCACCTGCTGGCCCGGCGTACGCAGGCGGCTGAGTTGCTTGATGTCGATCTCATCGGCCGCCTTAACCAGGGCAGCGGAGTCCGTGGTGAAGCCCTGAATCATGTGCAGGCCGTTGTTGAGCACAAAGAGTGCAACCTGACGACCCGGCGGCAGCTGCTTCAGAAACGAGATCATGCGCTGGCGTGCGTACGCCTGGTCTACCGGTGAGGTGTTGAGCAGGTCAAGCAGCACCATGTTGAGTGAGGTGTCCTGCGCATCCGGCGCGACGTTGCTGTACTCTGCCGGCTGCTTGCTCGCCGCACGGCGGGCTACCGCATCCAGCGCCATCTTCGAGGTGTGTTCTTCAAAGACGGCGATGCGTTGCGGCTGTTTGGATTCGGCCAGCGTAAAGTCAGCGCTTTGCAGGCCGTGCACGATTTTGCCCGCCCCATCCCTGACCACGACGTCGACGTACACGATGCGGGCCTCCACGCGCAGCACGGCTGTTGGCGGCTTCTGCGCAGTGCCGACTGCAGCGACAGCGCAGAAAAGTGCAGCCGCGTATGCAGAGAAGGAGAGGGTATGACCTTTGCTCAGGAACACGGCACTATCTTGCGCCCTTGCTGCAGGGGACAGCAAGCCCACGATTAGGCCTTCAGGTCCAGTGTGCGATTCAACAGGTGAGCGGTCGAATGGAAGGCTGCCGGCAACCTGTCCGCCGAGGCTCGGCTCAAATTCGCAGGTGTGTTTATGAGATTGTCTGCGATCGTTCTCAGCGCCCTTCTTGCCGTGCCCCTATCTGCGCAGCAGAGCGCGTCTCCTGATGCGACAGATGTTCCTGTCTTCCGCACGCAGAGCAGGCTTGTGTTTGAAGATGTGCTCGTAACGGATGCGCACGGCGATCCAGTGCACGGGCTGCCACGAAGTGCGTTTCATGTGTCCGATCAGGGCAAGTCCCAGACCATTCGCGACTTTGAAGAAGGCGCGCCGCCGACGCCGGCGACGTCTGTTGCCGAGACGTTGCCGCCGGGTGTGTTTACAAATGCCGTCATGCACGATGCTCCGGGATCGTCGGAGGTCGTGCTGATCGACACGGACGACATTGCGGTCACAGACCAAATGTACCTGCGCCAGCAGCTCATGCAAGCCATCAATAACCTGCCGAGCGGTCTGCAGGCCTCCGTCTTCTCCGTGCAGAACGGGCGTACGATCCCCGTCCTGGGCATGACCACAGACCGTGCCGCACTGGCCCGCGCCGTGGGCGAGTGCTTGCCGGTACAGACGCACGCGATCGATAGCCGTTTTCAGAACGCCGTCAATCAGTTGATGACGGTCTCTGCCCTGCTGCAACAGACGCCCGGCCGCAAGAACCTTCTCTGGTTTTCCGGCGAGTTTCCATTGGTATCCGTGCCGGAAGAAGAGCAGGCGGCAGGCGGTACAACCGTTGATCTTTCCAGTCGCGTAAACACCATTCACCAGATCCAGCAGGCGCTTGCTGAGGCACGCATCTCGGTCTATCCGGTTGATGTTCGCGGTATGACCATACAGGGCACCGCTGGAGGAACAGGCTCCGGCGCGGGAGGTGGACAAGGGGATCACTCTGACCCAGCGGCCAGAACGAGGAGTCAGCAGGCGTCGCTCTCCACAGGTGCCAGCGTCGCGGACCAGCGCGGCGAGATGCGTGAGCTTGCCCGCGTGACCGGTGGCAAAGCTTACTTCTTGAACAACCTTAGCCAAGAGGTAAGCCAGGCGCTGGAGCTTGGCGCGCAGGCCTACACACTCACTTATTCTCCGGCGGATTACAAGTCCGACCAGAGCTGGCACCGCGTTGCCATCACGGTGGACGGTGGCTACTCGGTGGCCTACCGCACGGGTTACCTGGCTACGTGGACGGGCAACGTTGAAGAGGAGCCGCGCTACCGCATGAAGGGCGGCGTCAAACTGCAGGTGGATGAGGATAAGCTCAAAAAGCCTTTGCTCTTCCACGTCCGCATCGCCCCGGTAGCATCGCGGGATGCCGTAGCAAAGCACTCCACAGCGCGCATCAACATCACCTTCACCGTGCCCGCCGATCAGTTGATGTTTCAGCACAAGGATGGTGCATGGGATAACGCGTTGATCGTGACCTCTTACGCCTACGATCTGTCCGGCAAGGTGCAAGGCGGCAAGATGCAGGAGTTGGATACGCATCTTGCAGATGGCGATTACGCAGCAGCGCAATCGAAGAAAGTCTCTGCGAAGCAGCAGATTGACGTACCCGGAAACACGAAGTACGTGCTGGTGTACGTGCGAGACAAGAACTCGCTTCGCACCGGCTCCATCTTTCTGCAGGCGCGCGCGCTGGCTGCTCTGCCGTCCGACCCGGCGGCGCAGCCTACCCCATAGCGGCCAAGTCGTTGGTAGCATGCTGACCGGCAAGGCCAGTTAGCGGTATCGTGGAACCACCGAAACCGCCATGCATCGTCTCCCTTCTATCCTTTGCACCTCTCTGCTTGCCCATCTCATCGTTTCGACGAGCGCCGCGCAGGCCCACAGTGCGCCCACACCCATACCCAGCGGAGCGCGTGCGCAGGTCTGCCAGGGGCAGGCTGTTCCGCAATTTCAGGATGTGACCGCGAAGGCCGGCATCCAGTTCAAGCATCAGGCCGCGCCAGAGAAGAAGTACATCGTCGAGTCCATGAGCGGCGGCGTCATCGTGCTTGATTACGATCGCGACGGCTGGCAGGACATTTACTTCACCAACGCACCGTCGGTCGAGATGACGCTCAAAGGCGAGAAGGTCTCCGGCGCGCTGTACCACAACAACCATGACGGCACCTTTACCGACGTGACTGCCGGGTCAGGTCTGGCGACGCCCGGTTACGCCATGGGCGGCGCCGTGGGCGACTTCAACAATGATGGCTGGCCTGACCTTTACATCACCTGCCTTGGCGGCAACAAGCTGTACCGCAACAACGGAGACGGTACCTTTACCGATGTCACGGAGAAGGCCGGTGTCAGCGACGGCCGATGGTCCACAGGCGCAGCCTTTGGGGATTACGACCACGACGGCTTTGTAGACCTAGCCGTGAGCAACTACGTGGATTTTCGGCTGAACGACCTTCCCGGTTTCGGCAAGAGTCCTACCTGCCGCTATCGCGGCATCGATGTGCAGTGCGGGCCACGAGGGCTGCGGGGAGCGGGTGACTCCCTCTTCCACAACAACGGCGATGGCACCTTTACCGATGTGTCGAAGACAACTGGTACCGACGACAAACCGGGCTACTACGGGCTGGGTGTTCTGTGGTCAGACTTATCCGGCTCGGGCAGACAAGACCTCTACGTCGCGGACGATTCCACCCCGAATTATCTCTACCGGAATGACGACAAGGGCAAGTTCACAGAGATCGGACTTGAGTCGGGAGCGGCGGTGAGTGGTGACGGGTCCGAGCAGGGTTCCATGGGCGTAGCGATCGGCGATTACGACCATAGTGGCCGTTTCTCGATCTACGTGACAAACTTTGCCGACGAGTTCAATACGCTGTACAAGAACCAAGGTAAAGGTGAATTTGCGGACGTGTCCTATCCCGCAGGCGTGGCGCTGCCATCGCTGCCTTACGTCAAGTGGGGCGTGGTCTTCAGCGACCTGAACAACGATGGCTGGCTTGACCTGCTGTCGGTGAACGGCCATGTGTACCCGCAGGTGGATACCTTGCCCTCGGGGGCGCGGTATGCAGAGCCGCAGAACTTCTTCATCAATCAGAAGAACGGAACCTTTTGCGATGCAAGTAAGCAGGCGGGTGCAGTGCTGGTTGAGCCTCGCGTCGGTCGCGGACTGGCAGCGGCCGATTTTGACAACGATGGCAATGTAGACCTGGTTGTCGAGAACCTTGATGGCAAGCCGCTTGTTCTCCACAACCAGGGGATCGCCGGCAATCATTGGGTCAGCTTTGAACTTGCCGGGACGAAGAGCAATCGACTCGCCCTGGGAGCACGGGTCACGATCGCTGCAGGTGGGATGACGCAGACCGAAGAGGTAAGAAGTGGCGGCAGCTATCTGTCAGAGAACGACCTCCGTATTCACTTTGGTCTTGGCAGCGCAACCAGGATTGATTCGGTCGAAGTGCGCTGGCCATCCGGTGCGGTGGACAGGGTGAGTGCCCTGGCAGCCGACCGGTTCTACAACCTGCTTGAAGGCACCGGCTCGGTGAGTGCGGAAACTTTGCATCCCAAATCAGCAAAAAAGCCTTGAGAAAAGGTTTCCACGATCATGGTGCAGAATTCCGCCACTTTCGCCGCAGCAAAAAGTCTTGACAGGTTGATATTCATCGTCGTTTGATGAACGTGCCCCAAAAAGATGACTAACAACTACTTCTTTTGGTGGAGGAAGCACCACGGCTTTGGAAGGCATAGGCCACTGGGCTTTCGTTTTACTTGGAGGCGAATGAACGACTACAGAAAAATCCTGACCACCGTGGCTCTTGCCGCAGTGCTTGCCGTACCCGGTCTTGCTCAAAAGACCAGCGGCAGTATTACGGGACAGGTCACCGATCCTTCCGGAGCAGCAGTTCCTAACGCAGACGTTACCCTTCTCAACAAATCCATCGGTGTCAACCGCACCGTTCATTCCAACCGTCAGGGCGAGTACACCTTTACGGACGTGGCCATCGGCACCTATGAGGTTGACGTCACCGCGCCGGGCTTTCGCAAGCAGGTGACGCAGAAGGTGATCGTCGACGTAGATACGTCCACCCGGACGGACGCGCACCTGACCACGGGCGATGTGTCCGAGTCCGTCACCGTGACTTCGTCCGAAATCCAGGTGCAGACTGACAGTGCTGCCGTCGGCGAGATCATCGACGGAACCCAGGTCAAAGAGTTGCCGCTCAATGGCCGCTCCTTTGTGCAGCTCACCCAGTTGGCTCCGGGTATTTCCCCAGCGAACAACTTCGACAGCAAGAACAAGGGCCTGCAGGCGGGCGTCGATTTTTCAGTGAATGGCAATCCGACCACGAACAACCTCTTCCTCGTGGACGGTGCCAACGACAACGACGTAGGTTCGAACCGCACCATCCTCGTTTATCCCAGCATCGACTCGATCGCTGAGTTCAAGATGCTGACCAACAGCTATGGTCCGGAGTACGGCCAGGCCTCGGGTGCCGTGATCTCCATCGCGACGCGCAGCGGCACCAACACCTTCCACGGTTCGGCCTTCTATGGCGGCCGTAACGATGCTCTCGCGGCATACACCTACTTCTCGCGCAGAAACGCCGGCAAGGGGCTCACGCTGGACGGCAAGGACAAGCTGCGCCGCAACGACTGGGGCTACTCCATCGGTGGGCCCATTCTGAAGGACAAGCTGTTTTTCTTCTTCAACGAGGAGTGGAACCATACCATCTCCGGCTTCACCAAGAATGCTTGCGTTGCCTCAGCAGCGGAGCGTACGGGTGACTTTACCGGTCCTCTCTCCTGCGGTGCTTCGGCTCCGGACTTCCGGACCGCGGCTCAGAAGGCAGCGCCGGGCAGCGTCCCTGTCCGGAAGCTGACGACTGTTGATCCGGCTGGCGCGCTTCTGGCGCAGTACTACACGCTGCCGAATCAGGCACCGGACGTAAACGGCAACAACTGGTCCGTGTCCTTGCCGTCCTTTGTGCGCTATCGGCAGGAAAATGCGCGTGTGGACTACAACGTCACGCCTCGCAACACCGTCATGGGCCGGTACACCCAGGACACCTGGAGCAATCCGTCCTACAACGGTAACCAGTACTGGGGCGATACAGACTTCCCGGTAATCAATGCAGGCTGGGCGCAACCCTCGAAGATGGCGATTGGCCGTTGGACGAGCACCGTTTCGAGCACGCTGATCAACGATGCCGAGTTTGCCTACTCGAACAACCGCATCAATCTGAGCTCTGGTGGCACGAATCCGAACCTGCTTAATCAGTTGAACAGCGCCATTCCCACCCTGTATCCAACCAGCCTGAAGACGAACAAGGCCGGCAGCACCCCGACCATCTGGAGCGGCATCGCTCCCTATGGCAGCGGCGCCACGATCTGGTCGATCGCACCCTGGAACAACACGCTCGACATCTACACCTTCCGTGACGATATTTCCAAGGTGGCCGGCAAGCATTTGCTGAAGGTCGGTTTCTTTGGCGGATGGGATGGGAAGAATGAAGACACAGGTCCGGCCAGCTCAGAGCACCCAACCCTGCAGCTGTTCGACTATGCCGTAGACACTAGCAAGGCCAACGCCATCGCGACCGGTAACCCACTGGGCAACGCTTTGGTTCCCAACAATCCGTTCTTCCTTTCGGAAACGTCGACCAATGTGCGTGCTCAGCTCCGCTGGCGCGACTATGAGTTCTACGCCGCCGACACGTGGAAGATCACACCTCGCGTTACGCTGAACTACGGCTTCCGCTGGTCCTTTCTGCGTACGCCGTATCAACCGGACGGTCTTGAGACCAGCTTCCAGCCGCAGCTTTACGACAAGAGCAAGCCGGGCTCCGACGCCTGCAACGGTCTCATGACCGTTCCTGGTAAGTCGCCCTGCACGGATGCAAACAAGAGCTTCGGCACGGCATTCAGTGCCGGGGTTGCCGGTCCGAACAAGTACCTCATCAACCAGAACAATCACCTGATCGCGCCTCGTGTCGGTATCGCATGGGATGTGTTTGGGGATGCCAAAACGGCCGTACGCATCGGCGCAGGCCAGTTCTACCAGCGTGAGCGCGTAGGTTTGCGTTACAACCTGGTGAGCAATGCTCCGTTTGCAGTAAATGCTAGTAACTACTCGCGCGCGCTTGGCGGTGCCACGCCTACCGCGATAACCGGCGCAACCACCTCACCAACCGGTGGTGCCGATCCGTCTAACGTCATGCCCTCCTCGTTCCAGTGGAACGTGTTTGTGGAGCAGAGCTTGGCGAAGAACACCGCATTCCAGATTGGCTACGTGGGCAATCGCGGCATGCACCTCACCTCCAGCTACGACATCAACACCATTCCTGTGAACAACTGGTTGCCCGCAACCTTCGTTCAGGGTGGAGGAACGCAGCAGTACCGTCCCTTCAGCAACTTTGGTTCGTTGTCGTACTTCAGCCACGGCGGCGATGCCAGCTACCATTCGCTGCAAACGCTCTTCCGCACCCAGGTCAGTGGTCTGCGTCTGCAGGCAGCCTACACATGGGCCCACGGCATCTCCGACGTGCTTACGGATGATTCCAGTGGTGGCACGGGTGCACAGAGCTTCACCTACTACCCGAACCCGCGGCTCGATCGCGGTAACTCCGCCACCAATCGTCCCAACTTCTTCGTAGCGAATGCGACCTACTTCCTGCCCAAACTGCAGGGACGCAGTCAGTTGGTACAGCAATCGCTTGGTGGTTGGGAGCTGACGGGCATCACCTCGGCTGCATCTGGTAACTCGTTCACGGTCTACCAGAACGGCATCGGTGAAAACCTGGGCAATCTGCAAGGCGTTAGCTACACCATTCAGAACGGTGGCCTGCAGGCTTATACCGGCGGCAGCTTCGGCAGCCTGTTCCAGTCAGGTCTTACGGGAAATCAACGCCCACTGCGAGCGACCGCCTCTTGCACGTCGGGGTCCTCACATGAGCTGATCGCCAACTCTGACGCCTTCACCCTTGTGGGCTATCACCTGGGCACCTATGAGCCAAACACCGCACCTCGCGGCTATTGCCACGGTCCCAAGCTGATCAACACCGACCTGTCGCTCGACAAGAACTGGCGCGTTCATGACCGGTACACCGTCCAGCTACGGTTCGACCTGTTTGATCTGCTGAACCACGCGAACTTCCGCGCGGATCAGGGCACACAAACGACGAATCCCTTCCAGACGGTAAACTGCGGAGCTGTTGTTGGCCGCAATGCCACCGGTGGTGCTCTCTATAACCCGTGCAGCCCGGTGAACAACCTGGTCACGCACAACGACGTCACGACGCAATTTGGACGGTCCAACGGCGTGAACGGCAACGCTCAACGTCAGGTCCAGTACGGTTTGCACATCGAGTTCTAGTGCAGACTCTCACCCTCAACAAGGGCAGGGCTTCGGCCCTGCCCTTCTTTTGCTTCTAAACTAGACGGACAAGATTCCCTGTCATGCGCCGCCTCTTCCAACATTCCGCCAGAGCTGTTGCGCCTCTAGCCTTGCTCTTTCTGTCGCAGGCCTGTGAAGCAAGACTGAGCGCGCAACACCCATCGGCTTCTACGCGTGCTTCAACAAACAAGAGATCCGTCACGGCGAGCAAGCCGGCCGCAGCCGCCGATCCGCTTCCCGGCGCTCGCCTTGACATGCTCAGCCGGCTGCAAGCGATTGCGGTGCAGGGCGGCGATCCCGTACGCATCGCTGCAGCCTCACAGGAGTTGAACGCGGAAGTGTTGCTGTTGCTCGGCAGCATCGCGGCAAGTGAGCGCCGCTTTCCTGAAGCGATTGCCTTATATCGTGAATCGCTTGCACTCCATCCTGACCTGGAGACGCAGCTCGGCTTTGCAAAACTGCTCGCCCAGGCCGGGGAGGGTGCAGAGGCGGTTAACTTGGCACAGGCTGCCGCTGCTGCTGAACCGAAGAACGCGCGTGTCTTCGCGCTGCTCGGCAACATCCTGCGCGCTTCCGGTCGCGACAAGGAGGCAGTGGACGCGCTCTCTCACGCGCTTGAGCTTGATCCAAACCCATCGGTCGCATTTGCGCTCGGCTCCACGCTGCTCGCCACACGGGACAAGACGCGGGCCGACCAGATCTTTGCGCGCATCCTCGCCGGCTCTGACGGTGCGGCCATCTGGCACGTCGCCATCGGTGATGCGTATCGCGAGTCCGATTATCTGAGCGAGGCCGCGGCAGAGTTTCGCAAGGCGATCGCGGAAGACCCGCGTGCCACTCACGCGGAGTTCTTCCTCGGCCTGGTCAACCTGCAGATGAACGAGTGGGGACCAAATTCTGAAAGCTTTCTGCACTTGCGCAAATCGCTGGAACAGAACCCACGCGAGTACCTGAGCAACTTCTACCTGGGCGCGCTTGAGTCTACCGACGGCAGCGACATCGCTTCGTCGAATCGGCATCTTCATGCGGCCGCGCTGGCCAACCCGACGCAGCCGGAGGTCTGGATCTACCTCGGCCAGAACGCCAATCGCGAGAACCGTACAGACGAAGCCATCGCGGATCTGCGCAAAGCCATTGAGCTGACCGGCTCCGACGAATCGCGGAACCAGTACCAGGTGCGCCGCGCGTACTTTACTCTTGGCCGCCTGCTGCTTGCAAGAGGCCAGCGCGAAGAAGGGCAGAAGCTGCTGGCCGCTTACAAACGCACGTCCTCGCTGGACGCGGCGGCGGCGGGTAAAGACGTTGCCGATCGCGAGGGGAGCGGTGCCGCGGCACTGAAGCCTTCCGGGTCGCTCAGCGAGCTAAGTGGGAGCCCGGCAACACAGGAAGCAGCCAAGGCGGTTTCGCAGCAGCCGGAAGCAGCTCAGATCTCCCCTGAGCTGAAGTCTGCAGAGGCGCAGTTGCGGACCCTTCTGAGCAGTGGCTTCAATGATCTTGGCACCGCCGAAGCTCGTCAGCAGCAGTACGCCGACGCACTGCGAGACTTCAAGGAGGCGGAGCGTTGGGGTACACCCTCGCCACAGCTTCTGCGCAACATCGCGTCGGCCGCGTACCGGCTAAACACCTCTACCGAAGTGGAACGGGCGCTCACGCAATACTTCCTTTCCACGCCTTTGCCAAACGATCCTCGCGCTCGGTTGATGCTCGCTACGGCGCAGTTTGACCTTGGACGCTTCCCTGAGGCTGCGCACAACTTCCAGGCCGCCGGTGATCTGGCCCTCGCCGATTCCAAGACGACGTACTCCTACGCGTTCTCGCTGGTGCGCGACGGTCACGCGCAGGAGGCGAATGCACTGGCCGACCGGCTCATGGCCATGCAGCTGCCCTCCAGCCTTTTGGCGCTGGTGTGCCACATCTACTTCGACGCGGAGAACTATGCGTCAAGCAACACCTGTTATCGCCGCGTTGCAGCAGACGACCCTACTCTGCGGACAGCCCACTATTTCGTGGGCGAATCGCTGATTCACCTGGACCGGTCGAGCGACGCGATCCCTGAACTTAGGCAGGAGATGGAACTGACCCCAGAGGAGCCGAACGTGCAGAGCGCACTTGCGTTTGCTCTCTCCCAGACCTCGCACAGAGACGAAGCAAAAACTCTTCTGCAACGCGCCGTAGCCACACACCCCGAGCACGCCGACGCGCAATATCAGCTCGGCAAGCTGCTGCTTGAGGATGGCGACGTCGCAGCAAGCATCACGCATCTTGAGGCGTCTGAAACATCGGACAACTCCAAGGATTACACCCACTACCAGCTTGCTGCGGCTTATCGCAAGGCCGGCCGCGCCGCCGACGCCGAGCGTGAGCTGCAGGCCTACCGCAAGGCGAAGGAGCTACACCGTAACGACCGCGCTCTACCCGTTACGGCGCAGCCTTAAATAGCCCAACGAGCTTGCAGATCATCTGTCTCTTCCGCCCGGCACGCAACTGTGACGACTGTGCCTTCTGCACCAAGCCCCGGCCCCGATGGCTGCAGCAGGCCTGCTTCTGCGGAGTGGCCCTGCTTGCCGTTGTGAGTCTGGTCTTCCCCTACTTTGCGCATCTTTTCTATGAGGGCAGAGAACGCCTGGAGATCCACCACGATTCGGACCTGCGGCATCGCCGTCGCCTTGCTTCTCTCGTCCATCGGCGTTGCCGCCGCGCAGCCTCGGACCGTGAGCATCGTGATCGACAAGATGGACCGCCCTGCCTGCCCCGTCACCCTTAAGAAGGCGCTGATGAAGGAGCCTGGCGTGAGCGCAGTGACTGTTCACTACGATCAGAAGCGGCTCGACGTCGGCTTCGACGACACGAAGGCTACGGCTGACGCCATCCTGAAGACGATCGCCGGGCTAGGCTTTCCGGGCCGCGTCGTGCGCTGACACCACTCAGGACGGAGGGAGTAGCTGGACGCGTTTCAGGGCGACCGTCCACTCCTCATGATGAGTGCTGGCCGGGAACTGCTTGAGGCAGCGCTTCAACCATTTCGCAGCTTCGGAAAGGTCGCGCAGCTCCATGCTGTCGAGCGCCAGACCGTTTAGAACATCTTCCTGTTGCGTCGTGTCTGTATGCTGCAGCGCGCGTAGGTAGTAGGTGCGGCTGGCTGTAAAAAGCTGCTTCTCGCGAAGCAGCCGACCCATCGCTGTGAGCGCCCGCGCATCGTTCTTATTCCATGCCAGGACTGCCTCCTGCTGGTTCAGGTCTGCCGTGTCTTTAGGCAGCGCCTCCAGCATGGCATGCACGGTCTCTGTATTGAGAGTGCCGGTGTGGCGAAAGATCTCGCCACCCCAAGAGTCTGTCACGACGATCGTTGGCAGCGTCTTCACCCCGTAGCGACGCGCCTGAGCCTCTTGCTTCTGCACGTCGATCTGCACTGGCAAGGCGCGAGTCGCGATGTCCGCCAAGGTCGACGGTGTGTAGACCTTGGCGTCCATGACTTTGCAAGGAGTGCACCAGTCCGCACGAAAATCAACGAAGAGCATCTTGCCGCTTTTTCTGGCTTCGAGACTGGCCTCGGAGACGGACGTGCGCCACGCGTTACCGGCCGGGGGAACTGATGCTCCGGCGAGCAACGATAGAACCATCGTGGTAACAAGACGCTTCATTTAGAACCGGTACCGCGCGCCCAGCTGGGCCTGAAAGGCATCGCCCGCCGTGTTGCTCTGCAGGTAGTTGCCGTTGCTGTCACGAAGCTGGTTAAAGGTGGCAGGTGCAGCCTGCGGCGTGGCAACGCCGCCCACAACTACCGTGCCCGGACCGTACGCCATGTTGCTTGCGCCAATCTGCACGTTGGCGAAGTTGAAGGCGTTGAAGAACTCGGCAGAGAACGCCAGCGTACCGCGCTCACGCGGCATCGTGAAGTTTCGCTGCAGCCGCAGACTGACATCCTTGAAGCCGAGATTGCGGAACGTGTTGCGCTGCAGCACGTTGCCGTTCACGATGGGCCGGTCAGTATTCTGCTGATCCTTATTCAGGTCGGTGCCGGCGATCGCGGTGAAGGGTAGGCCGGAGATCAGACGAGTCGTGCCGCCCATCTCGAAGTGGTAGGGCAGGGTGACGACGCTGTCGATCAGGAACTGGTGGCGTTGATCGATACTTGAGGGGGAGTACTCATTGCCAAGCTTCAGCACATTGTCATACCGGATGCTGCTGATGCCGCGCTCTGAGTCGTCGCTCGAGTAGTTATGCGAGAAGGTGTAATACGCGTTGAAGTTATAACGCCTGCGGCGCAGCGTAAAGGCCGTGGTCAGGCCGCGGTACAGCTCGCGGGCCTCTGACGCGGTAACCTGTCCCACGCCGAAACCAGCGCGTGGCCGTGGGCTTGAGAAGATCTGCCGGCCTGTCGCATCCGTGACGGGCGCACCCAGATTGGTGTCGCGCTGCCGTGCAATGTTTACCGTGTTGATGTAGCTGAAGCTCGCGGAAAGCGTCATGCCCCGGCCAAGCTCGCGCTCGATACCCGCTTGCAACTGCGATGCCTCCGGATTGCGAAAGCCCGGATCCATGTAGATGACATTGTTGCTGCTGACCGGCAGCGATGCCGCGGCCTGTGCCGGTGTGAACACCGGCAGGTTGTTCAACGGGGCCGTCGCCAGGTTGATGCCAACCGCCTGAAAAGCATTCGACAGTGTCGTGGGATTCGTCACGTTCACGGTGTAAGCGGACTCAGGATTGCCGCCGTTAAACAGGATCGATTGCGCGAACAGACTCATGAAGGTGGGCGCGTAGAACATGCCGCCGCCCGCGCGAATGACGGTCTTGCCGTCGTTCCGCGGATCCCACGCCACACCCGCGCGTGGCGCAAACATCGTCACGTCATTTGGGATCGAAGTGGCGAGCGGATACCGGCGCGATGGAGCGGTTGCCGGCAGGTAATCCGGATTGAGTTCCGCGTCGTAACGCAACCCACCGTTCAGCGTTACGCCGTGTCGCAGGCGCCAGTCATGCTGCACGTATACAGCGAACTGGTCCATGGCAAGGTTCAGTGAGCCGGTCCCGGTGAACTGCTGATACTGCGATGGTGTGCGCGAGAGATACGTGGACAAGCTCGGAAAGAGATACAGCCCGTTGTTGCCGCCGTTGAAGAGCAGGCCGCCGGCCACATGGGTGTAATCGACGCCAAGCTTGGTGGTATGCGCGCCTGACACAATTGAGAAGTTATCCACTGCCTGGTAGCGATTGTCTGTAGAGGCATAGGTCAGGCTGCCGAAGCTTGAGAGCGCCGCGGGTGGACCGTACTGCGCCACCGTTGCGCCGGCGCTCTGCACGGTGACCTGCGGGCCAGCGCCCTGCGTGCTGCGAGGACGCAACTCGCGGGCAAACTGAAAGCGCAGCTCATTGATGTAGCGGCTGGAAGGCGTCGAGGTCAGTTGACCGAGCACCGTGTAATTTGTGTCCGGTAGAACAAACTGTGAGGTAAGCGCAATGTTGGTCGTCGATCCCGTGATGGGTGCGACACCAAGTCCAGTGGAGAGGCTGGTCGCGCCGGGACTGTTGATCTGCACGTTATGCGTAAAGTCAAAGCGAAAGAGGAGACTGTGCGTGTCAGACAGGCGATGATCGATGCGATTCACGACCGCCTGTGAGTTACTGATCGCCTGTATCTGGCCCTCGGGCGCGACGCCCAGCAGCGCCTGTGCACCGGGCGTGTTGCGCACATTCTGGCTATCCAGCGTGGAGTAGATCACCTGCACCGGCTTGCTACCGAACTGGAACTCCGGCGACGAGAAGAAGAATGTCCGGTTCTTCGCGACCGGACCGCCAATCGATCCGCCAAACTGCTGGATGTTCGAGACCGAAGGCCTTCCAAACGCATCGGTGATGGAGAGAGCGCCATTGCGTTCCAGATCGAAAGCCGAGCCATGCAACGCATTCGTTCCAGACTTGGTGGAGAGGTTGATCTCGCCACCCGTTGACCGGCCAAACTCCGCCGAGAAGGTGTTGCGCACGACCTGCAGCTCCTGGATCGACTCCAGACTGAAGCTGGGGGCAGACTCGGAGCGTCCTCGAATGCCGCAGCCCCACGTGCTGTTGTAGTCGGCGCCATCGATGCTGACGTTCGCGTAGATGCCCTTCTGACCGGAGATGGAAAAGCCGCGGCACTCCGGCTCAATCAGCGTGGTTGGCGTTTCGACGAGGTTGTTCTGCAGCCGTCTGCCGTTTGAGGGCAGCTCGCGAATCTGCATCTCGGTAAGGATCGTGCGCGGATACGAGCGGTTCGGCTCGAGGCCTGGATCCTGCGCATATACATTGACGCTTTGCGCCTGCGCGGCAATCGAAAGCCGAAATGGAGCGGAGACCACGCTGCCCAGGGTGACAAACACCTCCTGCATCGCAGGTTCGAAGTCTTTCGCATTGGCACGAACCTCGTACGGTCCCAGCGGCAGATCGAGAGCCGCAAACCGTCCGCTGCTGTCGGCGGTCACGGTCCGGCTCAGATTGGTGTCACGATTGCGCAACACCACCGTGGCATTGGGCAGCGAGGCTGAGCTTGCATCCTCCACCTTGCCCACAATGGCACCGCTGTTCGCGGCAGACTGGGCTGACACCATGCCGACGTTCAAGCCAAGCAGAGACGAAGTGACTACGGCGAGGCGCAGCAGCCTGAGAGGATGAAGTGAAGGCAAGGTCGAATCTCATTTCTTGGTGGCCATGCCACCTTCTGGAAGTGCTCAGTCCCGTGAGCCATCTGCGCAAGTCAGGTGAGTAAGCCTGGCAGGACCACGTATGGTCCTATGCTTAACGCTAGTGCGACTAGCTTAGCATTAAGCATTGCAGCAGGATCGGCTTCAGCTTTCCCTGCCGGCTTAACTCAGAACTCTCAAGACGCTGGCCGGGAGGAGGTCATGCTGCGCAAGCTTGCGAACGTTTTCTTCGCGCTAGATGGTCTGAGGCTTCAGAGCCGAACGTAGACGGAACCACCGCTCCGCACGCTCCACATCCAGCCCAATCTGCGCTTTCAGCGCTTCGGGGGACGGCCACTTGCGCTCCTCGCGCAGCCGCTTGAAGAAGGTGAGGCGCAGCGGCGTCTCCTCGCTCAGTGACACGGGATGGAAGCGAAGCAGATAGCTTTCCACTGCAAACGAATCTTCACCGAAGGTGGGCCGGTTGCCGACGTTCGTGACCGCATCGAAGCGCTCTGCCGACGCGCCATCGCCGATGCGTAGCTCCGTTACGTACACACCGTTGGCGGGCAGCAGGCCGCTGTACGCGGCAAGATTGACGGTCGGGACGGCGTACTGCGTCCCGTAGCCGCGGCCGCGAGCGGGCGTGCTGTCTACGGAGAAGGGGCGGCCAAGCAGATGCCGCGCGGTCTTCATGTCGCCTGCGGCGATGGCGGTGCGGATGCGGCTTGAGGACACGATGCCGCGGTCGATGTCGATGGGCCGGTAGGTCTCCACGGCAAAGCCGAGTTCGCGCCCAAGCGTCACGAGGCCGTCCATGCCGGCTTCGGCCTGGTAGCCGAAACGGAAATTTTCACCCTCGTGCACCTCAAGCGCGTGCAGGCGGTCACGCAGCACCACGGAGGCAAACTGCCGCGCTGTCATGCGCCGTACATCGTCGTTGAAGGGCAGCACCAGCACTGCATCCAGGCCGGTGCCGAAGAGCAGGTCCAACTTCGCTTCAAGAGGCGTAATCAGCTTCGGTGCCTGGTCGGGCCGCAGCACGTGTGATGGATGCGGGTCGAGCGTAACCAGCACAGCCTTGGTACCTAGCGCACGTGCACGGCGCACCACGATGTCAATGACAGACTGATGCCCGCAGTGCACGCCATCGAAGTTGCCGACGGTGACGATGCTCGGCCCGAAGTCCGCGGGTACGGCTTCAAGCGAGCGGTAGACGATGCATGCTTCACGGGTACTCATGCGATCGCAAACTCCAGCGTCAGGCCGTCGTACGCGAGCCGAATGTTATCGGGCAAAGCAGCGTCGGTCAGTTCCTGGTCCAGGTCATGCGAGATGTGCGTGAAAAAGGTGCGCTTTGCCCCGATCTGCTGCGCCAACCGCACGCTGTTGTCCAGGTGCGAGTGGCTTGGGTGCGGCTCGCGGCGGAGTGCATCCAGCACCAGCACGTCGAGCTCGCGCAGGGATGCGAAGCTCGCCTCGGGAATATCGCTCATGTCGGTAAGGTAGGCCGCGCTACCGAAGCGGTAGCCCGCGATGGTGTTGCGCCCGTGCGTCACGGGGATGCGCTCAAACTCTGCGCCGAAGACCTGCAGCTTCGTGCCAGGCTCCGTGCTCAACCGGTGCAGATCCACACGCGCGCTCGTCGGGTAGCGGTCCTGCTTGCGAAAGGTGTACTCGAAGATGCGCTCGATGATGTCCGCCGTAGCGTCGTCCGCATACAGCGGCGTGTGCTCCGACTTGCCGAAGGTCAGCGGCCGCAGGTCGTCAAAGCCGAGCACGTGATCAGCGTGGCCGTGCGTGTAGAGCACCGCGTCGACGCGTTTGATTCCCTCGCGCAACATCTGGCTGCGAAAGTCCGGCCCGGTATCGATCAGCACCACGCGTCCGTTGTAGCGCAGTGCCACGGACGAGCGGGTGCGGGTATTCCGCGGGTCAGTGGAGCGGCACACGCCGCAGTCGCAACCAAGCGTGGGCACGCCCATGCTTGTACCCGTACCCAAAAAGGTGAGGGTAGCTCTGGTGTGACTACTTTGTGTTTCGTTCGGGATCGGCGTGGCCCTTACGTGACAATGCGGGGGCCGCCCGGTGCCGCCGGACCGCCAAAGGGCGAAGCACCACCCGGCGCACCCTGCTTGGCCGCAGCCTGCCGCGCAAGCATCTGCGTGAACTCGAGGAAGCCCATACGCAGTTCAAAGAGTGCAGACTCGATCAGCCTCTTCTCCGTCGCTTCGAGACCCGGCTCTGACTTCATCTCGATGACGGCAAGCATATCGATGCTCTGCTTCGCGCCTAGCAGGTCCACGCGCGCCTGCTCGCCCTGCGGCGTGCCCGCGCCAAGCTGCATCATCGCGCTCATGTAGATCGATTGCACCATGCGCGTGAAATCCATCGGGGGCAGGTGCTCGCCACCAGGGTTCGTTGCACGCATCATCGTGTCCAGCCGTTCGGCCGTGGCCTCGTAGGCAAGCTTTACCTGTGCGACTTCTTCCGCGGTCGGCGGTGGTGGCAGATTCTCATCGGCAGCTTGCTCGGCGGAAGTAGTCGCAGCCGCTGGGGCGTTCTCGTCAGGCTCGGGAACCGGCGTCACCGTATGGGCGGAGTTGATCGGGATCGGTACAGTGCTGTGGGTCTGTGGGGCGGCGGTCTCGTAGTGTGCGTGCTCCCGGTGCGCAGGGGCGTCGTCGAAGGTGAGCACCTTGCCGGTGGTCTCCGCTACGGGCGCGGGTGCCTCTGCAGGCTTCTCCTGGGCGGGCTCGCGCAACTCACCGTCCATGCGGAACTTGCGGCGGTCGTTTACAACAAAGGGCTTATCCTGCTCGGACATGGTTCTCCGTTCTAGTCGCTTTGCGTGTTGGATGCGCCAAGGGCCGAGCGGGCTTCCGCGATGCCGCCGGCAAAGCTGAGCGGCAGTCCACGCTCCAGCGCTTCGCGGCGGACGTAGCCCAGCGCGAGCCGCTCCCCGTCGACGAGCTGCGCGGCAACGCTGGTAAGCGTACCGGCCGGCTTGCCTTCCGCAATCAGCTCCACGCCGGCAGCCGGAGCTTCGCCGCGAAGCCGGAACTGCGTAAAGGTGCGGTGCACCTGGCCGCGCGAGCGAATGCGCTCGACGATCTCCTGGCCCAGGTAGCAGCCCTTGTTGAAGTGCAGTGCACGCGTCTGGGCCGTCTCCTGCGGTAGATCGCGGTCGCGAATGTCGACGCCGAAGCGAGGGGTACCCTCCAGCAGCCGCAGCAACTCGAAGTCGCCGGGCTTCGCGGCGGCCGCAACGCTGGCTAAGGCAGACAGGAACTCTGAGAACAGCGCCTCGTCAGAGCTCCAGACTTCGAACCGCGGTACGAGCGGGCTGTAAGCATTGATAGTGGTGAGCCGACCATCGCGCCAGGGCAGGCTGGTGCGCTTCAGCATGCGGCTGGGCTTTGCGGCGAGCCCGGCACGGCCCAGTGAAGCAACGGCCTCAGGACCAGCGACAACGACGCCATGCATGGACGATGTCACGTCCTGCAGCTCCACGTCATCCATGATGATGAAGCGGTCCAGCAGCGCCATCATGGGCTCAACCTGGCCCTTGCCGGTCTGCAGCAGAAGCCGATCCGCCTCGCACCACACGGTGCCGTCGCCCTGGATACGCCCCTGCGCGTTCAGCAGAAAGGTATAGGCACCCTCGCCCGGCGTGAGCGCCTGCACGGAGTTGGTGACCATGCCGTTGAGCCAGCGCACGCGGTCGCCGCCCGTGATGGCGATCCATCCTGTGTCGTTCAGAGGCATCCATCCCGCCGCATGGCGCAGCGCATCCAGTCCGCTTCCTGCGGACACATCCGGCGACACTATTTCTTCCATCAGGCCCATCGCGCGGAGGCTCCTCTACACTGAGGATACGCTCCTGTTCGTCTCACCCATGCAGCACCCAACACTGCACTCCCGCTGCAAATACGCTTCAGATGAGGCTGTTTCCTTGACCTGCCGCCGCCCCTTCGCACACTCGCGCATTCTGCTGCTCAGCCTCGCCGTAGCCTGCGGCGCAGCCGCTCAGACCAAAGGCACAGAGCCCAAGCCCGGCAGTGAGGGCGCGCAGAAAGCCGCCCAGCAGGGTGCCGCCGCAGCCACCGGTGCCGACACGCACCTGACGAAGCAGCAGTCCGACGACCTGCTTCGCTCCATCGACACCACGCTCGCGTTCGTCAGCAAAGACACGCACCTGGCCAACAACAGGCCCATCAAGCGCGCCATTCACACGCGTGAAGAGGTTAGCCGTATCCTGCGCGACAAGATGAACGAGGATGAGGGCGCGAAGCGCATGGAACGCGCCGAACTGGTGCTGAAAAAGTTCGGCCTGCTTGACCGCGACTTCAACCTGAAACCGTTCCTGCTGAGCCTGCTTACGGAGCAGGTCGCGGGCTTCTACGACCCGAAGACGCGCACCATCAACCTGCTCGACTGGGTCAAGCCGGAGGAGCAGCAGCCCGTCGTTGCGCACGAGCTCACGCACGCCTTGCAGGACAACCGTGTCGGCCTGGAAAAGTGGGGCAATCCGGAAACCGAGGAGATGAGCCACAACGAGCGCGAGGACAACCAGCACATCCAGCTGGATGAAGCCTCGACCGCGCGCCAGGCCGTGACCGAGGGCCAGGCGATGGTCGCCTTTGTCGACTACGGCCTGAAGAGCACGGGCAAAACGCTGAAGGATGCGCCCGAGATGGGCAGCCGCCTGCAGGAGCTCTCCGGCGACATGAGCGGCTCGCCCATCCTCGCGCGTGCGCCGCTGATCCTGCAGCAATCGCTGCTGTTTCCGTACACCAGCGGCCTTGCCTTCGAGCAGTCCGTTCTGGTGCATGCGGGCGTGGACGCCGCCTTCGCGGGTACGCTCGACCGTCCGCCTACAAGCTCGCACGAGATCCTGCACCCGGACGACTACCTGGCCCGCACACCCGTGCCCGTGCTCGCCATGCCCGACGTGCACCCGTTGCTCGACAAGCAGTGGACACCCTATGACGTGGGCGTAATGGGAGAGCTTGACGTGCGGATGACGGCGGAGCTCTTCGGCGGCCCGCAGATCGCCGGCCCGCTTGCCGAAGCCTGGGACGGCGGCATCTACTACGCCGCGCAGAAGAAGAGCGCCACGGCTGCGGAAAAGGCGACCACCGGCTCGCTCGGTCTCCTGTACCTCTCCCGCTGGAAGAACAATGACTCGGCGCGGTCATTTCTGCGCGTCTACGCGGCGCAGCTGCCCCGCAAGTACCAGCACCTAAGCGCCGTTACGGCCAAGGGCGCCGACGACGACCACCAGACCTTCACGACAGACGAGGGCGACGTGGTGCTGACGCTCGAAGGCGACACGGTCTTCGTGAGTGAAGGGTTCCCGCGCGATCTGGCCGTGCAGCTTGAAACGAAGATGCGCGACGTGCAGGGCAGGGGGCCGCTGCAATCTGCCTTCTTGCAAAGGTCCGCAGATGGTGAAGAGCTTGGCGCACGTCTGGGCAGCAGTTTTGTCAGCAGCTTCAGCGTGCATGCATCTCTTCGGCACGCACTTCGCTAGTCCCTCACTGCTTCGAAGCTCTCGTTCCTCCGGCCCCACACTGCGTCATTTCGACCGGAGCGACGGCTCTTGCGTTGCGGAGTGGAGAAACCTGCTGTTTGCTCGGAGCGGCAACGGCTCAGAAAGAAACAGCAGGTCTCTCCGCTACGCTGCGCTCCGGTCGAAATGACGCTTCCGTGAGGCGCTACATCAGAAAAAGTCACCGCCCGATCAGTGCACGACTTCACTCTGTCTGAACTCCGGCGTATGGGCATACGCCAACAACGCATCCGCCGCGCTTCGGCACATCACCACAAGCTCGCAAAAGGCCTCCGGTACAAGCCGCAGAGACACCGCTCCGATCGAGACATGGATCACGCCGCAGCCACACATGGAGATCTCCCCAAGGCCGCTGCGTGACGCCAGCTGCACGTTACTCGCTTCCACGTTGCAGGCCATCGTTACACTCCTCGCTTTGCGTAGAACTCGGCTACCTGGGTTGGGTTGAACTCAAAGGGAACATGCTTCGAGTCCGGCAGGAACAGCACGCGGCCGTGCGTATTGCAGCCGGCATCGGCGAACTGCAGAAAGCTCGGCAAGTCGAGCCGGGGATGGCTGCGGGCCTTCTCCGTCATTGCGCCTGCTGCGTACTCGGTCAGCTTCACCTCATCGCCCACACGCACGACCACACTGCCGATGTTTACGCTGCGGCCGTTCAGCAGCACATGCCCGTGCGAAACAAGCTGCCGCGCCGCGGCCATGCTTCGCGCAAAGCCGAGGCGGAAGACTACGTTGTCCAGCCGTCGCTCCAGAAGGCTCAGTAGCCCCTCAATCCAGTTACCGTGTCCGGCGGTGCGTGCCTGCCGCACAAAGCGGCGCAGCTGCTCCTCGCGCAGACCATAGTGGAAGAGCAGCTTCTGCTTTTCGCGCAGCTGCACGCCAAACTCGCTGACTTTGCCCTTGCGCTTCTGGCCATGCTGCCCCGGCGGATAGTTGCGCTTTTCCAGAGCACCGGGCTTACCCAAACCGGGCAGTTCCATGCCGAGTGCTCGTTGAATCTTGAACTTCGTCCTTCTACTCATCGTCTCTCCTTCCGTGTCGTGCAAAGGACCGGCTTTCGCCGTCCTCGGAAAGAGCAACGCCCCTCATCGCTGCTACTCTGGAAATCAGACTACATCGGTCCGAGTTCGCAGGAAGACAGTCTTGCAGCCAAAGGAAAGCACGTGCATTGAAG
The DNA here is from genome assembly GCA_964244605.1 of uncultured Terriglobus sp. Classification (GTDB taxonomy): domain Bacteria; phylum Acidobacteriota; class Terriglobia; order Terriglobales; family Acidobacteriaceae; genus Terriglobus. Next base: position 18,898 of record CAXTJS010000002.1, on the reverse strand, counting down.
TGTGGAACAAAGAAGGCGAACTGCCGTCTCGAGCCCTGACGAGGATTTCGTGCGGGATATACTCACGGACGGCGCGTACCTCGCGAGCAGGAGCAGGCATTGCAGCAGACAGAGATCGGCATCATCGGCGGCAGTGGTTTGTACACCATGCCTGGCCTCACCGAAACGACGGAGATCACCGTCGAGACGCCCTTCGGCGCGCCGTCTGAGTCGATTGTGCTCGGCACGCTGGAAGGCCGCAAAGTCGCCTTTCTCGCCCGCCACGGACGCGGCCATCGTATCCTGCCGTCGGAAATCAACTTTCGCGCCAACATCTATGCGATGAAGAAGCTGGGCGTCAGCTTCATCCTGTCCGTTTCCGCCGTTGGTTCGCTGAAGGAAGAGCACAAGCCGACCGACTTCGTCATCCCCGACCAGTTCATCGACCGCACCTTCGCGCGCAACGCCACGTTCTTCGGCGACGGCATCGTCGGCCATGTCGCCTTCGGTGATCCGGTCTGCGCCATCGCCTCGAAGGCCTTCGAGCAGGGCTGCAGGGACGCGGGCGTCGTCGGCAAACTCGGCGGCACCTACGTCTGCATGGAGGGTCCGCAGTTCAGCACGCGCGCGGAGTCGAACCTCTACCGGCAATGGGGTGCCGACGTGATCGGCATGACCAACCTGCAGGAAGCCAAGCTCGCCCGCGAAGCCGAGATCAGCTACGCCACGCTCGCCATGGTCACGGACTACGACTGCTGGCGCGAAGGCCACGACGACGTCACGGTCGACCAGGTCGTCGCGGTCATCCACGCCAACACGGCAGCCGCGCAGAAGGTACTCGCCGGCGCCATACGCGCATTACCGGCGGACAACTCAGCCTCACCCGCAAGCAGCGCACTGAAGTACGCCATCATGACGGATAAGAAATTCATTCCGGCGGCGACGCGCGAGAAGCTGGCGATTTTTCTGAACAAGTATCAAGACTAGCTAGATGAGTAACAAGACTAGCGCACGGGATGACGCTGAGATTTGACGATATAAGAAGGCTCGGGCTGAAGGCCCGAAAGATACTAGCCTAGGGCGAAGCCCTAGGTTGAAGATACAAAAGACGTCCAAGCGCTGAAGGCGCGACATATAGATGCCGATCACGCCCGATGAACTTAGCACCCTATATCCCAAGCTCTACCACGTAAGCTTTGCTTCCAATGTCGCCAGCGTGCTCCAAAGCGGCCTCAAATGCGCAGCGGCTCTGAAGATAGAAGCCGGCCTGAAGTCTGAGCAAAGGCCAGAAGCGCGGCTTCGTTCAACGCCACTTCAAGAAGGTGTGACATTAAACGATCAACTGCCAATGTGCGGCAACGTCTGGCGAAAATGCCGCCTTCCGGACGGCATGTCAGAACCGAGCAAGTGGTTCAGATATCTTGATCAGCACATCTTCTTCTGGACAACGGAAGAACGCCTCGCAATCTTTCTAAAGACGCGAAGAAAGCTGCGATACGAAAGCGTGGTGTTTCAGGTCGACACGCTAGCTCTATTGCAAGCATTCGAGCCGCAGGAAATCTTATTGTCGGAGCAAAATACAGGCGGCCCCTACGCTCCGAACCCGACGCCCCGAGTGCGTTTCGCATCGTTTGAAGCCTTTCTTTTTCTCGAAGTAGCAAAGCTACGTAGGAGCCGGAAGGAAGCAATCGTCGAAGTAGTTTTACATGTTCCGATGAACAGGCCGGAACTGCTGACACTCATGCCTCAAGAAACTTGGCCTAACTAACAAAGGAAGCTCCTTGTCAATTCTCGTCGTCGGTTCCGTTGCATTCGATACGCTCACCACGCCCACAGGCCATCGCGACAAGGTCCTTGGTGGAGCAGCCACGCACTTTTCACTTGCCGCGTCATTTTTTTCTCCTGTGCGAGTCGTTGGTGTCGTCGGATCGGATTTCGGTCCTCGTCAACAATCCGTTTTCGATGAGAAGAAGATTGATACAGCCGGCATCGAGCATGCCGACGGCCTTTCCTTCCACTGGACCGGCAGTTACGAAGGCACGATGGCCGAAGCTAAGACACTCGGCACGGATTTGAATGTCTTTGGCACCTTCTCGCCGAAGATACCGGCCACTTATGCCGACTCGGACTACCTCTTCCTCGCAAATATAGACCCAGTGCTGCAGTTACAGGTTCGCCAGCAGATGCCAAAGGTGAAGTTAGTCGCGGGCGACACGATGAACTACTGGATCAACGATCATCGCGCAAACCTGGACAAGGTGCTTGCCGAACTCGACATCCTCATCATCAACGACACCGAGGCACGGCTGTTGAGCGGCGAGCACAACCTGGTAACAGCGGCGAAGAAGGTAATGGAGCTCGGTCCGAAGTCGCTCGTCATCAAGCACGGTGAATTTGGCGCGACGGCTTTCTTCGGCGAACGTTCCTTCACGGACGAGAGCGGCGTGCCGAAACCGTTCCGCGCACCTGCCCTGCCGATTGAGACTGTGGTCGATCCCACGGGAGCAGGGGACAGCTTCGCAGGCGGGTTCTATGGCTACATCGCCTCGCAGCCGAAGCTCACGCCTGCAGTGCTGCGCAAGGCGCTGTTCTACGGCGGCGTGATGGGTTCATTTGCGGTGGAAAAGTTCGGCACGGAGCGCCTGCAAAACACCACGCGCGAGGAGATCGAAGAGCGTTTCCAGCTCTTCCGCGAAATCTCCCATCTGGATGTCGCGTAGCAGCTTCAAGGGGCGAACGCACGTCTGCGCTACCCTGAACACAGACATGCCACGTACCATCAAAGCGCCGAGCAGCCGAGGTCTCCAGCGTTTTGCGGGGACTCCGCGCCGGTTGCCGCCAGAGCTGCTGAACCGCGACCCGAACGGCATCTACCCCGCGCACCGCACGGAGCTGATGCCAATTGCGCTGGCCTCGCTGGTGCTCGGCTTTCTTGCCTTCCTGGTCTGCTCGCGCAATGGATGGCTGCTGCTCTACGGTGATGCCGTGGCGCACCTCGGCATCGCGCGCCGCATTCTGGATGCGCGCTACCCCGGCCTTGCGCAGCTTGGCGGTGTGTGGCTGCCGCTGCCGCATCTGCTGATGCTGCCGTTTGTGCAGCGCATGGAATGGTGGCAGAACGGCTTTGCCGGTGCGATGCCGTCGCTGGCCGCGTACATCGTAGGCAACCTGGGCTGCTATCGGCTGGCACGGCATCTGATGCCGGCGAACTGGGCCTTTGTGGCGACGGCGTTTCTCGCGCTCAACCCCAATGCGCTCTACCTGGCAACAACGGCGATGACGGAGCCGCTCTTTCTCGCGTTGCTGCTCTGGTCCACAGCGATCGCACTAGAGGCCGTAGCGGTCCTGCGCGACGGCAAGCTGCACACCGCGCGCGTACGCATGATCGTGGCGAGTCTGCTGGTGTTCGCCATGGTCTTCACGCGTTATGACGGGTGGATCGTGGGGGCGGCGGTCTGGCTGACGATCGCGGTCGCATGGTTTCGCAGCGATGCCGCGACTCGCAAAGCGACGACCTCAGCCTTTGCGATCTGCACCATCATCACGGTCGCCGGACCGTTGCTGTGGTTCGCCTACAACGCGAGGTACCAGGGCGACTGGCTCGACTTCCTGCGTGGGCCGTACTCGCCCGCGGCAATCGAGAAGAAAACCTCGCCACCGAGCGCCGGGCGCTATCACGGCTGGCACAATCCGTTGTATGCGTTTCTCTACTACACGCGTGCCGCGCAGCTCGACGCGTCGTTCTGGGAGTCGGGCTTTCTGCTGTTCGCTACCTCAGTAGCGGGTGCCTGGCTTCTAGCAAAGCAGAAGATTCGCAAGGTCGCCCTGCTGCTGTGGGTGCCGTTGCCGTTCTATCTGTACTCCATCGCATGGGGCTCGGTGCCCATCTTCATCCCGCAGCTTTACCCGAACGCCTGGTACAACTCGCGCTACGGAATGGAGTTGCTACCGGCGTTTGCCATTTGCGGCACGCTTGCCGTAGTCGCGCTGACGAAGCGCCTGCGCGCCGCCAAACCGAAGCTTGCGGACGGCCTCATGCCCGCCGCGCTCTTCCTGATCGTGCTGAACACCTTCATCATGTTCGGCACAGTGGGTACCTTTATCCAGACCGTCTTCCACAAGACGCCGTGGACGTGGGTGGGCCGGCCGCCGCTCGTGTACGACGAGGCCGTGGTGAACTCGCGCACACGCATTCCGTTTGAACGCGCGCTCGTGGCGGAGTTGCTGCGCGCGCCCGAGAACAGCACCATCATGATTGACACCACCGACCACATCGGTGCCGTGCAGGACGCGGGCATCCCGCTTAAGCGGCTGATCAGTCCGCTCGACTCACAGCGCTTCGACGAGGCAAAGGCCGCGCCGGCGCAGCACGCCAGCATCGTCATCGCGCTTGACCGCGACCCGGTTGCCGCTGCAGTCAAGGCGCATCCGGAAGGCTTGTCAGAGGTTGAAATCATCTGCCACACCGACCAGCCCTGCGCGCGCATTTATCGCAGCGACAGCTTTCGAGGCACACCATGATCCCGTTTGTGAAGGCACACGCTTGCGGCAACGACTTCCTCATCGTTGAAGAGACAGCCGCGGCAGGCGACCACGCGGCGCTCGCGCGCAGCCTCTGTTCGCGGCACTTCGGCGTCGGGGCCGACGGCATCGAGTTTCTGGAGCGCCGCGCGGACGGTTCGTTCTTTCTGCGGCTCTTCAACGCCGACGGCAGCGAGGCGGAGCTCAGCGGCAACGGCACCCGCTGCGTCGCGGCATGGCTGGCCTACAACGAGGGCCTGAAGCAAGCCACCATCGGCACCCATGGCGGCCCGCGCACGTGCGACGTGGTGGAGTGTGCGGACGAGCATTTCCTGATCGCAACGGAAATGGGCGTGCCGCAGATCGGCAGCAAGACCGTGCACGTGGACGGAGTGGGCCCGGTCGAAGGCGCGGTGGTCGATGTGGGGAACCCGCACTTTGTCCTGTTTACGGACGACCCGGACTTCCGCTGCCACGGCCACGCGTGGGAGGTGCTGGGCGCCTATCTCTGCACGCATCCCGACTTCCCGAAGCAGACCAACGTCGAGTTCGTGCACGTGATCTCCGAGAACGAGATCGCCTTCCGCATCTACGAACGCGGTGTGGGGCCAACGACCTCGTCGGGTACTGGCACGTGCGCGTCGTCGGCTGCGGCTATCGCTCTGCGAGGCTGCGCGCGTTCGCTAACGGCAAGCTCCATCGGCGGACCGCAGCAGGTCTCCTGGCCGGGCGACGATGCGCCGATGCTGCTCACCGGGCCGGCAGAGATTATCTGCACCGGGCAAGCAAACGCGGTGCTCGGCGGAAGCGCAAAGGCGAAAGCATGATCAAGCCGCCCGCGCTGAAGCCCGGCGCCCGCATCGCGATCGTCTCCCCGGCGAGCACACCGAAGCCGCACCTGGTTGAGCTTGGTGTCGAGCGACTGGGTCAGCTCGGCTACGAGGCCGTCGTCTTTCCCTCGGCTCTTGCGAGCGGTCCGCTCTACTACGCGGGCGACATCGCGGCGCGTGTGGCGGACCTGCACGCGGCCTTTCGCGATCCCGGCATCGATGCGGTGCTCTGCACGCGCGGCGGATGGGGCACGGCGGAGCTGCTGCCCTTCCTTGACGCAGACCTCATCCGCAGCAATGCGAAGCCGTTTCTCGGCTTCAGCGATCACACCACGCTGCACCTGTGGTTCGCGCAGATGTGCGGCCTGGTCACGTTCTACGCGCCCATGCTCACGCCCGACTTTGCGCGCGACGAGCAACTCGGTAGCGGAGTCGACCTGCACTCCTGGAACGCGGCGCTGACGCAGACGGAGCAATGGCAACTCGGTCCTGCGCATGGCCTGCGCATGCTGCGCGAGGGCAAGCACGGACAGACCGCCACCGGCACGCTCTTCGGCGGCTGCCTCACGTTGCTGGTCGAGTCATTGGGCACTCCATACGCGCTGCAGGCACCTGCAGGTGACGGCATCCTGTTCGTCGAAGAAGTCGGCACCAAGCCCTACCAATGGGACCGCATGCTGCTGCACCTGCGCTACGCCGGCGTGCTCGACCGTGTGCGAGGCATCGTCTTCGGCGACATGGAGCAGTGCCTCACCGAGACGGACGATGCCGAGGCGAAAGCCGCGGAGATGCATCTGCTGGAAGGCGCTCTGCTGCACAGCCTGCGCGACTTCGAAGGCCCCATCGCCATCGGCCTGCAAAGCGGTCACGTGAACACGCCCAACGTGACGTTGCCGTTGAACGTGCAAGCGGAACTCGACCTAAGCGGTGAACCAACGTTGCGTCTTCTTGAAGCTGCGGTCGTTCTGTAACGCTCTAAACTGGACCGATGCCCTACACCGACCCGCAGCGCCGCCACATCCACCTGATCGGTATTTGCGGCACGGCCATGGCCTCGCTCGCCGGCATGCTGCAGGCGCAGGGGCACACCATTACCGGGTCTGACGCGGGTGCGTACCCGCCCATGAGCGACCAGCTCGCCGGCATGGGCATTCCGTTGATGCAGCCGTATGACGAGGCGCACCTTTCGCCGGCACCCGACCTCGTCGTGGTGGGTAATGCCATCTCGCGCGGCAATCCTGAGCTTGAGGTGGTGCTCGACCGGCGCATCCCGTTCTGCAGCATGGCCGCCATGATCCACGACGAGTTCCTGCGCGCGCGTGAGCCGCTTGTAGTCAGCGGCACGCACGGCAAGACAACGACGACCAGCATGCTGAGCTGGATCTACGAGGTCGCGGCGAAGACACAGCCGGAGCTGGCACCCAGCTTTCTGGTCGGCGGCGTGGCAGAGAACTTCGGCACCAGCTACCGCGTCCGGCCCGGGACCAGGCCTTTCATCCTGGAAGGAGACGAATACGACACGGCCTTCTTCGACAAGGGACCGAAGTTCCTGCATTACTTTCCGGACGCGCTGATCCTCACGCATGTGGAGTTCGACCACGCCGACATCTATGCGGATTTGGAGCAGGTGAAGACGGCCTTCAAGCGGCTCGTCAACCTTCTGCCGCGCCGAGGCCGCATCGTCGCCTTTGACCGCAGCGCGAATGTGACGGAGTGCGTCTCCCGCGCGTTCTGCCCGGTGGAGCGGTACGGCTTTGAGCCGAGCTCGCATTGGCAGATCACGGGCTTTCAGCCGGGCAGCACGAGCCGATGGACGCAGTTGCGGCAGGGCCACCACTTCGCAAACCTTGAACTGCCCATGGCCGGTGAGCACAACGCGCTCAACGCCACAGCCGCCGCCGCGCTCGCGGCAGGGCAGGGCATTGTCGCGGAAGCGATTGCCGAGGCGCTGCGCACCTTCCGCTCCGTCAAGCGCAGGCTCGAAGTGCGCGCCGAGGTGCACGGCATCACCGTTATCGACGACTTTGCGCACCATCCCACCGCCATCCGTGAGACGCTGCGCGCACTGCGCTCCGCCTACCCGGGCCGGCGGCTCGTCGCCGTGCTTGAACCGCGCTCCAACACGCTGCGGCGCAACGTCTTCGAGCAGGATCTTGTTGATAGCCTCTCTGCCGCGAATGAGGTGGTGCTCGCAAACGTCTTCAAGCAGGAGAGCATCCCCGCCGAGGAGCGCCTGGAGCCACAGCGCGTGGTGCACGCGTTGAACCAGCTCGGCACACCGGCGCAGCTCCTGCCCGATGCGGATGCCATCGCCGCAACGCTTGCACCCACGCTGCATGAGGGTGACGTCGTCGCCATCCTCAGCAACGGCGGCTTTGGCGACATCTATACGAAGCTGCCAAGGGCCATCGCCGATCAAGCATCCGCGAAGGTGTAGCGCAGATGTTCGCGACATTTTGCATGCTCGTCGTCTTCATTGGTCTGGGAGTCCCGGCCGGGCTCATCGGCATTCCGTGGACGCTGCTGACGCGCAAAATGCGCCCCCTTTACAGCGTCGGTCAGCGGATCGCCCACTTAGGCCTCCGTGCCGCCGGTATCCGCTTCGACGTGAGCGGTCGCGAGCACATTCCCACGGACCGGCCCTGCATCTACATGGCGAACCACGTCAGCAACCTCGACCCGCCGGCGCTTATACCCATGCTGCCGGGTACGCCATCGGTCATGCTGAAAAATTCCCTCATGCGCATTCCCTTTCTCGGGTCTGCGATGCGGCTGGGTAAGTTCGTGCCCGTGGAGCGCGACGGCAATCGCGGGAGCGCGTTGCAGAGCGCAAAGGCTGCCGCAGCCGCGATTGAGAGCGGTCTATCGTTGCTGATCTTTATCGAGGGAACGCGCTCACGAACCGGACGGCTCTTGCCCTTCAAGCGCGGGCCGTTTCACCTGGCCCAATCAACCGGCGCGCCCATCGTGCCGGTAGCCATTTTCGGTACGGAGCGCATGTTGCGCAAGGGCAGCGCTGCGGTCATTCCTGGCACCGCACACATCCGCTTCCTGCCGGCGATCGATCCGAAGTCGGTGCCGGACAGAGATGCCCTGCTCCGTGCGGTGCGCAACGCGATCCTCAACGAACTTCCGGCCGAAATGCATCCGTTGGTCGGCGTAGCTGAAGAGAGCTAGACCATCTTCCCAGCAGGTGTAGGTACGCCTCGATGTTATCCCTACGCCTAAGCCGTTTCCCTTTGGGTTTAGCTCGGGCTCCCTTTACAACGTCATTTCGACCGAAGCGCAGCGTAGCGGAGAAACCTGCTTTTCCTTTGAGGGCCGTCGCTGTCTGGGCAAACAGCAGGTTTCTCCGCTCCGCGACGATACAGCCCGTCGCTCCGGTCGAAATGACGATGCAAAGGCAGGACCGACAAAGGCTACACCGTAGGGAACGGATCCAGAAGTGAAAGGGTCTGAGACGCTTGCCCGAGACTTGTACGTCTATGGATCGCGCCTTCAGCGCTCAGGCTTCTTTGCCACTGATACCTAGGCCTCCGGCCTAGGCTGGTATTTAACGGGCCCTTGGCCCTCAGAGCGCGAGCTCTGCTCGTAGAAAAGGCTGTCGTTGCAGGGGAAGGCTGAAGGCCGCGCTGCAGTCTGGCAGGCCGGCACAGACAAAGCCTCACACTCAAGTGCTGTCAACGGTTGTCGATCAGAGTTGCGGGTAAGAGAACTTCACTTCAAAATAGCGTTGTAGCCGTCGCCAAGCAGCTTCTGCCGCATGACCTCGGCGTCCTTCTTGCCGTTGAACGGCCCCACCTGCACATGGATGAGTTTGTCTGCGTCGCTGGAGCGCGTAAAGACGCTGTAGCCGCGACGCTTGAGCGCGCTCAGCAGCACGTTGGCGTCTTCCTGGTGGCTGACCGCCGCGATCTGCACGTAGACGGGCGTGGCGGAGGCTGGGTCGGCCGCAACGGGCGCGACTGCGGTGGAAGGTGTGGGCTTCACTACGGGCTTTGCGACCGGCGCTTCCACAATGCCTGAGTCGTCCGTCGCTTCTACCGCAGGCTTCGCTGCAGGCGTGGTGGAAGGCGTCGGAATCGTCACCTTCGTCCCGTCTGCATTGGTCGTCGGCTTGTACGACGGGGTCGCGCCATTCCGGTTGGCGGCGTCGGCGGCCCCCTGGGACAGGTACCCGGGGATGGGCTGGATCGCCGGCGAACCGGCGGACGGCTTGGGGGTAACGACCTCAGGGGGAGCCGTGTCCGCCGTGGCAGCGCTTGCCGTTTCAGACGACACCGCTGACTTGCGGCCCATGCTGTACCCAAAACCGAAGAAGACCGCGCAGATCAGGGCAAGCGCAAAAAACAGTGCCAACACGGTGCCGGTGCTGAGGGTGAACTCGCGGTCCTGCTCTGGAGCCATCTCGCGCGCCATCTCTTCCCGCGTGTCCGGACGCCTGTAGCGCGTGTCTGGCCGGCGCGGGCGTTGCGGCAGTGTCAGATCGTCTTCGGTTTCGTCGTCGGCAAGGCGGTTCATGAGGGGCTCGGATGCGGCAGACCGGAGTGCAGCCTGCGTTAGAAGTGAAAGTACAGGCCGATGGTCGGCTCGGCGGAGTTGGTCAGCTTCTTGTTCTTCAAATAATTCTGGCCAAAATCAGGCGCAAGGTAAAACACCTGTCGAAACCCAACGCGAATGCCCAAAGTTTCGCCGTAGACCGGCGCTTCCACACCGGCGGTGTAATAGTAAGCCGCGCGCGCCTGCACCGGCAGGTTCTGGCCGCCGTTGCGCGTCGGCTTGAACTCGATGCTGCCCGCGCCCGCGCCGATGTAGGGCTGCGTTCCAAACAACGGGTGATCGGGCCGCGCCAGGTAGCCCAGCGTGAACTCGTTCGCCGTGTTCTGTGCGGAGAAGTTCGGAACCTGGCCGCCGGTGAAGGTGAAGTCCTGGTTATAGCGCGCGTAGCGGAAGTTGAACTCGCCACCCACATAGGGCGACTTCTGCGCGCGGATCGTGGCCATGGCTCCCACGGTGCTGCTCGCCCGCTGGCTTAGCGTGCCGCTTGGGGAAAGCGTGTTCTGCGTCGCGCCGGACACAGTCTTCGTGAACTCGCCCGTTGCGGAGATGCCAAGGTCGAAGTGCCCGATGAAGCGCTCAAAGCGCGTCGGCGGCACGTTGCCGGCAGTCGCCTGTGCGGAAGCGCTGCTCGCCAGAAAGGGAGCCGTGGTTGCAACGAGCAATGAAAGGAGGGAAGAACGGAACCGCATCAGCTTCAACTGCAAAACCTCACGCTGCCAGTTTAGAGCATTTCTCCTGATGACGTGGTACTGGACGGAGCGTCCGAACGCCAGTTTTCTTGATGAAAACTGGCCCGAGCATCTCCATTTCGTTCCACACCTTCAGGAGAAATGCTCTAGCTGAGCGCACCGCTCCTAAGCAGTACCACCACGCTTTTCCACGCGGAGGAACTCAGGCCTGGCCCGGCGCGGGCAGCGGCGCGACCACAAGGGTGTCGCCTGTAAAGCGCCTGACGGTGACGCACTCGCCAATGCCGAGGTGCACTGCTCCGGCGTCGAGCATGGCGCTCCACAACTCGCCGCGCACCAGCACCTGCCCTTCCGGCGCAAGCGGCGTTTGTGCCACGGCCAGCCAGCCGACCATCGCTTCGGCGCCGGTCTTCACTTTGGCCTGCCGGGCGCGCATGCCCAGCAAGAGCAGGCCCGCTGTGATGCCGCCGAAGCCAAGGCCCGCGCCGACGGCAGTGCTCCAGTCGACCTGAAGTTCCGGGATAGGCCCGCGCACCAGCAGCCGGAGCCCGATCACCAGGCAAGCTACGCCTGCGAGCGCCACGGCCGTGCCGCGCCGGAAATGGCTTTCATACAGCATCAGCGCGAGGGAGACACAGAGCAGCAAGATCCCCTCCCAACGCAGCGGCATGTGCGCGAAGGCGTAGCCCGCCAGCAGCACCAACATCAAACCGGCAACGCCCGGCACTACGCCCCCCGGTGTGTTGATTTCCAGATAGATCAGCAGCGCGCCGAGTGTGAGCAGCAAGATCGTCAGGTCGGGGTTCATGAGCGCCCGCATCAGGTGCTCCCGCTGCGACAGCGGTACCTGCTGCAGCACATGGTCCTGCAGGTGCAACGTCGTGTACCGGCCGTTGTTGAGGCGTACCCTGCGACCGTCCAGGTGGTTCAGCAGGAGCTCATCGGTGCGGTCGGTTGCGTCGATCAAGCCGCTTCGTAGCGCCTCTTGCGCCGTCATGGTGTCGCTACCGGCAAACAGGCCTGAGAAGACGGTCAGCGGACGGCCCTTCGCCACGAACTGTGCCTGGAGCGCGGCGGTCCACAGCGCCACCTGCTCTGCATGCTCCGCATGGCCCCACGGCAGCCCTGCCGGGTGCAGCGTCTCAAGCATGCTATCTGGGTGCATCGCGCTTACCGCGCCGGCGTTCAGCAGCAGCAGGGCTTCTCCGGAGACCTTGGTCTGGGGCTCACGCACGTACACAATGACCGGAGCAGCCGACTGCTCAATCGAGCGCACCATCGCCGACGCGCTCTCGACCGTGCCGCCCGGCGAACTGAGGTTGAGCAGGATCGCTGCGGGTTGCTGCGCGTTGGCTTGGTCAAGGCTTTGCTGCAGTGATGTCGTGCTCATCGGCTGCAGCGTGTTATGCAAAACGATTTCAATGACGCGAGACCGAACGGACGCTTGCCGGCCGAATGCTTCGGTTGCGAAGAAGAGCAGCGCGGCCACCGTACAGCCGGCCACCGCAAGCGCCCGGCTCATGGAATGGCTTGCCCACGCGCGCGCAACACGTCACGCATGTTTGCAGCCGCACTGTTGTTCGGCTCAAGACGCAGGGCATTACCCACGTCTGAGGCGCTGGCCGCAAGCTGGTTGCCCTGCAGGTCAAGCCGGGCAAGCAGGAGGTACGCGGCCACGGTCGGCTTCAGCTGCACAGACTGCTGCGCTTCCGTGCGCGCATCGGCGAAATTGCCGGAGCGCTCACGCACCTGCGCCAGCCCAAGGTGCGCCGTCGCAGATTTGGGATCGGCGGCGATGGCCTGCTGAAACTCGCGCTCCGCCTCCAGCAAGAGGCCGGAGCCGAGGTACTCGCCACCTGCAAGCGCCAGCGTTTCGGCCCGCGCTGCCGGCGGTAGCTGGTCGTTCTTGGCTTGGCGCAGCTGGTCGAGCTGAAAGGCCGCCTGCCGCACGCCCGCCCCGGAGTAGGTGCGCCGGATGCGCTCCTGCGGGTCAAACCCGGCGGGTGCAGCCGTCGTACCGGCAAGTACACCTGCGAGCAGCTTTGCCTCGTTGTCCGCGGGGCGCAGCTTCACGGCCTGGTCGGCCTCTGTGCGCGCGCCTTGCAGGTTGCCGCGACGGCGCATGCTCACGGCGATGTTGTAGTGGTACTCGGGATCCTGCGGGTCTTCGGAACTTGCGCGCTGCAGCAGCGAGGTCGCATCCTTCTTCTGGCGAGCCTGCGCGACGGCCTGATCGTTCACCACTTCCGGCAGAGGCAGACGCCCCGAGACGAAGGCGAACGCCGACTCCGCCTCGGCATACTTGGCATAGTTGAAGCGCGAGAGCCCGCGATAGAAGTTGGCCTCAAGCGCCGCAGGGCTGGTAGCAGGAACCTTGGCGAGGGTGGCGGCTGCCGCATCAAAGTCGCGGCTCACATACTGCGCCTTGCCGAGCGCGAGCAGCGCGGCGGTGTAGTTCGGCGTGCTGGCGACAGCGGCCTGCAGCCGCTTAGTGCGCTCTTCCTGGTTCTGCGTGCTGATGCCGCGGATGTAGTTCTCGTAGCTGTCGAGCTTGATGCCCTGCGACGCTGCGACAAAGGTGCTTAATGCGACGGAGAACTTCGGGTCGATCTGCCGCGCGCAGCGCCACGCGATGGAGTTCTCCAGCTCAAGAAGGCGTGGCAGGTCAATCGAGTCCTCAAGCCGGTTGGACATGCGCAACTGGTTCACCTGCAGCACCTGCGCCTGCGCGGTCACGCGCTCGCCCTGCATGCTGAATGAACCCACGATGACGTACTCCGCATCAAGCGTTTGCGCGATCCGTACCGTCGTCGCGCGGGAAGGCCGGAAGCCGAGCGGCAGGCCCAGGTGGTCCAGCGCGTAGTCGCGGTCGTCGCGCGAGATGGTGAGGTACCCTGCGGAACTGAGGCGCTGGTCGATGGTTTCCGCGAACGACTCGCCGACCCAGTCGAGGTTCGCCTGCCCGGTGCGGTTGTCGAAAGGCAGCACCAGCAGCACATGGGCACCGCCCTCTGCCTGCGCGAAGAGCGACGAAGCGGTAAGAACCAGCAGGAGGAGCAAAACAGGCCGGGCAAAGAGGCGAAGGGTCCGCACCCCGAGATTATAGTGGCGCGGCCGCCCCCGACAGTGCTGAAAGTGGTGTGCTTGCCTTCGCTTCGTAGGCGCGATGGAAGCGCAGCACGGCTGCCCACTCGCCGTTGCGCTCAGCCTGCCACACGACCGTTCCGCCCAATGCGCGGGCGATCTCGTCGGGCATGAGGTCTCGGTGCGCGTCGAAGTAGAGCGCATCGGAGCCCTGGTGCATCGCCGCCAGATTGATGCCGCCGGCAGGCGGGTTGTACTTGGTGGAGAAGACGATGGCCGTGTCACAGTTGCCGGGCTCGGCTGCGGCTTTGGCCACCTCTTCGCGCGTGAAGTTGGCGATCTCAGCCGTGTGCATCGGCGTGCGCAGGTAGCCAAGCTCCGGCTTCTGCAGATCGGCCGTTACGGGCCACGCGCTGAGCACCGTCGCGGCTGGGAAGCGCTTTTGCGCGACAGCGATGGCCTGCTGGTGCAGCACGACCATGTCGCGGTAGGTGAGGTTGTCCTCAGGCGCAAACGGGTACGGCGGGTTGATCCTGCAGCCGAGCGCAAATGCGACGAGCGACAGACCCGCGATCACCGGCCACGCCTGCGCCCGCTGCCGCCAGGTGGTCACGCACAGCAGCAATACCAGCGGGTATGCCGGCAGCAGGTAGCGCGTCAGCAGCGCCCCGCCCAGCACGGAAAAGGCGAGCCAGTGCACCAGCAGAACCGTGAGGATGGCACCGGTCACCTCGCGCGCGAGCACGGGCTTGGTCCGGTCGCGCGGCAGCAGCAGCACGGCCACCGTCATCAGCACCGGCACAAACAGGTTCATGTGCACCGTAAGGTGGATCAGCCGGTGCCACAGCGAGAGCAGCACCCGTGTCGCGGAGAGGTTCGCCGTCGCGTTGTAGCGCAGGTACTCCGGATTGCCGAAGGTGAAGCCGGTGGCGGCGTGGTGATAGACGTACCAGGCAAGCAGTGGCAACACGGGCAAGGCAAGCGCGACCAGCCAGGGCAGGTGCCCTCGGCGTTGCTCACGCGGGCCGCGCCATGCGAGCCATAGTTGATACAGAAAGAGAGCCGCGGGAACGACGATCGCCGTTTCTTTACTGAGCGCCGCAAGTGCAAAGAGCGCGCCGGTGCTGATGGCGTTTGCCAGCGCCGTGTTCTTGCCGGTGAACGCGGACAACGCCCAGCCAGGCCGATCCAGATAGAACGAGAGCGCCCACAATGTGCACGCCGCGGCGAAGATGTCGGCATGCGCGAGCGTGCTCTGCGCAAACCACACCGGGTAGATGGCCGTGAGCAGCAGTACCGTGTACGCGACCGCCTCACCCGCCAGCTTCTTCTTCGACGAGGTCTCGATGATG
>CAXTJS010000002.1:0-3873 GCA_964244605.1 uncultured Terriglobus sp. | reverse complement strand
CCCGCCAGCATGCGCGCGATGCGGAAGACGGCAAGCAGCGCCAGGCTGGCCACGATGCAGACAAACAGCCGCGTGCTGTAGATGTGAAAGCCGGTGAGCTTCCACCACGCCGCGAGTAAGACACTCGGCAGCGGCGGATGCGCGTTGCTCATCGTCGTCTGCGGTATCAGCGTGCCGAGGCGGAAGAAGTCCCACGCCGCAGGAATGTAGTAGCCGCCCTCGTCCCAGTAGTAGGGCAGGCGCAGCAGCGTCCAGTGCAGGAGATAGACGACGACGAAGATGGGCGGGAAGAGCAGGTACAGCGGCAATGCCTGTGCGGCGGCAGGCGGAGTGCGGCTGGGTCGATGTTTGCGCTCCATCGGCTTCATGCGTGTCCGGAACGAGGCATCGTCACCGTCAAGTTAGATCGAAGGTAGCGGGTAGCCGAAGCTTCAAGCATCTGCACTGGATCGGCTTTAGCCGCCGAGATAGATTGTGCGTGCATCAGGGATGAGGCTTTAGCCACCGGGATGCAGCATCCCAGTGGCTAAAGCCAACCACTGAAGAGTGGGCTCTTCTATCTCGGCGGCTGAAGCCGCAAAGATCGGTGATCTCCACGTCGAGCTTGGCGACGGTAAGAGGCTTTAGTTGATCGACCCGCCAGCACCGTTCGCCGCGCCGTTGCCGTCGTAGCTTGGCTCAAGCTTGAGCTCACCAAAGGTGCTCTCATACTGAGCCAGGTTTTGGCCGAGGATGTTGAACAGCGCCTTGGCCTGTTGCGGACTCAGGTAGATGCCCTGCTTGCTGGTGAAGTTCACTTCGTCTGCTGTGGCGGACTGCATGGTGCCGAAGACGAGGTGGAAGTCCCACACGCTCATGCGGATCTGCACGCTGTTGGCATAAAGGTCGTTGTAGTCTTCTGACTCGGTCACACGAATGGTGGGCTCTTTGGGATCGCTCATACTCTGTCCTTCTTCTCGGGGCTTTGCGCTCACTGGCTCGTGCGCGGCGATGTGGTGCGGGAGAGGGGACTTGAACCCCTACGGATCGCTCCGCTAGATCCTAAGTCTAGTGCGTCTGCCAATTTCGCCACTCCCGCACGTGGGAACAGTTTACCTGCTCCGCACGAAGCGGCTGTGAGCGTGATCTTTCTTTACTTCGCGGATCGGAAAGACCTCGCCGTGAAAGCTGAGAAAGACGCCCGGCTGCATCATGCGAGAGGCGAGCAGGGCCTCGGTCAGGTTCTGCATGGCGTCAGAGCCCTCGATGCCGAACGGCGTCATAGCCCCGGTCATCACGACGGGCACGCGTAGGGCAGATAGCCGCTCGGCGATGACAATGCCGGTCTCGACCATGGTGTCGGTACCGTGCGTGATGAGTACCGGGACACCTTCTTGTGTAAGCGCCGCTGTGCGGGAAGCGATGCGCTCACGGTCTTCCGCAGTCATGAAGAGCGAGTCCTTGTTCATGAGCGCTTCTACTGTGACCTCACAGTCCGGCAGGCGCAGCAGAGCCAGGCAGCGCTCGATCTGCGGCTCGGTGTTCTGCATCAGCCCGGCCTGCTCCACGTAGCGCTTCTCGATGGTGCCGCCGGTGGTAAGAATGTGAACGCGCTGCATCTGCTTGATGATAGCGACAGCGCTTATCTTCGATCGTAGCGATAACGCTTGTCTTGGGAGGGGAAGCTTGGACCGCTTTCGCATCCTCGTGAATCTGCTGCGTCTCGGCGCATCGCTGGGCGGGTTTGCCGCGGCCTGGTCGCTGCGAAAGGGTCGCGCTCAGCGGCAGAGGACTATCACGCCGCCTGCAGCCGGCTACCCAGCGTTACCGTGCGCTCAGCTGTCGATTGAAGCCGAGACCTTTCTCGATCAGGACGAGCCCGATCCCATGGGCTGGCACTCGTACTCCTATTCGGGCACCAATTACGTCTTCACCTGTGGCGACCGACGAGCTTCAGGACGCACCTACGAAGATGAGCCCCACAAGCTGAGCCTTGTCCTGCCGCCGGCTGTTCCCGTAGAGGCTTGGTCGATGTACGCGGAAGTGCCCTACGGTGACCCGATGCTACAGGCCATCGCGGCGTACGTAGCGAAGCATCTGCCGGAGCGAAGCGAGATCACGCTGCTGTGCCGTGGCGGGTATCTTCCGGTCGACCGGGAGCGCGTGCGCAACGGTTAAGGAACTTTGCAGTAAGACGTTGTGTGCCCCATGTCCGCACTCGGGACATGGATTGGTTAAGGTTCCCAATGTCCAAAAATCCGGACATGAGGCACACGCCTGTGGTGTTCGCAGTTCTGGCGAAGCGACACCCGCAAGAGACCGATCTGGCAAGTCTGTCAAAGAGAAAAACCTCGCTGTAGCGAGGCTTTTCTCTTTAGGACGTTCTGTGGCGCTACTGCACCAACTGTGTCGCGTGCGTCCCGTTCGCCACTGCGGCGGCGCAGCTGGGCGCTGCTGACGCGGGATAGGGCGAGTTGCGAATTTTGCTCAGTGCACCGGTTGTCGCGTTGAGTTGGAAGCCGCTCACGTTGCCGGAGTAGAAGTTCGACGTGTAGAGATAAATGCCCAGAGCATTTTCAATCGTCACGCAGTTGGGGCCAGTGCCATCGGTCGAGGGCTTCGCCGTTGACGAAGCGGAGAGACCGCCATTGCTGTCGTTGATGGCATACGCGCTGATCGCCTGGTCGTTGAAGTCCGCAACGTAGAGGAACTTGCCGCGGGGATCGATCGTCAGGTTCACCGGGTCGGAGCCGGTTGCGTACGGGCCGGTCTGCTGCGCCGTGAGCACGTTGGGGCCGGCAACGGTGTAGCCGATGATCTGGTTCGACGCGCTGTCAGTCACGTACACGTACACACCGCGCGGCACAACGCCGATGGAGCTTGCCGTCACGCCGGAAAGAAAGCCTGTCGACCTGGTTGCGCCAATCGCGGTGCCGCCGACCGGGGTAAGTGCACCCGTGCCGATGTCACGCTGAAAGACGAGCAGGTTATTGAAGGTCGTCGGGTCCTGATCGATGACGTAGACGTACGACGTGCAGGAGCTTGGTGTGGAGACGCAGCTGGCCGCGTTAATTGATGAGGATGTGGTGTTCGAAAGATTCGGGCCAATCGCAATACCCGCCGGTGCTACGCCGACCGGGAAGTAATTGCCGAGCGTGCTCGCAACGGGAGCGCCGATATCGAGGCCGCCAGTACCGTCTGTGCGCGCCGTCATCTTATAGATCTCAACGCCGCCCGGGCCCGTGTTCGCGGTGGCCGAGGTCTTGCGATAGGTGAAGGTCACATAGAGGTAGTTGTTGTCTGCAGAGAGAGCCAGCGCGGTCGGAAAGATGCCGTCGAGGGCTGTCACCTTTTGCGGATATAGCTTGCCATCGGTCCCGATCAGCAGCGACTGGATGCTCGAATCATCGTGGTTGATGATGTAGACATTTTTCTGGTTCGCGGAGATCGTGAGCGCCACGGGATTGCGGCCCTGCGTGGACTGCCCGGAGCTTGCCAGCGGCAGCAACGCGCCGGTCTGGTAGTCGATACCGTACTCGTTGATCAGGCCGTTCGGATCGGTCGCGGTGCCGCGCGTCGAGAGCACGTAAAGAAAGGCGACCGTGTAGTCGCGGCTGCAGGCGGTGAAGCCAAGGCAGGCGGCGAGTGACAGGAGCAGGGCGGCGCTGATGCGGGCCACGTGATTAAACTTCATGCGATGCAATGACCTCTGCAAATAGGAAAAGAAACAAACACAAGAGAGGCGGCCTGCGCAGTTGCGCCAGGCCGCCTCGTTATTAGCTGAGAATACCGCTCGTGACCAGGCAGGTAGCCGAGCCCGAAGAGAGCTTGAACTGCGAGCCGCGGCGAAGGTCGGTCAGGGTACCCAGACCCTGCCGCACCTGGAAGCCGGTG
>CAXTJS010000001.1:20518-50868 GCA_964244605.1 uncultured Terriglobus sp. | reverse complement strand
CGCCGGTCAGCGTGGCGATGTCGCCCAGCATGGCCTTGCGGCGGTCGCCGAAGCCCGGTGCCTTCACGGCAGCCACGTTCAGCGTGCCACGCAGCTTGTTCACCACAAGCGTTGCGAGCGCCTCACCATCGACGTCTTCCGCGATGATGACCAGCGGCTTGCCGGTGCGGGCAATCTGCTCGAGCAGGGGCAGAAGGTCCTTCATCGAAGAGATCTTCTTCTCATAGATGAGGATGTACGGATCTTCGAGAGCCGCTTCCATGCGCTCTGCATCGGTCACGAAGTAGGGCGAGAGATAGCCGCGGTCGAACTGCATGCCCTCGACCACGTCGAGCTGCGTCTCCATCGTCTTCGACTCTTCAACGGTGATGACGCCGTCCTTGCCGACCTTCTTCATCGCCTCGGCAATGATGGTGCCGATCTGCGAGTCAGAGTTGGCAGAGATGGTGCCGACCTGCGCGATCATGTCGCCGGAGACGGGCTTCGAGAACTTGGAGAGAGCGCCACCGGTCACGGTGCCGTCCTCAGCGCGCTTGCCGACGATAGCCTCAACAGCCTTGTCGATGCCGCGCTTCAGGGCGGTCGGGTTCGCACCGGCCGCAACGGTCTTCACGCCTTCGCGGTAGATCGCCTGGGCGAGCACGGTCGCGGTCGTGGTGCCGTCGCCGGCAACATCCGAGGTCTTGCTGGCGACTTCCTTAACGAGCTGCGCGCCGACATTCTCGATCGGGTCCTTGAGCTCGATTTCCTTGGCGACGGTGACGCCGTCCTTGGTGATGGTCGGAGAGCCAAACTTCTTCTCGATGACGACGTTGCGGCCCTTGGGGCCGAGGGTCACCTTGACGGCGTCCGCGAGCACGTTTACGCCGCGCAGAATCGCCTGGCGGGAGTCTTCGCCGTGCAGAATTGTCTTTGCCATTCTTTTGTCTTCCTTTTCGCGCCTGTATGGCTGCGAGAGTTGAATCTTTTAGTGGTCGTTCAACCCACGTTAGCTTCGCGAACGTGGGGCACCCATTGCCCGTGCTTAGGCCTTGAGGATGCCGAGGACTTCCTCTTCACGCATGATGAGCAGATCTTCGCCGTCAAGCTTGATCTCCGTGCCGGAGTACTTGCCGAACAGCACGGTGTCGCCGGCCTGCACGTCGAGCGGGAAGACCTTGCCCTCGTCGTTCGACTTGCCCTTGCCGACGGAAACGACGGTGCCCTGCTGGGGCTTCTCTTTTGCGGAATCCGGAATGATGATGCCGCCGCGCAGCGTCTCACCCTCTTCAGTCCGGCGGACCAGGATGCGGTCGTGCAGCGGTGTAAATGTCGATGCCATGATGTCTGCTTGCTCCTTGCGTGTCTGTGTGGCTCTTGGCGGCGGAGTGTTAGCACTCTCGCCTTCCGATTGCTAATGTACGGGCTGAACTGGTCGCGGTCAAGCAGCTTGTGAGAAATCTGAGTGAATCCTGCTCAGGTTCGAAAAGGTCTACTTGGCTGACGCTGCGCCGCGCCGCGTCGCCCAGAGCTTCAGGATCCTTCGGCGGCCGGGCCGCTCCACATAGAGGTGCAAGGCGATGCTGACCGGAACGATCACCAGCATGCGGAAGGCGAGACCGCCAAGTGATTCCGGCACATGGAAGCGTTGCAGAACAAAGCCGTTGTAGTTGTAGTGGAAGAGGTAGAGTGCATAGCTCGCTTCTCCCAAGAGCAGCAAAGGTGCCCAGGACAGGCCGCGCGCGATAATGCCGGGATAGCAAAGCCCGAGGATGATGAGGCAGTAGAAAGGAATCAACAGGCCGTTGTGCAGCAGCTCAAAAGGTAAGTGGTTGGACTCGGCCAGCGATGCGAGCGTACCGGCGACACCGCAGACCAGCAGTGCCGTGGCGGTGCGTTGCTGCAAGCGGAAGCGCAGGTGAAACCAGCCCAGCACGATGCCGGCGGCGAACTCCGGCAGGGCAAACACGGGATAGCGCCGGATCGCGTACAGCATGGGATGGCTTTCATTCAGGATCTCGTGCCAGCCCGCGCGGCTGTCGAGGCACACGCCAATGACTGGAGCAATCAGAGCAAGCAGCCACAGTATCGCAACCATCCCAACTGCCTGCCGCGGCCTGGCCGGTCGCAGCCTGAGCACAAGCCAGGGGAACAGGGTATAGAAGAACGCTTCCACACTCAGGCTCCATCCGGGCACATTGAAGAACGGAGACATGCGGACGGACCAGGACTGCAGCATCACCAGGTCCGAGACAAAAGCCAGGGCATGGAACGCCGGCCGGAACTGCGCGCGGCAGACGTAGCCCGCGAAGAGCGTGCAGACGAGGTACACCGGGTAGATGCGTGCAAAGCGCGCGATCCAGAAGCGCTTGCGGTCAGCACGGCCCGCTTCAAAATCGGCACCGTAGGTGTAGGTAAGAATGAAGCCGCTCAGCACGAAGAAGAAGCTGACCGCGGTGTACCCCGCTGAGAAAAAGGTGCCCAGCGGACCCCACTGCGAGAACGGATGAACCAGGTGGTACGCCGCGACGTACAGCGCGGCAAACACACGCACAGACGTGAGCGGCTTGATCTGCCCGGGCCGGGGTGGAGTGGTCGCCGGCATTGGTGAGCGCGGGTCGGTTGCGCTGGTGCCTTGCACGATCACATGCCGAGGATACATGCGTCTCAATGGCATGCACGGTCACAGCACCCTCACACGGACAGAGAGACAACGCGCCGCCCGCGCACGTAGAATACGCAGCATGTTGGGTAGAGGTAGTCTGCGGTTTGTCGGGTTGGCGGCGGTGCTGGCTGCAAGTGTGTTGCCGGCCCAAACTGAGCGGCATGGCCGCAAGTACAAGGCACCGCCCGAGACCGGGCACCTTGAGGTGCTGGTGCTGCGTGACAGCAACGGCAAGGTCATAGAGAACGCGGGCGTCATCTTCCATCCCAGCAAAGACGGCATTGACGAGGGCAACCTCGAAGTGAAGTCGGGTGTGGATGGCAAGGCGTTCATCGACATCATCCCTGTCGGCTCTGTCGTGCAGGTGCAGGTCATCGCGAACGGCTTCGCAACATATAGCGGCACGCTGAATCTTGACGGCCCGTCGAAGCAGCTGACGGTGCGCATGAACCGGCCGCAGCAGCAGATCTCGGCCTATGAGGCGACAGGCGGCGACTCCACGCGCAAGCTCGGCGTGCAGGAGCCAAGCCATCGCATCATCGGCACGCCCACGCCCAATAAGGCGATTGCACCGACAGACCCGGTGATCAAGCTTTCCACCATGCCGGCGGACCCAAAGCAGACGGGCGATCCGACGCTGCCTGCGGACCACAACGTGAAGGTGCCTGCCAGCACCACGGCTCCCAAGCAGCCGAACAAGGCAAGCGCGCCGACCGGAAATCAGGGTGGCGGCCTCGGCAGTTCCGCGCCAAACTAGACCATTCCTGCAGGTGTAGAGCGAAGAGAGGATGCTTGCATTAGTTTTCATCAAGAAAACTGGCATTCTTCAACCTGTCCGTCACCACATCAGAAGGAAAAATGGTCTAGATGCCCGGTTCACTCACAGGCAAGCGCGCCATCGTGACGGGCGGCGTGCGACGCATCGGCAACGCCCTTGCCATGGCACTTGCCGAGCAGGGTGCCGATGTCGTGATCTCCACACGCAAAGTCGACTGCGTCGCTGAAGATGCGGTGACGGAGTTGCAGCGCCATGGTGTGCGCGCACGCGCGGTCGCCTTCGATGTGCGGGATCCCGCCAGTGTGGCAAGTGGCGTCGCAGCAGCGGCGGAGTACCTGGGCGGTATCGACCTGCTCATCAACAACGCCGGTGCCTTCGAAACTGCCGCGCTTGAGAACATTACGCCCGAGCAGTGGGACAGCATGTTCGCCACCAACACACGCGGACCGTTCCTGGTGGCGCAGGCCGCCTTCACGCACCTGAAGGCCGCACGCGGGCGCATCGTCAACATTGGTTCGCTGGGCGGCATGCATCCCTGGGCGACGCACGCGCATTACTGCACCAGCAAAGCAGCGTTGCACATGCTTAGCCAGACCATGGCCAAGGCATGGGCGCCCGAGATCAGCGTTAATTGTGTCGCTCCAGGCATGATCGTGCTGGGTGAAACGCACGATGCCGCCTACGACAGCTTCGCCCTCAAAACGCCAATGCAGCGCAACGGGCGCGCTACCGATGTGGCCGATGCCGTTCTGTTCTTTGCAACAACGACGCAGTTCATTACCGGGCAGCTTCTCGCCGTGGATGGTGGGCTTGGGTTAACTTAGAGGTCTTGCCGAACACAGTGTCTGTGCCTTGCACAGAAAGAAGGATGATGACGGGCGCAGAGGTTAAGGACAAGTTTCGCGGTCTTCAGATTCTGCGTTTTGTCGCGGCTACTATGGTGGTCGCAGCACACTTGTGGGTATCTGATTTACGGCATTTTCAACAAACAGCAAGGGTCAGGCTTTTGGATAATGGTGTCATGGGTGTCGATATATTCTTCGGCATTAGTGGATTTGTCATCTACTTGTCTGCTGCCCACTCGGTTCAAAGGCACCACGGCGGCCTGCAAGTTGCGAAGGAATTTTTCCGAAGGCGTTTCTTCCGCGTTGCGCCGTCTTACTATCTGCTGACTATTTTAAAGCTGCTCGTATTTCTTGCAGCACCCGGAGCTCTGGCTTTCTTCCGTCCTAACCTGTTGAACACGGTCGCTTCATTTCTTTTTGCATTTCGTTTCAGTGGGGGGGATGTTAGCCCGCCGGTCCTGCCCGTAGGTTGGACGCTGTGCTATGAAATGCTCTTCTACCTTGTTGTAAGTGCTATGTTACTTACAAGGGCAAAGCTGCTGGCCGGGTGTGCCTGCGTTCTCGGTGTTGCTGCAGTTACCGGGCTGTTACTGACAGGCAGAGGCGGCGTGGTTGCGTTCCTTTTCAACCCAATCGAGCTAGAATTCCTGGCTGGTATGGTGATCGCTGCTTATCTGCCGTTTGTGCGAAAAATACCGAAATATACCTCCGCTGCGTTGTTACTGGGTGCCTTGGGGTACGGACTGTTCAGAGTGGATGGAGGCGCAGCGCGAAACTTGACAGAACTCCACTATCGCTGTTTTGCAGTCTGTGGTCTGCTTACCGTCGTTGCTATTGTGGCTTTGGAAGAGCACGTCCGTTTCGATAGGTTTCCGTTGTTGCTCCTGCTTGGAGATGCATCCTATGCGCTATATCTAACCCACGAATTTGTTATTCCACCAATACTGTACATGGCAGCGCACCTGATGCGGCACACATGGCTCTCCATAGCAATCAGTTCCGTTACGGCACTTACTTTTTGCTACGGGGTCGCCGTGCTCTATCATCAATATGTCGAAAACCCGATGACGCGCTACTTTTTGCGGATACTGCCATGGTCTATGCGGACCGGTAACATGAAATCGAAAGATGCGCTTGCATAACCAGTGTGACTCAGCGAAACCTATCGCGTATGCTTCGCCACCAGCTTCGTGGTTCATTTCCAAAGACTTGTACGGGCGAGGGCTGGTCCGGTAGCATTTCGCCCTGGAAGGCCGCGAGCGGGTTCCTCACAAAGAGGCGGTGCGCAGTGTCTTCGCCGAGGCGCTTTGCCACAAGCGCATACGCCTCGCCTAATCGCGGGGAACGCCGTTGCAGGTTGTGTGCGTCACTGCTGACGAAGTGAGCCCAATGATTTTCTAGCAGTTCCCATGCGACGCGTTCCGCCGTGCGACCGAAGGTACCGGTGAGCGAGCCTGCCGTTACCTGGACGAGCAAGTCGGCCTTAAGCCAGTTGCGCAAGCGGGTACGCGATCGTTGCAGCGTCGCATTACGTTCGGGATGCGTGAGGATTGGGACAAGACCGAGCACGCGCAGTTCGTAAAGGAGTTCGTCGACCCGTTGCGGGATGGCATGGTCGCTCAGCTCGATCAGTAGGTAAGGGCCGTCATTGATCTGAAAACGTGCCTTATCCTCTCGGATCGCCTCGGTGTTTTCGTAGTCCAGGTGAAAATCGCAACCGAGACCAAGAGTGATATGGCTCGCTATTGCAGGCGGCAGAGCGTTGCGAATGGCCTGCAGCCGCGCCGCATGCGATGCGCGATGGTACCTGTACTCGGAGTTCGCGTGCGGCGTGGCGACGATGTGTGTGACGCCATCGTTGACCGCCATCTCCACCATCGCAACAGACGCGCGCAGGTCTTGTGCGCCGTCGTCCACGCCGAAGAGAAGGTGATGGTGAAGGTCGACCACCTCAGGCCGTCGTCAGGCTTTGCGCAAGCGCCTGAAACAAGCGGAGGCCGTCTGCCGAGCCAAGCAGCGCTTCACTGGAGCGGTCAGGGTGCGGCATCATGCCGAGCACGTTGCGTCCCTCGTTGAGCACGCCGGCGATGTTTTCGAGCGACCCGTTCGGGTTGGCCTCGGCTGTGATCTCGCCATCCGCCGTGCTGTATCGGAATGCGATGCGGTCGTCCGTTTTCAGCGTGGCGAGCGTCTCGGCGTCGCAGAAGTAATTGCCTTCCATGTGGCCAATCGGCATGCGCAGGATCTCGCCTTTCGAGAGCGTGTGCGTGAACGCGGAGTTCGCCGTTTCCGCGCGCAGATGCACCTGTTTGCAGAGGTAGCGCAGGCCGGCGTTGCGTTGCAGCGCCCCCGGCAAAAGCCCGGCCTCACACAGGATCTGAAAGCCATTGCAGATACCCATCACGGGCCCGCCTGCTGCCGCGAACTTCTTCACCGACGTCATGATCGGCGCAAAGCGGGCAAGCGCGCCTGTCCGCAGATAGTCGCCATAGGCGAAGCCGCCAGGTACCAGGATCGCGTCGCAGTTCTGCAGGTCTT
This sequence comes from uncultured Terriglobus sp., assembly GCA_964244605.1. Classification (GTDB taxonomy): domain Bacteria; phylum Acidobacteriota; class Terriglobia; order Terriglobales; family Acidobacteriaceae; genus Terriglobus. The sequence goes on along the minus strand of CAXTJS010000001.1, from coordinate 44,063 downwards.
CGGAGTCATGCCAAAGGAAGGTGACGGGCTGTTGCAGCACCGCGTCGACGACGTTGTAGGTGTCGTGGTCGCAGTTGGATCCGGGGAAGACCAGAACGCCAAACTTCATGGGAAAAGGGTAGCACTGCGCACCCGTGCGCTTCGCATCCAACGGGTATGGCCGACGTTAGCAGCAGCGCGGATCACCTGAAAACGGCAGGCTCTGCTTTGGGCGGGTGGTTTCGCGCGACGCTGCTGGATGCAGCGATCGTCGGCCTGATGTGGCTGGTCGGCCTGATGTGGATCGGCGTACCGCTTGCGCCGTTGTGGGCCGTGCTCGGTGCGGCCTTTCAGTTTGTGCCGGGCGTCGGCGCGGTGCTGGGCGTATGCGGCCCGGCGCTTACGGTGGTGCTGACGAACAACGACAACGACTTCTCAAAGCTCTGGTGGGTACTGGGGCTCTACGCGACTATCGCCGTTGCAGACGGCCTGCTGATCCAGCCGCTGCTGCTGAAGCGGCAGACGCGTATACCGTGGTGGGCCGCACTGCTGGGGCCGATTGTGGGAGGCATTGTGATTCCGGGATGGGGTGTGCTGCTCGCGCCGCCTTTGCTTGCGGTGCTCTTCGCGTTTCGCAAACCGAAAGTAACGGCTGCGATATGAAAACAGTAGACGTGAGGTCCCGGATGACTCGCTTGATCTTTGGCGCTGTCACGCTTGGCTGCCTTCTTGTTGTTCTGTCGCAAGCAAAGGCGCAGGAGCATCCAGATACTGATCACGACGGGATCAGCGACGATGTGGAGCAGGCGCTCCTGCTGCAGTTTGCGCCGCAGATGTTTGTAAGCCGAACGGACTGCGCGGGCAGCCCAGCCGCCTTCGTTCCAGCTCTTGGCAAACCCACGATTGCCGCGGCGGACGGCACACTCTATGGTCAGGTTCGCCCGGTAGGTCACGGCATCCCGCGCATCGAAGTGCACTACTTTCATCTCTGGAGCAAAGACTGTGGCGAGATGGGCCATCGACTCGATGCAGAGCATGTGTCCGTGTTGCTGGGCGGCGGTGCCTTAACGAGCGCGAGTAATTGGAGAGCGCTGTACTGGTACGCGGCGTCCCATGAAAATACCGTCTGCGACGCCAGCCAGATCACGCGCGCATCCACGCTGGATGCGGAGAGCCATGGACCGACTGTGTGGGTGTCTGCCGGCAAGCACGCATCGTTTCTGACCGAACAACTCTGCCAGCATGGCTGCGGCGGCGACCGATGCGTCGCGATGTCGCCGCTACATGTGCAGGCCATCCTAAACCTGGGCGAGGCTGCGGCTCCGATGAACGGCATCGCCTGGCTGCAATCCGCCGAGTGGCCCCTAGCCGAGAAGATGACGCGCACCGACTTTCCGCAGGCGAGAACAAGCCGCCTGGACAAGCTGCCGCCGACTGACATCGCCTGGGCGAACCCTGAGAAGCGGCCTGCACAGGCAGCGATCCTGGGGGCGAACGCAGGTTTGGGCGGCGTCGCCGCAGGTGCAAGAGCCACGGACACGGCCTCCGTAATCGCGCGAAGGTCGACGGGCGACGCGCTCGGCACGGCAACCCGCAACACCCGGCACGCCCTTTCACGGGCGTACCGCAGTGCACGTGGCGCGATGGGTGCAAATGCGAAGTCTGCTGCGGATGAGAAGCCGCAGCCTTGAGGTACAGGGGAAGCGCTACTGCACCGTCTTCATGCGGCGCGTCATGAAGTCCTGCAACACGTAGCTGCCTAAGCGTTCAGGGCTGGTGAAGTAGGCTTTGCCGCGGCACATCGCACTTACGCGCTGCACAAACTGCATCAGCGCAAAATCCTGCGCCAGCATGAACGTGTTGATCACGATGCCCGCGCGTTTGCAGCGGTTTACCTCTTCCAGCGTCTCCGCAATCACGAGCGGGTCAAGGCCGAAGGCGTTCTTGTAGATGCGTCCGTCCGGCATGGTCAGCGCGCTGGGCTTGCCGTCGGTGATCATGACGATCTGCTTCATGTCTTTGTTGGAGCGCCGCAGAATGCGTTGCGCCACACGCAGGCCCTCGCGCGTGTTGGTGTACCAGGGGCCGACCTTCACACGGGCCACCTGCTGCACCGGCATCTCTTCCGCGGAGTCGTGGAAGAGCACCAGGTGCAGTTCGTCGCCGGGAAACTGCGTCTTGATCAAGTGTGCCAGCGCCATGGCGACACGCTTGGCCGGCGTGAAGCGGTCCTCACCGTACAGGATCATGCTGTGCGAGCAGTCCAGCATCACGACGGTTGAGCACGAGCTCAGGTACTCCGATTGCCGGATCGACAGATCGGAGTACTCGACGTTCAGCGGCAGGCCGATGCCCTCGCGGGCCATTGCCGAGCTGAGCGTGGCGTTCACGTCGAGGTTCATCACGTCGCCGAATTCGTATGGCTTCGACGACCCGCTGGACTCCACGCCACTGGCCTCATAGCGCGTTTCGTGCCGGCCGCTTACGGCACGGCCCATCCCGCCAAGCAGGTCACGCAACGTTTTGTAGCCAAGAAAATCCATCGACTTATCGGTCACGTGAAAGCGCGCTTCGCCCTGCGGCGCTGCCGGCTGCGCTAGCTCTCCGGGGCTGTTGGCGTGGTCGACCTTGCCGTCGCTGTATTCACCGGGTTGCTGTTGCTGCGACTGGATGAAGTTCTCACCCTGCATGCGATCGATCAGGTCGCTAAGCATCTGCTCGCGCTGCTCGTCGCTCATGGCTTCGAACTTCTCCTGCGCCTCGCCTTCAAGGAACTCACCAGACTCCATCAGCTGCCGCAGAGCCTCGCGTAGATTCTCCAGCGTGTGCTCGCCGTTGAGCTCCTGAAATTGTGAGAACGGGTCCTGGAAGCCGGAGTCGAGCAGAAAATCGGAGAGCGCCTGCATCAGGTCGTCTAGCGCGATCTCTGAGGCAAGATCGCCAGTGTACTTGGTATAGCGAGTGCGTTTCATTAGGAGCAGCCAGTCAGCGAGTCAGCAGGGCAGCGAGTTAGCAAGACTAACTTCCACTGTGAGCCGCAGGGTTAAGGTGAATGGCAAGAGCTGACTTGCTAGCTCGCTGACTTTCTGACTCGCTGCTCTAATTGAATCCGCGCTTTGAGCGATTGCGCGACTGCCACTCCTGGTTGTCCTTCTCGCGATCACGCATCTCTTCACCGAAGTTCGCCGCGCGATCTTTGCGGCTCTGGCGCTCCGCCGCGCTGAAGTTGCGTTCTTCATTGCGGCTCAGGCGCTTGTGCGCGGTCATGCCTTCCAGCAGAAACTCCGCCGCGGAAACCAGTGTTTCGGTGCCGGCACGCTTCTCCAGGCCGAGCGGCTTCAGCTTGTCGAACAGACCCTGAATCTGTTGCAGCTCTTTCAGCGATTCTTCTGCTGCGTTTGCATCGGAAAGCTGCACGCTGCCGCCGAGGTTAAACCACTGCTCGATCTGCTGCGTGTTGGTCTCGGCGAAGTAGCCGTCGAAGGTACGCGCAACGGCGGTGCGGATGATCTCGTTGACGACAGTGTCGGCACCGCGCATCTCGCCTTCGTACTCAAGCTCGATCTTGCCGGTGATGCCCGGCAGCGCGGTGTAGATGTCGCCGATGCGCGGTACGGCAACGGTCTCGCCATGCGTCAGCGCGCGGCGCTCCGCATTGGAGAGGACCAGCTCCATCGTGGAGATGGGCAGGCGTTGCGACACGCCGGAGCGCTTGTCGACGCGCTTGTCCTCGCGGGCGACAAAGGCGATCTGCTCGATCACCTCGCGGATATAGCGCGGAATGTGGATGTCCAGCACGGCGCGGGTGGACCACGCCTCCTGCTCGGTGACGGCGATGGCCTGCTCGATAGAATCGAGGTAGTGCGTGCGTATCTCGGAGCCGATGCGGTCCTTCAGCGGCGTCACAATCTTGCCGCGGGCCGTGTAGTCCTCAGGGTTGGCGGAGAAGGTCAACGCCACGTCCAACTGCAGGCGAACGGGGTAGCCCTTAATCTGCACGTCGCCTTCCTGCATGATGTTGAAGAGCGCGACCTGAATCTTGCCGGCGAGGTCGGGTACTTCATTCACTGCGAAGATGCCGCGGTTCGCGCGCGGTAACAGGCCGTAGTGCATCGTCAGCTCGCTGGAGAGCTGCTCACCTGAGCGCGCCGCCTTGATGGGGTCGACGTCACCGATGAGGTCGGCTACGGTCACATCGGGCGTTGCTAGCTTCTCCACAAAGCGTTCGTCGGGCGTGAGCCAGGCAATTGGTGTCGCATCGCCCTTCTCGACGAGCAGGTTCTTGGACGATTGCGCCAGCGGCTTATACGGATTGTCGCGAATCTCAGATCCGGCGATGTACGGGACGACCGGATCCAACAGCGTCGTCAGGCCGCGAAGGATGCGCGACTTCGCCTGGCCGCGCAGGCCGAGCAGAATGAAGTTCTGACGCGAGAGCACAGCGTTGACGATCTGCGGAACGACCGTGTCCTCGTAGCCGACGATACCGGGGAAGATGTTCTCCTTGGAACGGATCTTCGCGATGAGATTGTCGCGAAGCTCGTCCTTCACGGAGCGGGAGACGCGCTCCTCGGTCCACTCGCTACCGCGCAGTTCGCCGAGCGTCTGAGGAAGGTGCCGGGGCAGGGGAGTCGCGGTCGCTTTGGAGTTCGTCATCTCCTCAAGTATACGAGCGCGTCTTCGGCAAGGGAGCTTTGCGACCGGCGCTGCAAGCGCACGAACGCGTGGTGTGACGCTTTGGCGCTCCCGCTATTGGTGACGCGAAGCTCTTTTTGGATCCCGCTTAGTAGCCGACTTCAATCTCATCCAGCAAGGCCTGCATCTCGGACGCGGCATGGCCGTTACCGGTACGCTTCGCTGCAAGCAGGCCGGCTTCAAGCTTTGCCTTGGCTTCATCATTGCGGTTGAGCTTCGCCAGCGTCTGCGCTGCCATCTGGTAAGCCGGAACATAGTCCCCGTTGCGCTCGATGGTGGCGTCAAACTCCGCCAGCGCTTCGTCCGTTTTGCTCTCGCCAAGGTAGGCCATCGCGAGGCCATACCGGGCGAAGCTGTCGGAAGGGTTTTGCGCGAGGATACCGGTGAGCATGGCGATCTTGTCCATGTCGCTATTGTGGCATTTGGAGGTGAGCGCAGACCCGCACGTAGACTTAAGAGGTATGGAAGAGCAGCAAAGAACGGTAGCGGAGTCGCAGGCCGAGCGCAGCGAGATCATCTTTCCCGGCGATGCGAACTCGCTGGGCAACCTCTTTGGCGGCAAACTGATGCAGTTCATTGACCTGGTCGGGGCCGTTGCCGCGTACCGTCACGCGCGGGCCATCCTGGTTGTCACGGCGTCCATGGAAGGTCTGGACTTCGTCGCGCCGGTTCACGTCGGTGATCTGCTCATCCTGAAGGCGAGCGTGAACCGCGCCTTCAAATCAAGTATGGAAGTGGGTGTGAAGGCGATGGTTGAAGACCCTAAAACCCGAGTGTTGCGCCACGTCTCGTCGGCGTACGTAACCTATGTCGCTGTCGATCAGACCGGTGCGCCCGTGGCTGTGCCGCCGATCATGCCGGAGACCGAGCACCAGAAGCGGCGCTTTGAGGATGCCTTGCGCCGCCGTGAGAACCGTGCCGGCGAAGTGCAGCGGAAGCGCGAGCTGCGCAAGACACTCACGACCGACTGGCACGTGTAAAGACGTCTACTCCTGGCCTGCTTCCACGACAGCCACGCATTCATGAAGAGAAATCATGTCGCGGTGAATAGAATCGCGCAACTGAGTCATGTCATGGTTCAGGTCGGAGCGCAACTGTGTCATGTCGCGATTGATCTCTGTCCTAAGCTGTGTCATGTCACGACCAAGATCGTTGCGTAGTTGCACCATCTCTGAACGAAGCGAAGAGACATCGCTTCGATTCAGGGCAATACTGACTAGTACTAAGAAACTCGGGATGCCAACGGATAGCAGAAGCTGCAGGTTCGTCATCTCCGCCCTCTGTCAGCGATGATAGTCAAAGTCGCTCTTTACGACTAGCGCAAGTATTGGAGACAAGCAGGCAATGGGACACATGGGACAAGGCGCACCGCAGCAGGGACCTAAGCCGTTGCCGGGCATCGCCAACGTGATCGCGATCGGCAGTGGCAAGGGCGGTGTCGGCAAGACCACCATGAGCGTGAACATCGCCATCGCTCTGGCAAAGCTCGGCCATCGCGTTGGCCTGATCGATGCCGACATCTACGGCCCCAACGTGCCGACGATGATGGGCCAGAGCCGGCAGCCTTCCATCGTGGGCGACAACCGCATCGAGCCGTTGGAGAGCTTTGGCGTGAAGTTCATCTCCGTCGGCCTCATCTCGCCTGGCGACAAGCCCATGGTGATGCGCGGGCCGATGCTGCACCAGATCATCCGCCAGTTTCTGCAGCAGGTGCAGTGGGGTGAGCTGGATTACCTGATCGTCGACCTGCCGCCGGGCACGGGAGATGTAGTCATCTCGCTCGTACAGACGGTGCCGCTCACCGGAGCGGTTGTGATCTCCACCGGCTCAGCTGTCGCGTTGCAGGACGCGCGCAAGGCGCTCGAGATGTTCCACCAAGTGAACGTAGAGGTGCTGGGCTTAGTCGAAAACATGTCACAGATGCGCCTGCCCTCAGGCGAGGTCATTGACGTCTTCGGCGCGGGTGGCACCGAGGCGACGGCGCGCCAGTACAACCTGGACTTCCTCGGATCGGTCGACCTCGACCCGGTCATCCGCGAAGGCGGGGACCGCGGCATGCCCGCGGCACTGGGCGGTGAAGCAGACGCGCGTGCCGCCGCATATTTCCGCATTGCAAGAGCAGTTGTTGATCGCGCAGCCGAAGTGACCGAGGAGACAAAGGACGTTTTCGAAATCCTCTGAGCGCTGCAGGCACGAAGCGATTCTCCGGCATCCAGAATCAAACCTGAGTGTTGCATCATCACATCTCGACTCAGTCCGGCGAAACAGCGGTAAACTGATGATGATGCCTTTGCCAGCACAGGATGCGAACACGTTCAGCAGTTCACGCTCTGGCCATCTTGGCCCGCGTCAGCAGGCGGTGCTGACCGCAATCGTCGAGCACTACGTGCAGACGGGGGAGCCCGTGGCATCGCAGGTGATCGCGAACCGAAGCGGGCTGAGCTCCGCAACGATTCGGAATGTGATGGCGGAGTTGGTGGAGAGCGGTTACCTGGAACAGCCACATACGTCCGCTGGCCGCGTGCCCACCGCGCAGGCGTTCCGGCTGCATGTGGAGCAGCTTCGCGGGGAGAACCGCATTGCAGCCTCTATGCTGCCCGCGCAGTCGCGTTCGCAGATCGATACGCGCCTGCAAGGCGTGTCAGGCGCTGAAGCCTTCTTGGAGCGCACCTCGCAGGTGCTCGCTGTGCTTTCTAGCGGTGTCGGCGTCGCGATGGCCACGCTGCAGGAGAGCGATCCGCTGGAGCATGTGCATTTTCAACGGCTTGGATTGCGGCGAGTGCTCGCGGTTGTGGTCACGCGTGCGGGTGTCGTTCGTGATCGTGTGCTTCGGCTTGAGCAGGACCTCGTCACGGACGATCTGGATGCAGCGGCTCGATACCTGAACGAAAACTTTCGTGGGTGGACGCTGCCCAGCGTGCGCGCCGAGATTGCATGCCGCGCGGACACAGAACGCGCGGAGTACCGGACCATGCGGCGCGCGGCGGAGGAGCTTTGGACGGCTGCCGTCGTGCAGGAGCCACATGCCGCGCAGGTCGTCTTCGTGGACGGGGTGAGCAATCTGATCGGCAACGCCTACGACGGCCAGCGGCTGCGTGAGATGCTCGCGGCACTTGAGGCCAAAGAGCGCGTGATGGCGCTGCTGCACGCCTACATCGGCGCGGAACTGACGATGGCACAGGGCAATGCTGTGCGCGTGGTCTTTGACATGGAAGCGCACACGCCGGAGATGCAGGGGCTTGTACTGGTGGCCGCACCGGCAGTGAGCGGCGGCAAGCAGCACGGGGCCGTCGGCGTGATCGGCACCCAACGCATGCACTATGCCAACACCATCAATGCAGTGCATTACGTGGCGCAGTTGTTCGCTGAAACGCAGCGGGCTGTTTAGTGCAGGGGCGGCCCGGCAAGAGCAACGCGAAAATGCGAGCAGGCAAGCTGTGAGCTTTGCAAATCGATACAGGAAGTGGATGGGTATGAACGGAACGAACAATACGGAGATGCCGGTGACTGACGAAGAACTGCTTGGAGCGGCAGAGACGGAAGACCAGCCGCCTGCGTCAAGCGACGTAACTGTCGGCACAGTCACGGAAGCCGAGTTTGAGATCGTAAAGCGTGAGCGTGATCAGTTGCTCGACCGCATTGCGCGCCTGCAGGCTGAGTTTGACAACGCCCGCAAGCGTGAAGCGAAGGAGCGCGCCGAGTTCCGCGACTATGCGATGGGTAGCGCGGCAGAAGGCTTTCTGCCGGTGCTGGATAACTTCGGCCTGGCGATGAACGCCAACGGCACTCCGGAGCAGTTCCGAGCCGGCGTGGAACTGATTGCAAAGCAGCTCGACGATGCCGTACGCTCGCTGGGCCTTACGCATGTTGAGGCTGTCGGTGCGCAGTTCGATCCGCGCGTGCACGAGGCACTCGGTCAGATTGAAACAGCCGAGCACCCCGATGGCACAGTCATGCAGGAAGTGCGGCGCGGCTACAAGATCAAAGAGCGATTGCTGCGTCCAGCCCTGGTGCAGGTCGCGCGCAACACCGCGCAGCACGAGGCGTAGCGACTCCGCTCTCGCAGAGACATGCGAGCAAGCCATCACCCTTGAGTACAGGAGACAAACGTGGCGGGAGCGACGACCAAGGCGGACTACTACGAGGTTCTGTCCGTAACGCGAACAGCGTCCGATGCCGAGTTGAAGACGGCGTATCGCAAGCTTGCGATGCAGTACCACCCGGATCGCAACCCGGGCGACTCGGTTGCGGAAGAGAAGTTCAAGGAGTGCTCAGAAGCTTACGGCGTGCTGAGCGATCCGCAGAAGCGCGCCGCCTACGACCGGTTCGGTCATCAAGGTGTCGGTGCGGCCTCCGGTGGCGGTTCCGGCTTTCCGGGTGGCTTTGGCGGTGACCCGCAGGACCTGGGCGATATCTTCGGCGACATCTTCGGCGAGATGTTCAACATGGGCGGCAGCCGCAAGCAGTCGCGCCAGCAGCGCGGGCGTGACCTGCGCTATGACCTTGCACTTGAGTTTGAAGAGTCAGTCTTCGGCAAGGAGCAGGAGGTCAAGGTCAAGCGCCTTGAGGTCTGCGGCGAGTGCAAGGGTGCAGGCACGGCCAGCGGCAAGGCTCCGGCCACCTGCTCGCAGTGCCGCGGCGCCGGCCAAGTGCGCTTTCAGCAAGGCTTCTTCTCTGTAGCGCGAACCTGCCCCAAGTGCGACGGCACGGGTGCTCAGATTACCGATCCATGCCCGGCCTGCCGCGGCGAGTCACGCGTGCAGAAGGAGCACACCATCAACGTCAAGGTGCCCGCGGGAGTCGAAGACGGCACCCGCATCCGCTACCAGGGCGAGGGCGAGGCTGGCAAGTTCGACGGTCCCTCCGGCGACCTCTACGTCTTGCTCTCGGTCAAGGCGCACAAGGTCTTCACGCGCGATGGTGACGACCTGCACTGCGTCGTGCCGGTGAGCTACACGCAGGCCGCGCTCGGCGACGAACTCGAGATCGCCACGCTCGACGGCCCCGCCGTGCTGAAGGTGCCGGATGGGACGCAAAGCGGCAAGACTTTCAAGCTGAAGAGCAAGGGTGTGCCACACCTGAACGCCAGCGGCAAAGGCGATCTGATCGTTGAGATTCGCGTGCAGACGCCGACCAAGCTCTCGAAGCAGCAGAAGGACTTGCTGCGGCAGCTCGGTGAAACGATGGAAAAAGAGAACACACCGCACTCGCACGGCCTGATGGATCGTGTGCGCGAGATGTTCAGTTAGTCGGAAGCGGTGCGAATGAGGCACTCACGCAATGTGGGCGCCTCTGCTTTCGCATGACGACATCAGTAGCGCGACGGACGCACCACATGAAAGCGCGGCATGCGCAGCAGCAGCGCCACCCACACGAGTAGACCGAAGACGACGGGCACGACCCACATGGGGTCGCCGATGCGCGCATGGCTTGCAACCGCACCACCGAAGAAGCCAGTGAGCAGAATAGCTCCGAGCGCAGCCGTTTGAGGCACGAGGAAGAGCAGCGCGCAGACGATCTCAATCGTGCCGAGCACATGCAGGATGCTGGGTGAGTAGCCGAGCTTTGCGGTTCCGTCGATAACCTGCTGCGAGCCGATCCATGCGTTGACGCCGCCGCTACCGATGAACAGCGCGATCAGGATGCTCAGAATCCACCCAATCCAGAGTGCTGCTTTGTTGGTTTGTGTTCGCTCGAACTTGCCTGCTTCCGTGCTGTGCATGCTGTCCTCCGGTGATCAACTTTGCGATTCGATGACTAACGCCGAGGTGATGGCGATGGCCGCGATGGCCGCGGTTTCCGCTCGAAGAATGCGCGGCCCCAGCGTAACGGGCCGCCATGCAGCTTCACGGAAGTGTTGCATCTCGTCAGCGGTCCAGCCGCCTTCCGGGCCGATTGCCAGAGCTACCGCACTCTCGGCCTGGCTCTCTTCCAACGCTGCGCGCAAAGTGTTCTCTCGCTCTGTTTCCGCCAGCAGAATGCGGGTTGGCGCGTCCACGGAGGCAAGCGCTTGCTGCAGGCTTGCTGGCTCGTGCACAAGGGGAACATCGGTACGCCGTGATTGCTTTGCGGCCTCATGCGCAATGCGTCGCCATCGTTCCGCGCGCTTCACGGCTGCCTGGGCAAGGTGCTTCTCCGTGCGCCTCGCGAGCACGGGCGTGATCTGCGCAACGCCAAGCTCGGTTGCTTTTTCAACGGCCCACTCAAAGTGGTCGAACTTGAAGACAGCGAGCAAGAGGTGCACCTGCAATGCGGTCGCGGCCTCTTGCTCCTGCTGCAGCGTGAAGCGCACCTCATCGTCACGCACGCTCACCACTTCCGCACGATGCAGAAAGCCGCCTGCGACCACGTCGAAGATCTGGCCTGGCTGCGCACGCAACACGCGGGCAAGGTGCGCAGCCTGCTCGCCTAACAGCGACGCCTGTGTGCGTTCGTCATTCCACGTGTCTGCAATCCAGCGTCGTCGCGTCATCGAAAACTGAGTCTAACGGAAGCCTTCGGTGAAGTGCTCGAGACAGTGATGACAGATGCACGAAGGGGAAGCGCTTAACGCTTCCCCTTCTGTGTTCTTGCTTGCCATCGCGTTGCGGCCTTTGCCACCGCTTCGCATTTGTTGCCCGTCTACTCTCCCTGAGTAAGACTGCTTCTCTACACATGCTTCGCTGTAGAGCAGCTAACGAAATGTATAGAAGTGTGCGACGGGAGTGTCAACACAAAAGTGTGGTGGCTGCGTGCAAAACTCTGTCGTATCTACAACGCGTTGCATCATGCTCATGCGATGCCTTGGCGCGATCGCATCAAGAGCCTTGCTCAGCACTCGATGATGTTCAACGCGAGCCCTGCAAGTGACGTTTCCTTGTAGCGCGATTGCATGTCGAGACCGGTGAGATACATCGTGCGGATCACCTGATCGAGCGACACCTTATGGTCGTCACTCTCGTTGCGCGCCATGCGTGCCGCGTTCACCGCTTTCACCGCGCCCATGGCATTGCGCTCGATGCAAGGGATCTGCACGAGGCCGCCGATAGGGTCGCAGGTCATGCCAAGATTGTGTTCCATGGCGATCTCGGCCGCATGCTCTACCTGTGCGTTGCTGCCGCCTTGCGCAGCGACGAGTCCGCCTGCAGCCATGCTGCACGCGACACCGACTTCGCCTTGGCAACCGACCTCAGCGCCGGAGATCGAAGCGTTCTCCTTGTAGAGAATGCCGATTGCGGCGGCCGTGAGGAAGTAGCGCATGAGGCCGTCTTCACTTGAGCCCGGCAGAAAGTCGAGGTAATAGCGCGCGATCGCTGGAATTACACCGGCGGCTCCGTTCGTGGGAGCCGTAACGACGCGGCCACCCGCGGCATTCTCTTCGTTCACGGCCATGGCAAACACCGTCACCCAGTCCAGTGGTGCAAGCGGATCGGAAGAGCCGTTCTGATGCGGGCGTGCCGCAAGCCGCGATGCGCGCCGGCGTACGTTTAGCCCGCCGGGCAGTGTGCCTTCTGTTGCGATGCCGCGGTCGATGCAGTCGAGCATGACGCGGGCAAGTGCGAGCACGCCGCCGCGCACCTGCGATTCCGGACTCTCGTCGGCCGCGAGAGAAGAAGGCCGAGAGATTTTCGGATCTTCGAGCATCGCAAGCTCGTTCGCGAAAACCATCTCCGCGATGGTGAGCGAATGCTGCTTCGCAAGCTGCAGCATCTCCGCCGCGCTGCGGAACGGAAAGGGAACAGTGCGCGAGCTTTGTGGTGTGGCTTGCGCGTTCTTTGAGAAGTGCTCCGCCGTGACAATGAAGCCGCCGCCGATGGAGTAATAGACCTCCGTTGCAAGCAGCAGACCCTCGCTGCTGAAGGCGCTGAAGCGCACGCCGTTCGGATGGGTTGTCCGGTCTGCTTCGGGATACATCCGGTCGCGATGCAAAATGAGGTCTCTCTCGCGAACAAAGGAGACCTCCCACGCGCTGACCAGGGTCAGCTTCTCGCTTGCGGCATGCTGCAGAATGACGGTGCTCTCCTCAGGCGTCAGCGTGTCCGGTGCGCGTCCACTCAGGCCGAGCAGACACGCCATGTCGGTTCCATGCCCGATGCCGGTGAGCGCCAGCGAACCGTACAGGTCTACCTGCACGCGATTGGTTTGGTTCAGTAGACCCGCCGCTTGCAGACCGTGCACAAACGAGAGCGCGGCGCGCATGGGCCCGACCGTATGCGAGCTGGACGGGCCGACGCCGATCTTGAAGAGCTCAAAGAGACTTGTCACCACCCTCGATTGTAGGCTTGCAGTCGTGCCGCGAGCAGCGCGAGCACGATGCGCTACACTGCGCACCTGCACTCACTTCATCCCGCGGTCCCCGGAACGGCATGCTCTTTAAGGCGCTCAGCGCAGCGGTATACGGCATTGATGCTCACCTGATCGACGTTGAAGTCGACTTCTCCGGCGCGAAGCTTGAGAAGGAGATCTTCAACACGGTCGGCCTTCCCGACACTGCCGTGCGTGAGAGCCGCGACCGTGTGCGCTCCGCAATCAAGAACTCCGGCTTCGACCTGCCGACCACACGCATCACGATCAATCTTGCGCCGGCGGACCTGAAAAAGGAGGGCTCCGGCTTCGACCTGCCCATCGCCGTCGGCATCCTGGGTGCCTTCGGTGCGTTGCATGCCAAGGACCTCAGCCGCTTCCTCATGATCGGCGAACTCGGCCTCGATGGCAGCCTTCGTGCCGTGCCCGGTGTGCTGCCGATGGCGGTGCTTGCGCGCGAGAAGGGCATTCCGAATCTGCTGGTGCCTGCCGCAAACGCGCGTGAAGCTGCCGTGGTGGAAGGCGTGAACGTCTATCCGGTGAAGTCGTTGAACGAGGTCCGTGAGCTGCTGAATGCGGACGCCTTCGGCACGCTCACTGCCGCACCGCTGCGTGTGCCGACGGGCGAACTGCTCAAAGAACTCGACCACTTTCCGCTGGACTACAAGGACGTGCGCGGCCAGCACACGGCCAAGCGTGCCCTTGAGGTTGCGGCGGCGGGCGGCCACAACATCCTGATGATCGGGCCGCCGGGTAGCGGCAAGACGATGCTTGCCAAGCGCATGCCCGGCATCCTCGCGCCGCTTCGTTTTGAAGAAGCGCTTGAGACGACGAAGATCCACTCCGTTGCCGGCGTCTTGAATGCGGAGGAGGGCCTGGTGACGCAGCGGCCCTTCCGCTCGCCGCACCACACGGTGAGCGACGCCGGCCTGATTGGTGGCGGCATGGTGCCGCGGCCGGGCGAGGTCTCGCTCGCGCACAACGGCCTTCTCTTCCTCGACGAGATCCCGGAGTTCCCGCGTAACGTGCTTGAAGTGCTGCGCCAACCGCTTGAAGATGGCACGGTGACGATCTCCCGCGCGGCCATGAGCCTTAGCTTTCCGGCACGCTTCATGCTGGCGGCTGCCATGAATCCGTGCCCATGTGGCTACTTCAATGACAAGCAGCGCGAGTGCATGTGCACGCCGCCGATGATCCAACGCTACGTGTCGAAGGTGAGTGGACCGTTGCTTGACCGCATCGACATCCACATTGAGGTACCGGCGGTGCAGTACAAGGAGCTGCGGCAGGGCGCCGCGGCCGAGGGCTCTCGTGAGATTCGCGCACGCGTGATGGCGGCGCGTGAGGTGCAGTACGCCCGCTTCAGCAACGTGGGTGCCGCCGACAAAGACCGTCTCGCTGCAAAGCGAGGCAAGCCGATCTACGCCAATGCGCAGATGTCCACGCAGCAGATTCGGCTCTTCTGCGAGCTGGGCACCGATGCGGAGCGCCTCTTGGAGCGGGCCATGCAGCAGCAAGGTCTGAGCGCACGCGCGCACGACCGCATTCTGAAAGTGGCCCGTACCATCGCCGATTTGGACGGAGCGGCCGACGTCGCGGTGAAGCACATCGCCGAGGCGATCCAGTACCGCACGCTCGACCGCAGTTACTGGTCTTAAAGCCTTCTGCAAGCGATGTGTTCGCAAGATAAGGGTTGCGTTCCGGTAGCCGACGGGTTATGGTGCTCAAGGAATCAGCAATCCTACGGAATTTGGTACCTGCTGATTCTGCGGTGGCGATGGATTTCAGTGAGCCGCTTTCTTAGTCCCGGCGGGGTGTTGTCGAATTGTTAGGCGACCCTGTTGCTGCTGTCTGTAAGCCGCATCCGGCATGGAAGAACGATTTCGATGCAGCTTCAGCGTGACTGGCATCGTCTAAAGAACTGACACACACCCAGATTGCCCGTTGAGAGCAAGCCTTGGACCTGCTCGGCAGTAGCTGCGGGCGCGAATGATGAAGGAGAGATCCCATGCGATCTGATTTGATTTTTGGCGCGTTGACGCACGTGACCAACCGCTACCAGCTCTGCCAGTTGGCCAGCAAGGCCACGCGCAAGCTGCACAAGCCCAATACGCGCCTGCAGGACACAACGAACGAAGTGCTCGGCCGCTTCCGCGAGCAGGTGCCTACCACCTTCGAGGTCGGTCCCGAGCCGGAAGAGATCCTCGACAACATCGAAGAGCGTCGCGCAGCTTAACCCTGAGAGGTTGCCGGACAGGCGGTCCGGCAACCTCTTCATCCTTTAAAACAACACCGCTTCATCGCTTTCCGCAGCACCGGTAGTCCCAGCAGAACGCTTCCCCGCAGCACCCTCCGCTCGACCCCCTTCCGGTAGCACCCATTCCAGAAAACTTGATTTTGTACAGGTGACAATGACCATCTCAGAACTGAAAGAAAAGAGCATCGCAGAGCTAGGCAAGCTCGCGCGCGGGCTCGACATTCAAGGCACCAGCGCGCTTCGCAAGCAGGACTTAATCTTCAAGATCCTGCAGGCACAGAGCGAAAAAGAGGGCCACATCTTTGCCGAGGGTGTGCTCGAGATCCTGCCTGACGGCTACGGCTTCCTCCGCTCGCCCGACTACAACTACCTGCCCGGCCCCGATGACATCTACGTCTCGCCCTCACAGATTCGCAAGTTCGATCTCAAGACAGGCGACACCATCTCCGGCAACGTGCGGCCGCCCCATGAGGGGGAGAAGTACTTCGCGCTCGTCAAGATCGAAGCCATCAACTTTGAGTCGCCGGAAGAGACCCGCAACAAGATCCTGTTCGACAACCTGACGCCGCTTTACGCCGACGAGCGCGTGAAGATGGAGACTGTCCGCGACAACATCTCGGGCCGCGTGATGGACCTGCTGACACCGGTCGGCAAGGGCCAGCGTGGCTTGATCGTCGCCCCGCCGCGCACCGGCAAGACCGTGCTGCTGCAGGCGATTGCGAACTCCATCACGGCCAACCACCCCGAAGTGGTGCTGATCGTTCTGCTCATCGACGAGCGCCCCGAAGAGGTCACGGACATGCAGCGCTCGGTCAAGGGCGAGGTCATCTCCTCGACCTTTGACGAGCCCGCTGCACGCCACGTGCAGGTCGCCGAAATGGTGATCGAAAAGGCAAAGCGCCTCGTGGAGCACAAGCGCGACGTCGTTATCCTGCTCGACAGCATCACGCGTCTCGCACGCGCCTACAACACCATCGTGCCGCCCAGCGGCAAGGTGCTCTCAGGCGGTGTGGACTCGAACGCCTTGCAGCGCCCCAAGCGCTTCTTTGGCGCAGCCCGCAACATTGAAGAGGGCGGCTCGCTCACCATCATGGCCACCGCGCTCGTCGACACTGGTTCGCGCATGGACGAAGTCATCTTTGAAGAGTTCAAGGGCACCGGCAACATGGAAGTGATCCTCGACCGCAAGCTGGTCGACAAGCGCGTCTTTCCGGCGATCGATATCCAGCGTTCGGGCACCCGTAAAGAAGAGTTGCTCATCCCCAAGGAAGACCTGCAGCGCACGTGGATTTTGCGCAAGGTGCTAAACCCGCTCTCGCCGACGGAAGCGATGGAGCTGCTCACCGACAAGCTTGCAAAAACTCGCAATAACAGCGAGTTTCTGCACAACATGAACGCGCTCTAGACCGCATACAAAGCAACGGAGGCCGCGACGATCCGTCGCGGCCTCCGTTTTCTTGAATCTTCATGCCAGGTGTGGCATGAGGAAGAGTTGATCGAGCACTCCCGGGTCCTTGGTGACCGCACGCGTCGCCAGCAGTTCAATCAGGTCCTCGGGTGCCTGCGGCCGAGCAAGCAGGAAGCCCTGTAGCTCATCGCAGTTCAGGTCGCGCAGCATCTGCAACTGCTCTTTCGTCTCCACGCCTTCGGCAACCACGCCTAGCCGTAGCGCATGAGCCATGTCGACGATGGCCTGGATGACTGCAATGCCGTTGTGCTCCTCCTGCGCGCCCTGCACGAAGACTCGATCGATCTTCAGGGCATCGGCTTCCAGTTCACGCAGTCGCCCAAACGACGAGTAGCCGGTGCCGAAGTCATCGATGGAGATGCGGATGCCGAGCTGGCGCAGCGCCTGCAGGTGCTCCTTCACGGATGCGAAATCGCGAGCTAGCGCACTCTCCGTTACCTCAAGCTCCAGACATTCGGGCGGCAGGCCGGTCTCGCGCAGCGTGTGCTCCACCGTCGAAACAAAATCATTGCGGGACACCTGCAGCACGCAGATGTTCACCGCCACTCGGCGTAGTGTTGTGCCGGTTGCGCGCCATGCACGCATCTGCTCGCAGGCGCGGCGTAGCACCCACTTCGAAAGCGGCACGATCAGCCCGGTCGACTCCGCAACGGGGATGAATTCGACAGGTGAGATGTTGCCCTCATCCGCGTCGTGCCAGCGCGCGAGCGCTTCGGCTGCAACGATAGTTCCGTCCTGCGCAAAGATGGGCTGGTACACCAGCTTCAAGCCGTCGCTGTGCAGGGCGCGCTGCAGCTTTTCCGCGAGTAGTTTCTGCCGCAGCGTGGCCGGGTCTTCCTCGTGCTCCGCGTAGTGGTAGGAGTTCTGGCCGGCGCGCTTGATGGTGTACATGGCGCGTTCCGCTGCGGCAAGCACGGCTTCGTCGTCGTTGCCGTCCGCCGGGAACTCAGCGATGCCGATGCTGAGGCCTGTTGAGAAATTCCTCCCGTTCAGTACATGCGGTCTCGAAACGGTATGCAGGATGCACTCCGCAAGAGCGTCTGTCTCCAGGCGCGACAGATCGCGTTTCAGCACGATGGTGAACTTGTCGCCACCGAAGCGGCTGAATTGGTCGGAAGGTGCAAGGCAGCCGCTGATGCGCTCCACGGTCTTCTGCAGCAGTTCGTCGCCCACACGAAAGCCGAGCAGCGTATTGGCATGGCGCAGACCGTCAAGGTCAAGGTAAAAGCAGGTAAGACTGGCCTGGTCGGTGCGTGCTTCCGCGATTGACTCCGCAAAATGCGAGCGCATGGCAGCGCGGTTCGGCAAGCCCGTGAGTTCGTCGTGCTGCGAGCAGTGCAGCAGGTGTTGGTGCTGAAAACGATGCGACCGCATGCGATGCGCAGCACGCATCAGGCCGAACAGGGTAAGTGGTCCACTCACGCTTGCCGCGACCAGCAGCAGAGCCCTTGCTCCGGGGTTCATGATTAGGCGATAGCGGGTAAGGGAGTAGGCCAGAAAAATCGCCGCGACCCATTGCAGCGCGACCGCCATGCGCGCCGTCGTGTCGACGTGGCGAAAAGCAAACAGGGCACCGCGCACCGGGCGTACTTGCCGGCGTCGCAGAAGACGAAGGAGGCTTTTGCCCACGCCACGCTGAAGTGCCGCACGCGACACCTGCGGCGCGTCTCGTCTCTGTGAGGCAGCCTTCATACCTCCCCGTTATCGGCGACGGAACACAGACCGCGAGTCGTCTAGCTAGTCTGTCCCGTCTTCGGACGCACCCAGCCTTCAGCACACGAAAGCGGACCGCACGTTGACGCGGCAGGGCGTCTCCTGTCGAATAGAGGAAGTATCTGGGGCACCTTTGTAGCCCCGAAAGTGTGTTTACCAATGCAGTCCACCGTCGTTCCTGCCGCCCGTTCCGCGTCCTTCACCAACACCGCCATGCCGCCCACCACGAACAAGCACCTGATTCGGTGGGTTGAAAAGATGGCCGACCTCACGCAGCCGGACGCGATTCACTGGGTTGACGGTTCGCAGTCGGAGTACGACCTGCTCTGCCAGAAGCTGGTGGATGCCGGCACCTTCACCAAGCTGAATTCGCAAGAGTGGCCCGGATGCTTTCTGGCCCGGTCTGATGCGCGCGATGTGGCCCGTGTGGAAGAGCGCACGTTTATCTGCTCGCTCTCCAAGGACGCTGCAGGTCCAACCAACAACTGGCAAGACCCATTCGCGATGCGCCGCAAGCTGAAGCAGATCTTCCGCGGCAGCATGCACGGCCGCACCATGTACGTGCTGCCCTTCAGCATGGGCCCGGTGGGCGGCCCCATGTCGCGCATCGGTGTGCAGCTGACTGACTCGGAGTACGCCGTCGTCAACATGCGCATCATGTGCCGCGTGGGCACCGATGTGCTGCGCGAAATCGAGAAGGACAACGGGCGCGTGGTGCCCTGCGTGCACTCCGTTGGCGCGCCGCTCACGCCCGGCCAGCAGGATGTGCCCTGGCCGTGCAACGACGAGAAGTACATCGTGCATTTTCCGGAAACGCGCGAGATCTGGAGCTACGGCTCGGGCTACGGCGGCAACGCGCTGCTCGGCAAAAAGTGCTTCGCCCTGCGCATCGCCTCGAACATCGCGCGCGATGAAGGCTGGATGGCCGAGCATATGCTGCTCGTCGGCGTAGAATCGCCCGCCGACGCGAACGGCGTCACGGAGAAGACCTACGTCGCCGCTGCCTTTCCTTCCGCCTGCGGCAAGACGAACTTTGCCATGCTGGTGCCGCCTGCGGGCTTCGATGGCTGGAAGGTGTGGACTGTGGGCGATGACATCGCCTGGATCAAGCCTGACGACAAGGGCCAGCTGCGCGCGATCAATCCGGAGACGGGCTTCTTCGGCGTAGCACCCGGCACGTCGGAGCACACCAACCCCAACGCGATGGCAACCCTGCGAAGCAACACCATCTTTACCAACGTAGCCGAAACGCCCGAGGGCGGCGTGTGGTGGGAGGGCATGACCGACGAACCGCCCGCCGAGTGCCTCGACTGGCGCGGCGAGCGTTGGACGCCTGCCATTGCAAAGCAGACGGGCCGCCCCGCAGCGCATCCCAACGGCCGCTTCACTGCTCCCGCATCGCAATGCCCCACCATCGACCCAGATTGGCAGAAGCCCGAGGGTGTGCCCGTGAGCGCGATCCTCTTCGGTGGCCGCCGCTCCACCACCATCCCGCTCATCTACCAGGCTTTTAACTGGAGCGCGGGCGTCTACGCTGGCGCGACTATGGGCTCTGAGACGACGGCCGCGGCAGCCGGCGCGTTGGGCAAGGTGCGCCGCGATCCCATGGCCATGCTGCCGTTCTGCGGCTACCACATGGGCGACTACTTCCGGCACTGGATCAAGATGCAGCGTTCGCTTGAGACCACGCCGCGCATCTTCCACGTGAACTGGTTCCGCAAGGGCGACGACGGGCAGTTCCTGTGGCCCGGCTTCCGCGAAAACATGCGTGTGCTGCGCTGGATCGTGGACCGCGTTCGCGGCCGCGCGCAGGGGCGGGAGACGCACATCGGCTGGACACCCTACTACGAAGACATTGATTGGAACGGTCTCGACTTTTCACCGGAGCAGTTTGCCGAGGTGCAACGCGTCAAGACCGCAGACTGGCGGCGCGAAGTCATCGGGCATGAAGAACTGTTCATCGACCTGCACCAGCACCTGCCGCCCGAGATGATCTACGAGCGCGAGTTGCTCATCTGCCGGTTGTAAGCTGAACCGCTGTCCGGTTCAGCAGGTACAGATAGATGGAGATGCATGCGGTGCTGATGAGCGTCCCGGTAGCTGCCCAGGGCAGCACGCGGTTGAGCGCCTGCAGTGCAGATCGGCTCCCACCTCCACCATCGCTTTCAAAGAGCCAACACAGTGCCGCAACAGCAGGAACCGTAAGCTCCACATAGGCACGCCAGCGTCGCGCAGCAAGCTTTCGCTCGACCGTAACGAGACGTATGGCACCACTAGCACCGTAGTGGTCACGGTCATAAATGTCAGCCCATAGATGGAGAAAGCTGCATCATGGAGCAAGTCGCCGGCGACAGACGCTGCGCGTGACGCAGGCCCGCTTCGGCGAACGGCCCAAACCTGCCAGGCGTAGAGCAAGCCGATGCCGGCACCAACGAGCAGCCAGATGGCAGCAACGATCTCGTAGGCCAGCAGGATCCTGCGGCCTCTGCTGACCGCTGCTCCTGTGGCCATCATCGCTTGCCCTTACTCTGGGCCTGATGTGCTGGAGCAGGCGGTGCGATGCGCCCGCTCTGTACCGGTGAGTTCAGCACCATGCTGGTGTTCGTAGCGACGTACGGCATCAGCGAGTCGATGACTGACTCAAGATGGTTCATGTCGCGCACAGCCACCTGCACGATGAAGCTCTCATTGCCGGTAACCCGGTGGCACTCAAGGATTTCAGGCACGTCGCGTGCGATGCGGCTGAAGTTTGAGAGCCGGTCCCCGGCGACGGTCACCTTCACGAAGGCGCGCACTAGTAATCCAAGCGCTGCGGGATCGATCTCCGCACGATAGCGCAGGATCACGCCGGTATGCTCCAGCCGGTGCACACGGTCGATCACGGCCGGTGTGGACAGGTGTACCCGCCGCGCCAGCTCCGCAAATGAGATGCGCGCGTTCTCCTGCAGCTCCTCGATCAGGGTGAGGTCGATGCGGTCCAGGCCGTTCGCGCCGGTCGGCACACGCGATGCTCCTGCCGAGCGAACCGGGCCGCGCGCCACAGCCTTCTTCGCACTGGTGCGACCCCTCAGAGGCGGCTTCGCCTTGCTTTGCTTCTGCATAGCTGCACCTTACCTCATTTCGTAAGGTGAACGGCAAACACAAACTGATTTCCGTACTTCCACTACGGTCAGTCGTACAACTAGTCTTTGATCATGAACGCCATTGCAGATGCTCCGCGGTCTGTCGCCGCACTTTCAGCAGGCACGCAGCAGCGCCTCAGCAGCCTGCGCGGCATGGTCGGCAACACGCCGATGCTGGTCATCGCGTATCGCTATCGCGGCCGCACCGGCACCGTTTGCGCAAAAATGGAGCACCTGAACCTTAGCGGCTCCATTAAGGACCGCATGGCGCTGCACATTCTAGAGTGTGCCTACGCGGACGGCTCGCTGCGGCCCGGCGACTGCATCGTGGAGGCGACCAGCGGCAATACCGGCATTTCCTTCGCCGCGCTCGGCACCGCGCTCGGCCACGCCGTGACGATCTACATGCCGGATTGGATGAGCCGCGAGCGCGTCGACCTTATCCGGAGCTACGGCGCAAAAGTGGTAAGCGTCTCGAAGGAGCAGGGCGGCTTTCTCGGCAGCATCGGCCGATGCCGCGACGCGAGCGCAGCCACGCGTGAGGTCTTTCTGCCGCGACAGTTTGAGAACTGCGCCAACGTCGAAGCACATGAACTGGGCACCGGTCCTGAGATCCTTGCGCAGACCGCCAGCGCCGGTCTTGCGCTCCATGCCTTTGTCGCCGGTGTCGGCACCGGAGGCACTGTCATGGGTGTGAGCCGCGCCTTGCGCAACGCAGGCCTCGCTGTGCGCTGCCATCCCGTGGAGCCGGCGGAGTCGCCGACCATGAGCACGGGCCATCGTGTCGGGAGCCATCGCATTCAAGGCATCTCCGACGAGTTCATCCCAGAGATCGTCAGGCTTCGCGAGCTTGACGAAATCATCGCCGTGCACGATGGAGACGCAATCCTGATGGCGCAGAAGCTCGCCCGCGAGTTCGGCCTCGCGCTCGGCATCTCCTCCGGCTGCAACTTCATCGCGGCGGTGAAGGCCGGGATCACGCAGGACAAACCGGTGGTTGCCACCATCTTCTGTGACGACAGCAAGAAGTACCTTAGCACCGGGCTGTTCCGGGAAGAACCGGTGCGCGGCGACTATCTGACACCCGAGGTTGAGCTGATCAGCATGCGCGTCATCGCCCGCGCCGATCTGGCCTAGAGCAAGGCCCCGCTTGCACCCTGCAGGGAGCCGGGCGCATCGTATTTGAAGTGCTTTCGCGCATCGCCAAATCGCTCTGCGTCCTGCTGACACTGGCGTTGTGCTTGCCACTGTCGCTGCAGGCACAGGCGTGCAGCGCACCGGTCGTAAGCAGCTTCGATGGCTGCACCATGCCGTGCTGCGGGCACGCTGCGGCAGGTGTGACCATGCCGCGCAATGCGCTGAGCCACTGCCCGGCTCAGGTGAGTGGTGCAGACGCATCCGCACGGGCGCATGAGGAACAGCCGACGCACCTGCCTTCCTGGCGCACGGCTCCCGTTGCAGCCGGCGAACTCGCGACCCGTCTCGTTGGTTCAACCGTCGTTCGACAAAGCGACGTTGGCAGGCCTCGGCTTACCATTCCACTTCGCATCTGATCCAGGTCTTTGCTGACGTGTCCGCTCGCCGCATCCTCTGCTGCTGAGCGCAGCTTCACTTGCAGTTAGACCAAGGACCATCTATGAGCGATCGCAGAAGCTTTCTCCAGAAGGCGCTGGGCATCGGTGCCGGCCTGATGGCCGCACCCGTGCTTGCAGAAGCCAGCAACATCCACCCGCCCGCATCGGCAGGCAACGACGGCCCAAGCTCAGAGAGCGCCGGCCTGATCAAGCGCGTCGCACGCGCGGGCAGCAGCGGCCGCACGCCGGTTCCGGTGATGACGACCGACGTTTCCGATCTTTCTTACGAACTCGTTGACGGCTGGAAGATCTTCAAGCTGCGCGCGGAAGCGGTACGCCGTGAGATCGCACCCGGCAAAACGCTCGACCTGTGGGGCTTCAACGGCTCCGCACCCGGGCCCACGATGCAGGTGACGCAGGGCGACCGCGTGCGCATTCTCTTTGAGAACGGCTT
>CAXTJS010000001.1:14813-20508 GCA_964244605.1 uncultured Terriglobus sp. | reverse complement strand
GCCGGAGCCCACGTCGATCCACTGGCATGGTTTTGAAGACAGCATCCGCTACGACGGCATGCCCAACATCTCGCAGCGCGCGGTGCCGCCGGGCGGCCGCTACACCTATGAGTTCACCATCACGCAGACGGGCACGTTCTTCTACCACTCGCACATGGCCATGCAGGAGATGGTGGGCATGCTCGGCGGCTTCATCATGCACCCGAAAGAGGCGCACACGCCGCCACCCGACCACGACTTCCTGATCCAACTGCAGGAGTATGCCGTGCTGCCCTCAAATACCGTGCCCAACAGCATGAACATGGAGTTCAACTGGCTGGTGCTCAACGGCAAGAGCGGTCCCGCGGCCACGCCGATGGTGGTCAAGCAGGGCAGCCGCGTGCGCATCCGCTTCGTGAACCTTGGCATGGATCACCACCCCATGCACCTGCACGGGCACACGTTCTACGTCACAGGTACCGAGGGCGGGCGCATCCCGGAGACGGCATGGTGGCCCGGCAACACCGTGCTGGTAGGCGTGGCGCAGGCGCGCGAAATTGAGTTCGTCGCAAACAACCCTGGCGACTGGATGCTGCACTGCCACCTGCCGCACCACATGATGAACCAGATGAGCAGCAACGTGGGCCGCATGAGCCGCATGGCCACGCGCGGCAAAGGTATGCCCGCAGGCGTGGATATGGAAAACGGCATGGGCATGCTGCAGGGCACGCCGCCAGCTCCTACCGGTGATGACTACGGCGCAAGCCTAGGCTGCGGCATGGGGGGCGGCAGCGCGACGGACATGTTCACCACCAACGGCCAGCTCTCGCAGGGCAAAACCGGCGCCGGCATGCAGCAGGGAACAGCCGCTCCGGCTGACGGCGACGACGCCATGATGGCCGGCATGATGCAGGCCGGTGCAAGCAAGCTGCAGATCGCACCGGACGCGAACACCGTCCCCAACTACCCGCAGGACGCCTTCATGGAAGGTCCCATGATGAACATGGACAGCATGGTCGACAAGCCGGAGAACTTCGGCCTGCCGCCTGGCTGGAGCGAGAACATGCAGGGCATGATGACCTTTGTGCGCGTCTTGTCGGAGACGCACTACAACGAAGTGATGCGCCGCGTGGCAACAAAGACACCGGGCGCGCAGCCCATGCCGATGTCGATGCCAATGGACCACTCCATGCATGACGGCATGGCTATGCCGGTGGATCACTCGATGCACATGGACGACGCCAAGCCCGCCGCGGAGAAGGAGGGGAAGCGATGAAGCGCTCCTTTCACACCGCGCTCGCCCTAACGTGCCTGCTTGGCGCTCCGGGTCTCCTGCGCTCGCAGATGGATCCGTCCATGCCGGGGATGCCCGGCATGAAGTCTGCGCCGAAGCCTTCCACGCCCACACAGAAGCCGAAGCCTGCAAAGCGCCCTGGAACGCCGGCCAGTGAACAGCCCGCGCCTGCTGCGAGCGTACCGTTCGGCAAGGTTGCGGACGGCTCCCCGGAGCCGCCCAGTGCTCCTCTGCCGCAGACAGAGGTTCCGTTGCGTCTGCCGGCGAGCGTGCAGGAGCAGGAGCACCCGCAACACCGCACCGGCTCCGGCGGAACAGCGCTTCCTGATCTGCTCGCGGACGTAAAGGCACGCACGCCGCAGCCGCTGGCCTTCTTTACAGCAAAAGCGCTTGCAGGAAATCCAACGATCCGTCAGGCCGAGGCGCAGGTGCGGCGTCTGCAAGGTGAGGCAAAGCAGCAGGGCCTGTGGGCGAACCCGGAGGTCGGCTACGAGGCCGATCACATCCGCGGCGGCAGCTATGCGTCGGGCGAGCAGGGCGGCTACCTGCAGCAGACGATCCCGCTCGCGGGCCAGCGCTCCTCGGCGCGTGCAGCCGTGCAGCAGCAGGTGGTGGGGGCAGAGGCGGCGCTGGAGAAGCAGCGCCTCCGCGTCACCTCTTCCGTAGAGCAGGCCTTCTACGCAGCGCTTGCCGCGCAG
Organism: uncultured Terriglobus sp.; assembly: GCA_964244605.1. GTDB lineage: Bacteria > Acidobacteriota > Terriglobia > Terriglobales > Acidobacteriaceae > Terriglobus. The sequence goes on along the minus strand of CAXTJS010000001.1, from coordinate 18,537 downwards.
GCCGAGGTGGACCTGCGGCAGCAGCTCACGCAGATAGCAGCGGACGCGGCGACGACCGCGCACCAGCTTGCAAACGTCGGCCAGGCAGACGCTCCCGACATTCTGCAAAGCGAGGTCGAGCGCGAGCAGGCTGCGCTGGACTATGCCTCGGCGCAACGCGAGTTCTTGAAGGCATTCACGCGGCTTGCTGCCATGAGCGGCGACCCGTCGCTGCAAGCTTCGCCGCTCGCCGGGGATCTTACTGCAGTGCCACAGCTGCCTCCTATGGCGGCGCAAACAGCTGTCGACACCAGCCCGGCGTTGCGTGTGGCGGATCAATCCGTTAAGGCAGGGGAGGCGGCCGTGCGCAGCACGCGTCGCCAGGCCCTGCCGGAGCTAACAGTGCATGCCGGCCTGCAGCAGGACAACGAGCCGCTCGAGAACGCACGCGGCCGCGTCGGTGTGGTCGGCGTGGCTCAGGCCGGCATCACGCTTCCGCTCTGGAAACGCAATCAAGGTGCGGTTGCGGCGGCTTCGGCCTCGGTGCAGTTCGCGCGGGCTGAAGTGGATCGCACGCGCTTGCAGCTTCGCTCAGAGGCTGAGCAAGCCGCGCAAGACTACAGCAATGCCCGAATGCAGGCGGAGCGCTACCGCGACGAACTCCTACCGCGCGCGCAACGCGCCTACGAGCTCTATCAGCAGAAGTACAACACCATGGCCGCGGCTTACCCGCAGGTGCTCGTCTCGCAACGCACCCTCTTCCAGCTTCGGATTGAGTACATCCGTGCGCTGGGCAATGCGTGGCAGAGCGCAATCCTCTTACAACACGGGCTGCTGACCGACGGGCTGCAAGCACCAGAGCGGATTGAGGTGAGCCGCTAGGAAAGTTACGCACGGCTGTAGCTTTCTGGATTTGTTGGAAGGGCACAGCTTCAGCTGAAGCCGTGCCCTTCCAAACTTGCTGAGGCTATGTGGTCTGCCTTAGCAAGTGCAAGCGCGTGAGCTCTGCGCTAGCCTCAGAGTGCGTGCGCGTGCGTCGAAACATCTCGCTTCTGTTGCTCTGCGTCGCACTGGCTGGCCGGCTGTGCGCACAAAGCCTTCAACGGCAAGCGTGGACGACCGAGGACGGCCTGCCGCAGAACAGCGTGCATGCCGTGCTGCAGGCGTCTGACGGCTTCCTCTGGGTTGCAACCGAAGGCGGAGCGGCGCGGTTCGACGGCGTCCACTTTGACCGCTACTCGACGGAGAACACGCCGGCCTTTACCAGCAACGACCTCTGCTGCCTGGCGCAAACAAGCGATGGCAGCATCTACATCGGCTCTTCCGCCGGCGTCTTGCGGTGGGTTCAGGGCCGCTTCGAAAGAGTGACGCAGGCAGACGCCCCGACTCTTGCGCTGCAGCCCGCGGAAGACGGGTCCCTGCTGCTGCTCACAGGGGACGGCTTGTTCTCGGTGCGGGCGCAATCGGCAACTCCACTGAGTCTGCCGAGCGGCATGCAGGCAACGGCGCTGGGGCGCGGTCAGGGCGGTGAGCCTCTCGTCGCTGCCGGCACTACGCTGTTCCGGCATAGGGGTGCAAGCTGGGTGCGCGAGCGTGCTTTGCCCGTGGCACCGTTGGACTTGTTTGAGGCAGAGAGCGTGCTCTGGTTGCGCACGCGGTCTGAGGTCATCGCGTTGAGCGGCAGCGCAGAGCTTCATTGGCAACTCGGCCGAGAGGTGCCGGGCACGCGCATCGAATCGCTCTCTGCCACGGCTGCAGGTGTACTCGCAAGCAGCAATGCCGGCGTGTATCGATTCCTCTGGAAGGAACACGCGGCGATGCCCCTTCCGCAGTTGGAAGGTGTTTCCGTGCTGAGCGCGTTCACCGACAGCGAGGGCGATCAGTGGTTCGGCACCGACAGCAGCGGCCTCGTCGTTCTGCGGCAGCGTGCCATCGCGTCCGTCGCCGCACTGGCGAGCGAGACCATCACGGCAGTGGTCGAAGGCTCCGACGGAACCCTGTGGCTCGGCACACGCGACAGCGGTCTGCGCATGATGCGCGGCGGCGCGGTAAGCACGCCTGCGGCCTCAGCCCGGCTCGGCAGCCAGGTCATCCTCGCGCTGGCACCGGATACGCGAGGCGGCGTCTGGGTCGGTACGCCGGAGGGTCTGGACCACATCCTCTCTGCGGGCAGCCAGGCAGTGCGGCACATCACCTCCGCCGACGGGCTGCCGGATGACCTTGTCCGGTCGCTGCTCTCGGACGGTGACGGAGCCGTCTGGGCCGGCACGCGCCGCGGCCTGGCGCACTGGGATGGCCGGCGGGTGGATCGTGTGCTCACACGGACAGAGGGGCTGCCGAGCGACGTGATCGGCACTATGCTGCGCACGGGCGATGGCGACCTTTGGATTGGAACGCTGGCCGGCCTCGCCCACCTGCACCGTGGCGTCCTGCGGGTGGATGGTCTGCAGAACCAGGCCGTCACGGCGCTGGCGCAAACGCCGGATGGCGCTATCTGGGCCGGCACACGGGAGGGTGAGCTGTTCGTCCGCAACGGCAGCGGCATGCACAGGATCGCGCTGCCCGGTCTGCGCTCGGCAATCACGGCCATTCTGCTGGATGGGCAAGGCCGCCTGTGGTTGCGCACCGCTACGGGCCTGGCGCGCGCCGCCATCGCTGATCTGGAGGCATGCGCCGCGCAGGCAACGTGCAATGCGGCCGTGCGCCGCTACGGCACGGCAGACGGCATGAGCAGCACAGACACGTCGTTCGACGGCCATCCCGCGGCGTGGCGCACGCGCAACGGTACGCTCTGGTTCGCCAGCCGCCGCGGTCTCTCCGGCGTGGAGAGCGACCACCTCACCGGCGACACAGTGCCCCCGCCCGTCGCCATCGAGCAGGTGCTCCTCGATGACGTACCGGTTGCCTTTGCGGATGGCCTGCGCATCGCGCCGGGGCAGCATCGCCTTGCCATCGCCTATGCCGGTCTCAGCCTCTTCGCGCCGGGGCAGGTGCTCTACCGCTTCAAGCTGGAGGGCTTTGATCCTGACTGGACAGAGGCAGGCAACCGCCGCACCGCCGAGTACACCAACCTGCCAGCCGGGCGATACCGCTTCCTCGTGGAAGCCCGCAACGTGGACGGCGTGGCAAGCGTTGCACCGGGCGTCCTGTTGCTTCGGGTAGACCCGCCCTTCTATCGCCGCTGGTGGTTCTACGCCCTGGCGCTCCTGCTGGTTCTGTCCGTCGCGTATGCGTTCTACTGGCTGCGGCTGCGCCGCGTGCGCCGCGAGTTTGACGCGGTGCTCGGCGAGCGCAACCGCATCGCCCGCGAGATCCACGACACGCTCGCGCAGGACTTCGTCGCCGTCTCCCTGCAGCTTGACCTCACCTCGCAACTGCTGCGCCGCGAAAAGGTAACAGCAGCGCAAGAGCAGATCGACACAACCCGGGCCCTGGTGCGCGATGGTATCCGCGATGCGCGTGAGAGCATCTGGGCGCTGCGCGCGGGCGAGTCCGGCCAGGCGCTGCCGGCGCGTCTGCAGGCCATGGTCGATGCCTTCCATGCGGCAGAGACGACCGCCTCCTTTAGCGTCACGGGTGCCTACCGCGCACTTGCCTCCTCCGTCGAAAAGGAGACGCTCCGCATCGCGAAGGAGGCCTTTGGCAATGCAAGCCGGCACGCGCACGCCACGACGATCACAGTGCGTCTCCTCTATTCGGAGGATGCGGTGACCGTTCAGGTGAGCGATGATGGCGCTGGATTCAA
>CAXTJS010000001.1:14556-14803 GCA_964244605.1 uncultured Terriglobus sp. | reverse complement strand
TGCTCCAACGGCGTCTGCGGCTCGGGCTGCGCGGCATGCAGGAGCGGGCCGGCAGCATTGGCGGAACGCTTTCCATTAAAAGCGCACCCGGCGAGGGTGCGGCTGTGACGCTGGTGCTGCCTGGTTGAGCGTACGTGCGGGTGATCTGGAGTGAACGGAATGGCGGAAAAGATTCGGGTACTCGTGGTGGACGATCATCATGTGGTGCGGCAGGGCCTGGCCGCTCTTTTGCGCGCGTCGGACGAGG
>CAXTJS010000001.1:0-14546 GCA_964244605.1 uncultured Terriglobus sp. | reverse complement strand
CGAGGTTGAGGTGGTCGGTGAGGCGGTGGACGGTCGCGACGCGGTCACCAAGCACGCCGCGCTGCTGCCCGACGTCACGCTTATGGATCTGCAGATGTCGAATATGGGCGGCGTTGAGGCGATCGGCCGCATTCGCGCGGCATCGCCGCAGGCCCGTTTCGTTGTACTCACCACGTATGACGGCGACGAAGACATCTACCGCGCGTTGCAGGCTGGTGCCAAGGCCTACCTGCTCAAGGGCATGACGATTGAAGAGCTGATCGACACCATCCGCGTCGTGCATGCGGGCAAGTCGCGCATTCCGTCGGCCATCGCTGAAAAGCTGGCCGACCGCGTGAGCGGCCAGGAGCTCACGGCGCGCGAGCTGCAGGTGCTGCAGCGCATCGTCGCCGGGCGTTCCAACAAGGATGCGGCAAGCGACCTTGGCATCTCCGAAACAACCGTAAAAACGCACGTAAACAGCCTGCTCGGCAAGCTGGGCGTTGCCGACCGTACCCATGCCGCCACCATCGCCATCCAGCGCGGCATCGTGCACCTGAAGTAGGTGGCTGTGACTATGGCAAATCGACAGATTGACTGGAAGCCGCCGGGAGGGAGCCGTGGGCTTCAGCCCACGGAAAAGATGCCGGTGCCGATGTCTCTTTCCCTTGTCGCTCGCCGAAGGCGAGCGACAAGGGAAAGAGACAGAAACAAGCTCATGCGTTCCCGCGGGCTAAAGCCCGCTGCTCCCTCCAGGACGAGGGCTCCTCGGTGTACGTCGGTAAGTCTTGGAGCACTTATCTGCCTGCTTACCTTCGTACTCCTGACGTCTTTTGCGACACCTGCGCAAACGGCGCACACGCAGTGGCGGCAGGCCACCGAGGCGGAACTGGCGCAGGCGCTGCCCGCACGGGCCCCCGTGGAGCGGGAGCGCATCGAGACCGAGCTGCGCACGGCCTCCGGTATCGTGGACGACCACGACCACATCATCGCCGGCGTGGTGCTGATCACGGCCGGCTATTCCGCGGACGGCAAGTACTCGCACTACCTGATGCTGGGCAGAGGTATGCAGCTTGGCAAGGTGCGCCTGCGGGCCGGCAAGTACGTCTTCGGCTGGAAGCGCGTGGCGGATGGGCTTGACGTGCACTTCTACGACGCCGCCACGGGCTCCGAACGCGGCAGCGCCGTGGCCCGGCAACTGCCCGCCGGTGCGCGCGTTGAGGCTTTCCGCATCACGCCGCCGGGTGAGCATGCCGTCCTGCAGATCGGCCGGTTCGGCATACCGTATGCGATTGCGGAGTAGCTTCACCAGGCGTTTACAACGGCTACCCATTGAAACGCGTCACAGCGACATGCTTTCTTCCCACAAAGATAGTGCGAAGCTGTGCGTCGCCGTGTTGCTGCTTGCCGCGGCCGGTTCTCTCCATGCGCAGCAGCCTGCGGGGCAGGTGGCAATGCTCACCGCGCCTGAGCTCTCGTCGCCCTCGATAGCGGCCCTACCCGACAGCCCCGGAGCTGTGGTGACCGGCACCTCTCCTGAGTCCGCCAGCGCTGATGCCGTCGGTCAGGCTACCGGCAGCGGTGTTCCCGTTGCGATTGCACCCAAGAGCCACCGCCTCATCAAGCCTGACGAGACGGCGGTGCCGCTCTCTGGCGGCGACAAGCTCAAGGTGGCCGTCATTCAGCGCTTCAGCTTCACCTCGCTTGCCTCCACCTTCGTGTCGGCCGGGTACGCGCATGTGACGGACAGCCGTCCGCACTTCGGTACGGACCGCGCGGGATTTGGCGAACGCCTCGGCGGTGCCGAAGTCAGGCAGACCGTTGAGGCGTTGCTCACGTATGGCGTCTACGCTGCCGCCTTCCACGATGATCCGCGATACTACATCCAGGGGCACAACGTGAAGTTCACCAAACGGGTGATCTACGCGGCAGACCGTGTGGTTCTCACGCGTAAGGACGACGGGCGCACGGGCATCAACTGGCCACAGCTCGCCGGCACCGCAAGCGCGCAGGCGTTTGCCAACGTCTACTACCCATCGCGCGACCAGGGCGTAGGCAAGACCATTACGGCTACGCTTACCTCGTATGCGACTACGGCCGGTATCAACGAACTGCACGAGTTCCTAGGCGACGTGCTCGGGCGCTTTCACCATAAGTAGCCTGCGCACCTTCGCGCCGCGCCGGAGCGTCTAATTCCTCGAATGCCCTCAGACGAGCAGACAAGCAACCGCACGACGATTTTGAATTTGCTTCGACCGCACAAGCGCTCACTGGTGCTGGGCTTTCTGTGCATCATGGGCGAGAGCATTGCCGACGTGTTGCAGCCGTGGCCGCTCAAGATTGTGCTCGACAACGTGATCGGCCACCGCAAGTCTCATGGGTGGCTTTTCGCGCTCATTAAGCGCTTCGCGGGTACTGAGGCGCACTCCATCCTTCTAGTCGCGTGCGGCGCGGTCATCGCGATTGCGTTGCTGGATGCCTTCTGCTCCTACGGCGACAAGTACCTGACCACCAGCGTGGGCCAGTGGGTGACGCACGATCTGCGCCGCGGCCTCTACGCTCACGTGCAACGGCTGTCGATGTCGTACCACGACACCAGCAAGACCGGCGACCTGATCAGCCGTGTCACCAGCGACATCGACTCCATCCAGAGCTTCATCGTGCAGGGGCTGCTCGGCATCCTGGTCAACATCCTGACGCTCGTCTTCATGATCGGTGTGATGTTCTATCTCAACTGGCGCTTTACGCTGGTCGCGCTCGCCGTGGTTCCCATCCTCTTTGCGATCGTGTACAGCTATACCCGGCGCGTAAAGAAGGCCTCGCGAGAAGTCCGCCAGCATGAAGGCAAAATGATCTCCGTCGTGCAGGAGGTGCTCGGCTCCATCCGCGTGGTGAAGGCGTTTGCCCGTGAGGACTACGAGGTGCAGCGTCTCGAAGGTGAGTCACTTGAAACCGTGGAGGCAGCCCTGCGCGCGCGTGCCATGAAGGCGAAGCTGGTGCCCATGGTCGACATCGTGGTCGCCGCGGGCACATGCGCTGTGCTGTACTTCGGTGCCAGCTTCGCCCTGCGGGGCGGCTTGTCGGCAGGGTCGATGGTCGTGTTCATCGCCTATCTCGGCAAAATGTACAAGCCGATGCAGGAGCTGTCCAAGATCATGGACACCTACACCAAGGCCGACATCGGCTATGAGCGCATCCAGGAGATTATCGGTAACAACGACAAGATGCGCGACCTGCCGAACGCGAAGGCAGCGCCCAAGCTTAAGGGCTTCATCGATCTTGAGAACGTGTCTTTCCGCTACAACGAGGACAGGCCCGTGCTCAAGGACGTCAGCCTGCATGTGGAACCCGGTCACACCATCGCGCTGGTCGGGCCCACCGGTTCAGGCAAGACGACGCTGGTGAACATGATCGCTCGCTTTTACGATCCCGACAGCGGCATCGTAAAGGTCGACGGTACCGACATACGCCAGTTCAAGCAGGTGTCCCTGCGCCAGCAGATCAGCTTCGTCCTGCAGGACACGGTCTTGTTCAGCGGATCCATCTGGGAGAACATCGCCTATGGCCGGCCCGAGGCGAGCAAGGAAGACATCATCCGCGCCGCCGCGGATGCAAACGCCACAGAGTTTATCGACAAGCTGCCGCAGAAGTACGCCACCGTCGTGGGCGAGCGCGGCATGACGCTGTCTGGTGGCCAGCGTCAGCGCATCGCCATCGCCCGTGCCATCGTGCGCAACAGCCCCATCCTGATTCTGGATGAGCCGACAGCGGCGCTTGATGCCGAGTCGGAGCATCTGGTCTTTGAAGCACTCGACCGCCTCATGGCGAAGAAGACGGCCATCGTCATCGCGCACCGGCTCTCCACTGTTCGCAAGGCCGACTGTATTTACGTGGTGAAGGAAGGCAGCATCATGGAGAGTGGCAGCCACGAGGAGTTGATGCGCCGTGATCACGGAGTCTATCGTCAGCTTTACGACATTCAGTTCAACTCCAGTGAAGCGGAAGCTGCACTGCTCGCGTAACGCTGCAAAGCCACCAGCGTGTTCCTCTTTCGCTGGAGTAAGTGTGATGAGATACCAGTATGGCTGACGCGGTAAAAGACGTGCTCGTAATTGGTGCCGGCCCAACGGGGCTCGCTTGCGCCATTGATGCCCAGCGCGCGGGTCTGAGCGTGGTGATGGTCGACAAGGGATGCGTCTGTAACTCGCTCTTCCACTATCCGGCGCACATGACGTTCTTCACCACGCCCGAGCTGCTCGAGATCGGCGACATGCCGTTTTCCAGCCCAAACCAGAAGCCCACCCGCAGCGAGGCTCTGGAGTACTACCGCAAGGTCGCGGAGCACTACGATCTCGACATCCGTCAGTACCACACGGTCCATGGTGTAGAAGGCGATGACGGCGACTTCCGTGTACGCACGACCGACCGCTTTGACCGGCCGCAGGTGTTTCGTGCCCGTAAGCTGATCGTGTCCACCGGCTACTATGACCTGCCAAATTACCTGAGCATACCCGGGGAAGAAATAAGCAAGGTACAGCATTACTACAACGAGCCTCACCCCTATTTTGGCCTGAATGTCCTCGTCATTGGCGGCAAGAACTCGGCGGCCATCGCGGCGCTCGATCTGTGGCGTCATGGCGCGCACGTAACGCTCGTACACCGTGGCAAAGAGATGCACCGCCACGTCAAATACTGGATCCTGCCGGACATCAACAATCGCGTGAAAAACGGTGAAGTGAAGGCCTACTTCGAGACCACCGTTCAGTCCATCACGGAAGACCAGGTGGTGCTCGCCACGCCGGGGGGCGAGGTAACGCTGCCGAATGACTTTGTCTTTGCACTTACCGGGTACCATCCCGATTTTGCGTTTATCGAGAAACTCGGAGTTACTTTAGACCCACACAACGATCGCTGCCCGGTTGTCAATGAGAGCACGCTTGAGTCGAATGTGCCGGGCATTTATCTTGCCGGTGTTATTGTGGCGGGTGAGCGCACCAACGAGATTTTCATTGAGAATGGCCGCTTCCACGGCGGCCTGATCGCACGCGACCTGCAGGAGAAACTTCACGCAGAGGTGGCCGTGTGAGCCTTCGCTTGTTGCCGTGGGAGCGTAGCTTGCGAGACCGAACGGGGTGAAGGTGCGACTGATTCCGCGAACGATTCTTGGCCAGTTCGTCGCCGGAACGGTGATCGTCCAGGCGATTGTCTTCGCCATCTTTCTTTCTCTCGGCTTCAACAAGCAGGTCTCCGAAACCACGTTGCGCAACCAGCAGAGGCTCAGGAGCCAGGCGGAGATACTCGCCTCGCTGTCTGCCGAGGCCTTCAGCAAACACGACGACGCCCAACTCGGCATGATCTATCGAACGGTGAACATCACCACCGTTCTTAAGGGCGTCCGCCTCACAGACAGTACCGGTGCCGTGCTGCAAAACAGCAGCAATCACATCCCGGCCGGACTCACGGCTGAGGAACGCGCTATGCTGCCGCGCCTCAAGGTCAACTCCGGCTATCAGCTGCTGAGCATGGGTGATCAGCACGCCGAAAGTGTTCTGCCGTTTGCCATCGCTGGCGATCGCACGGTCATCCTCTGGATGTACCCGGATGCCGTGGTAACGTTACGCAATTCGCGCCAGGTGCTGGAATACGCGCTGATCTATGGCGTGTGCGCGCTCATCGGAAACCTGCTTCTGGTCTGGCTCTTGTCGTCATTCATCGCTAAACCACTGCGGGCGCTTCGCCGCGCTTCACTCGGGGTCGTGCTCAATCCCGACGACCTCACGGCTTTCCCTCTGCCAGTACACACGCGCAATGAGGCAGGCGAACTGACCGAGAGCGTCAACACTATGGTCTCTGAGATTGCTCTGCAGAAGCAGGGCATTCAGGAAACGCTGGCACTGCTCGACTCCATGCTGCACAACGCGCCTATCGGCTTTGCGTTTTACGACCGGGAGTGCCGTCACGTCCGCATTAACGAGAACCTGGCGCGCATGCACGGCTTCTCAGTGGTGGAGCATCAGGGCAAGCGGCTGCTTCATCTGTTTCCGCAGGGCTCTTCCGTTGCCCTTGCCGACCAGATGGAGCGGTGGATGACCCAGGTTTTCCGCACCGGGGAACCTCTCTTCGACTGTGAGCTCAAAGGCCTGATGCCGGGCGACCTGCGCACTGGCCGTGCGGACGCGCGTACCTGGATGCAGAGCTTCTTCCCGGTACGCACCCGCGGTAGCGGCGAGGTGCGCTGGGTCGGCGTTGTGGCCACCGAAATCACCGACCGTCTCCGGGCCGAAGAGGCGATGCGCCGGTCTGAGAAGCTGGCCGCCGCCGGCCGCCTTGCCGCATCCATCGCGCATGAGATCAACAACCCGCTCGAGAGCGTCACTAACCTGCTGTACCTCATTCGCGAACACCCGTCGCTGGCGGATGATGCGAAGACCTACACGAGCATGGCCGAGCAGGAGCTTGCCCGCGTGACCGAGATCACGCAGCAGACGCTGCGGTTTTACCGGCAGTCCACGCTCGCCACGGACGTTCGCCTCTTTGAGGTGCTGCAGTCCGTTCTCTCCCTGCACCATGGCCGACTGCAGTCCCTGCGCATCGATGTGATTCGCAAGATGGATGAGAGCGCCATCCTGTTTGCTTTTACGGGTGAGTTGCGGCAGCTATTCGCGAACCTGGTTAGCAACGCGCTGGACGCCATGCCGCAGGGTGGTCGCCTTTCTCTTCGGCTCCGCTCCGGTCATCGCGACAATAACCCTGGCCTGTGGGTCACGGTCGCCGATACGGGCATGGGCATGCCCGAGAGCGTGCGTCGCCGCATCTTTGAGCCATTCTTCACAACGAAGGAAGCCACCGGCACCGGCCTCGGCCTATGGGTGAGCGAGGAGATCCTGGGCAAGCACCACGGCACCATGCGCGTACGCAGCAGGGAAGCTGTTGCGCCGGGAGCAAGAAGCGGCACCGTCTTCCGTATCTTCTTCCCATTCAACGGCGTGCCGCGCGGACCGGTGATCGTGCGGCCTGCAAGGGGTCTCTCTGAGCCATCGTTCTCGCGCGAGATGGCGAGTGCAACGCAACCGGCCTGAGTCATCGGTAGCTAATCTGTTCTTGTGGTGCCCCTATAACGTCATTTCGACTGGAGCGACGGTTCTATCGTCGCGGAGCGGAGAAACCTGCTGTTTGCTCGTAGTGGCAACGGCTCTCAAAGAAGAAGCAGGTTTCTCCACTCCGCTGCGCTCCGGGTCGAAAGAACGTACCCGAGGAGATGCTTAGCTGATGACGCGCCGCAGAAACCCGCGCGTACCCACCCAGGTAAGCAGCGCCAGGAAGAACAGCAGCATAGATAGGATCGCCGCCGGATGCATGTGCGGTAGCGACGGCGTGAGCGACGCGCGCAGACCCTCTGTCATGTACACGATGGGGTTAACCAGGACGCCGATCTGCAGCCAGCGTATCTTCGTGAGCGCCGCCCACGGGTAGTAGACGCAGCCCAGAAACGTGATCGGGATCACAATCACGGAGAAGATCAGGCCGATCTGCTGCGGCTTCACGGCAGTGCCGATCGTCAGGCCGAGCGCCCCCGCCACCAGCGACGCAAGCACCACGACCGCGATCAGGAACGGCCAGCTCGTCACATGCACCGACACCGGCGTGGACGGGATGTAGTACGCAAGCGGGAAGACGATGCACGCGGCAACGACGGACTGCATCGCTGAGAAGATCACCTTCTCCCACGCGACGAACGCCGTCGGCAAGGGGCACATCACGCGATCGTCGATCTCGCGGGTGCTGCCGAAGTCCACCGCCAGCGGCAGTGCCACGGCGGCAATGCCCGAGAACATAATGCCCACCGCCATAAGCCCGGGCAGCAGCACGGTGGAGAAGTTTGCGCCCGCACCCTGCGCCATACTCGCCGTCGGGTTCATCGCGGCACCGCCGGACATGTGCGGCAGCACATACGTAAAGACAAAGAGGAAGAGCAGCGGGTTCATGCAGACGCGCACGACAAAGGGAAACAGCTCGCGCCGCAGCACATGCAGGTCGCGCAGCAGAAGACCGGCAAAGGCGCGTGCGTACTGTGCGGTGCGGGAAGGCTGTACCGGCACTGCCGGTGCAATCGCGGTTGACATAGGATCCTTACTACTCGCGCAGATCGCGGCCCGTAAGCCGGATGAAGACGGTTTCGAGCGTGGGCTCGGTAATGCGCATGTCGCGCAGGCCGAAGGCGCTGGCCGCGTTTACGACGCTGGGCAGTAGACCCTCGGCGTTGTTGGCCAGCACACGCAGACCCTTTACCGTCGTCTCTAATCCCGTGACGCCGGGCAATGCAGACAGCTGGTGCTGCAACGCCTCACCGCTGTCACGCAGATCGAGCTCAAAGATACTGCTCGCACCGAGCGACGCCTTCAGCGCCTCAGGCGTGTCCTCCACCAGGATCTTGCCGTGGTCGATGATGGCGAGGCGGTCGCAGAGCTCGTCGGCCTCTTCCATGTAGTGCGTCGTCAGCACCACGGTGATGCCCTCGTTGTGCAGCCCCTGCACCGCCTCCCACATGGCGATGCGGCTCTGCGGGTCCAGCCCCGCAGAGGGCTCATCCAGGAACAACACCTGTGGATGATGCGCAATGGCACGGGCGATCTGCACGCGTTGCGCGAGGCCGCCGGAGAGCTGGTTCGGGTAAGCCTTCGCACGCTCTGTGAGGTGGAACTGCTCCAGCAACTGCGCCGTGCGCCGCTTTGCGTCCGCGCTGGAAAAGCCGAAGTACATGCAATGAAACTGCAGGTTCTCCTCCACCGTGCACGACCGCTCCAGCGTGTTGTACTGCGGCACCACGCCCATGTGCCTGCGCGCTTCCGATGGGTTGCGCACCACATCCACGCCCGCAATCAGGGCCGTTCCGGTCGTGGGCAGCGCGCGGCTGGTGCAGATGGAGATCGTCGTCGTCTTGCCCGCGCCGTTGGGGCCAAGCAGGCCGTAGATAGAGCCGGCAGGAACGTCAAGGTCGATGCCGTCGACGGCCACAACCTCTTCTTTGCCGCTGTAGACCTTGCGCAAACCGCGAAGGCGCACAATGCCCTGAACTGCTTGTTCATTTGCCACTGCTTGCATCCTACGCGCGCCTCATTCGCTGCCGCTCTGCGGGTCGACCTTGGCGCCATCGGTCACGCCGTCACCCGGTGACAACACAACCGTGTCGCCCGCCTTCAGTCCGGCGACGACTTCCGTCGTCGCGCCGAAGTCACGGCCGAGCGTCAGGTTGCGCAGATGCACGATGCGGTTGCTGTCCACCACAAACGCCTGCGGACCTGCATTGCGCACGAACAGCGCGTTGGCCGGCAAGAGCAGCGGCGGGCTTGCGCGCTGCGTGTCGAACTGCACCGTCGCATACATGCCCGGCAGAATCTTGCCGTCAGCGTTGGGCAGGTCGATCTCCGTCAGCAACGTTCGCGATGTGGGATCGATGGACGACGACGTACGCGTCACGGCACCGCTGAAGACCTGTCCCGGCAATTCACGGAACTGCACCTGCGCGGTGCGCGCGCTCATCACGGCAGGCGCGCTGCTCTGCGGCACGTTGGTGAAGACGCGGACGCGATCAGACTGCGCGATGGTGAACAGCTGCGTTACCGTGCTCGCTGAGCCGGCGGAGATGAGCGATCCCGTGTCGATTCCACGCGAGAGAATCGTGCCTGTGAAGGGTGCCAGCACACGCGAGAAGCCGGCCTGCTCCTGCAGGGAGCGAACATTTGCCTCGCCCGCGGCGATGTTGGCCTGCGCCGCCTGCACGGTGGCGTCATTCGCTCCGGCCTGCGCGACCTGCTGGTCGGCCGCAGCACGCGAGACGACGCCCTCGTTATAGAGCTGCTCAAAGCGCTGGTTGTTCAGCGTGGTCAGCTTTGCATTGGCGCGCGCCTGCGCAAGCTGTGCGCGCAACTGCAAGACGTTGGCCTGCGCCTGCCGAAGCTGCTGCTCCGTCTGCGGATCCTGAATGGTAGCGAGCAACTGGCCGGTCTTCACATGGTCGCCGATGTCGGCGTAGCGATGGCTCACATAGCCTGAGGTGCGGGCGTACACGGGCGTCTGCTCAAAAGCCTGCACACTGCCTGGCAGCTCAAGCTTGCTGCTGGTGCTGCCGAACTGCACGCGCGTGACCACAACAGGAGGCGGCCCGGCATCCACACGTGTCTGGTCGACCAGGGCCTCACGATGGTGCAGCTTCGGGATGAGGAAGGCGACACCAACAAGCACCAGCAGCAAGAATCCTGCGGCTGCGGCAGCCACCGGGCCGCGGCGCGGCGGGTTTGCGTCACCGGCCACCGCGCGGGGATCGTGTTCGCTTGCCAGGGGCTGGTCGACAAAGTTCTGGGCCATTCCGTACAGGGCTCCTTTGGTGCTTTCGTCAACGATACCGGTTGAGGCTGAGTGCTCTTGGAGAAGGCTCACGCGTGCTCAAGAACCTGCTCCTCCACGTTTGCTTCTGCCTGCGCACCCAGCGGCGGTGCCTTGCGCAACAGCGAGTAGAAGATAGGCACGATGACCAGAGTGGTTGCCGTCGCCACGATCAGGCCGCCGATCACAGCGCGGCCGAGCGGCGCATTCTGCTCGCCGCCTTCGCCCATGCCAAGCGACATGGGCAGCATGCCCAGGATCATGGCGAGTGCTGTCATCAGCACAGGGCGCAGGCGCGTAAAGCCGGCGGAGGCTGCCGCCTGCACGCTGTTCATGCCGGCGCTGCGCTGGTCGTTGGCAAAAGTCACCATCAAAATCGAGTTCGCCGTGGCCACGCCGACCGTCATGATCGCGCCCATTAGTGACGGCACGGAGAAGGTGGTGCCGGTAAGAAAGAGCATCCACAGGATGCCGGAGGCGGCACCCGGCAAGGCCATGAGGATGATGAACGGATCGAGCCAGCTTTGAAAGTTCACGACCATCAGCAGATACACGAGAGCGACGGCGAATAGCATGCCGAGGCCGAGCCCGGTGAAGCTGTCCTGCATACTCTTCACCTGCCCGCGTACGGTGAGTACCGAGCCACGGGGCAGCTTTGCCTCGTACTTCTTCAGGACGGTGTTGATGTCGCTCGCCACGCCGCCCAGGTCACGGCCCTGCCGGTTGACGAACACGTCATACACCGGCTGCACGTTGTAGTGGTTGGTAATACCGGCTGAGCTGGTGTGTTGAATCTGGGCCACATTTGAGAGCAGCTGCGCCTGCGGTGCCGTGCCGTTGCCGTTGCTGGGCGTGAGGGGCGTGGTGCCTGGCGCAGGTGGCGTGGAGATGGGCAGCGCACTTACCTTGTCGATGGAGTCGAGCTTGTATTGCGGCACTTGCACCACGACGGAGTAGTTCACGCCGTTCTGCGGGTTCAACCAGTAGTTGGGCGTAGCCGTGCCGGAACCGGCCAGCGCATACAGCATGCTGTTGGCGACGTTGGCCTCGGTAAGATTCACGTTCTCCGCACGGGTACGATCCACGTTCACCCGCAGCTCCGGTGCGTACAGCACTTGGTGCACATGAACGTCTGCTGCGCCGGGAACGCTGGCAACGTCACGGCGGATTGCCTGGGCCGTGGCGAAGTTTGCCGCGGCCAGGCGACCGCTGATCTGGATGTCGATGGGCGCCGGCAGGCCGAAGTTCAGGATCTGGTTCACGATGTCGGAAGCCTGGAAGTAGAAGACCTCTTCCGGAAACTTCTTGCGCAAGACATTCCGCAAGTGGTCGCGGTAGCGCGCAGTGGGATGGTGGTCCTCGTTCAGCGAGACCAGGATCTCGCCATCCTGCACATCGGTCAGCGAACCGTCGCCAAAGGCCAGGTTGAAGGAGCCGTTCGGCACACCGATGTCGTCGATGACGGTGTTCAGCTCCTTCGCCGGAATGATCTGACGGATGGTGTCCTCCACCTGTGCAAAGACGACCTCGCTTTGCTCAATGCGAGTGCCTGGCGGCGTGCGCACGTGCAGGCGGAAGCTGCCCGCGTCCACATCCGGGAAGAAGTCGCGGCCGATCCAGGGAATGGTGCAGAACGAGATCAGCAGAAAGATGCCGAAGCAGGTGAGCGTGAAGGTGGTGTTTGCCAGCGTCCAGTCAAGCAGGCGCTGGTAGCGCGAGCGCAGCTTCTCAAAAACGGTGTTGAAGGCAAAGTGCGTGCGCCAGATCGCCCCGAGTCCACGCCGCTTCTGTTCGATCTCGGCGAGCTCACCGGCAGAGAGGCGATGCCCGCTGGAGTGCTCCGCCTCCGCGAGCGCGTAGACGTCGACCTCCTTCGCGAGCAGAAACTTCACCATCGTGGGCACAAGCGTGCGCGACAACAGGTAGCTCGCAAGCATGGCGAAGACGACCGCCATGCCCAGCGGCACAAAGAGGCTCTTCGCCGCACCGGAGAGAAAGACCACCGGCACAAAGACGATGCAGATGGCGAGCGTCGAGACGAAGGCAGGCACCGCGATCTGCGCCGCGCCGTCCAGGATTGCAGGCTCAATCTGCTTACCCAGGCCGAGATTGCGATGGATGTTCTCAATCTCGACCGTGGCGTCGTCGACCAGGATGCCAACGGCCAGGCCCAGTCCGCCGAGCGTCATCGTGTTCAGCGTCTGGCCGAGGAACTTCATGACGATGATCGACACCAGGATCGACAGCGGAATGGAAACCGCGATAATCACGGTCGATCGCCACGAGCCAAGGAAGAGCAGGATCATGATGGCCGTGAGCGTCGCGGCAATCAGCGCCTCTTTCACTACGCCTTGCAGCGCGGCCTTTACGAAGATCGATTGATCAAACAGCAGCTTGATCTCCGGCGCGGGCTGCGGCAGGTTGGCAATGGCGGCCGGCATGCGCTCGCGCACCCGCTTCACGATGTCCAGCGTGGATGCCGAGCTGGCCTTCAGAATCGTCATCAGCGCTGAACGCTGGCCGTTCACGCGCACGATGGATTGCTGCACGGCAAAGCCCTCGTGCACCTGCGCAACATCGTGGATATAGATCGTCGCGCCGTTCACCTGCCGGATGGGCAGGTCGTTCAGTTGCGTCAGCACCTGCGGCGACGCGTTGGTGCGAACGATATAGTCGGTCAGGCCGACCTTGGCGTCGCCCGAGGGCAGGATGAGGTTCTGCGCGGTGAGCGCATTGACGACATCCGTCGGCGACAGGCCCTTGCTGTAGAGCGCGGCCGGGTCGAGGTCGACCATGATCTGCCGCGCCTTACCGCCATAGGGTGAGGGCACCTGCGCGCCCTGCACCGTGGCCAGCTGCACGCGCAGAAAGTTCAGGCCAAGGTCGTACAAGTCCGCCTCGGAGAGCTTGTTCGACGACAGTACCGCCTGCAGGATCGGCACGTTCGACGCGGAAAACTGCAGGATGAACGGTGGCGTTGACCCGGGCGGCAGAATGCGCAGAATCGTCTGGTTGACGGCCGTTACCTGCGCCACGGCCGCGTCGATATGCGTGCCCGGCTGGAAGAACACCTTGATGACGGAGACGCCGCTGACTGACTGCGACTCGATGTGTTCGATGTCGTTGACGGCGGTCGTCATGGCGCGTTCGCTGATGGTGGTGAAGCGCCGCTCCATCTCCTCGGGGCTGGTGCCGCTATAGGTCCACACGACGCTGACAACGGGGATGTCGATCGACGGAAAGATGTCCGTCGACATGGTCTCGATGGAGACGACGCCAAGCACCAGAATCAGTACCGCCATCACCACGAACGTATAAGGGCGCCGAAGCGCCAGCCGGACGATCCACATTCTTCGCTGGCCCCCTGTTCTGGTTTAGCAGCCCGTCATTACAGACGTTTGAGAGCGGTGGCAAGCCGCCCGCCGAAACGAGCGCGTATCCGTTTATCGCGCGGAGCAAGCGAACAACGCCCACGATGAGAACAGGCACCTACCGCCCACGCAGGAAGCGCACCTGCATCCCTTCAGTCATAAGAATAGCGATATGGCGCGTGGCTGGGAGAGCAAGAACGTGGAAGAACAGCAGAGCGGGCAAACCGAGACGACCTCAAAGGTAGCGGCTGCGACCGGCCGTGCCGCCAGCCTGGAGCGCGAGCGCCGTCTGCAGGGCTTGCAGATGCAGCGGGAGCGTGTGCTTTCAGAACGCACGGCGAACCCGCATCGCCGCTCCGCGCTCGAGGTTGCGCTTGCCGACATCGAGCGGGAGCTCGAACAGCTCGGCTGGACAATCCACATCTAGCGCGACATATTCGGACCACAGGCTTCGGAGGGACTTCTCTTTGTACGTGGCGGTGGATGCAGGCGGCACGACCACAACCTACGTGCTGGCCGACGAGACACGCGAGATTGCGCGCGCCGAGGGCGGCAGCATCAAGCGCATGCGTGTTTCCGCTGAGGTTGCGGCGCAGAACCTAGAGACGGCACTGCTGGAGCTGCAAGCCCGAAGCGGGCATTCCCTGTCAGAGGTGTCGCGAACCTGCATCGGTGCCGCGGGCGTCACGGTGCCGCTGGTCGCAGACTGGCTGACTGCCGCCTTCGCGCAATACGTGGCAGGCGAGTTGATCCTGGTGGGCGACGTAGAGATTGCATTGGACGCCGCCTTCCATGGCGGACGCGGCGTGCTGG